>NZ_BAFW01000217.1 GCF_000308535.1 Nocardia cerradoensis NBRC 101014 | reverse complement strand
CCAGGGATCGGCGGGTCTCCCATATCTCGCTGAGCGCGGACGGCCGGGCACTGATCGATCGGCTGATGCCGCGCCAGCTGGCCTACGAGGCGGGATTGCTGTCCGGACTACCGGACGACGACCAGCGCGAACTCGCCCGCATTCTGGCCGATGTGCTGGTGCGGTGGGAAGGGCGTTTCGGCGGCTTGCCCCGCTGATTTCCGCGGCGGCTCGGCCCCGAGGACGCCCGCATCCGGTCGTGCGAGGACGCGGACCGGATGCGGGTGGATTCGCCTGCGAATCAGCCGTTTCCGACGGCCGAGAGCGGACGGATCAGGGGAACGCCGTCGGATGCGACGGGTACCGGGACACCGGCGAGTTTGTCGATCGCCGCGTAGTAGGCGGATTCGTATCCGGCGCCCAACTGGTCGACGGAGAACCTCTCCACCACCCGGCGCCGGCAGGCGGCCGGGTCGATCTCGTCGGCCGCGGCGATGGCCGCGGGCAGTTCGGCGGGATCGTCGCAGATGATGCCCGTGACCCCGTGGTCGACGACCTCTTCGACCGCGCCGCCACGCAGAGCCACCACCGGGGTGCCGCAGGCCATCGCCTCGATCATCACGATGCCGAACGGCTCCTCCCAGCGGATCGGGAACAGCAGGCACCGCGCCGAGGCGAGCAGCAGCCGTTTCGCGATCTGATCGGCCTCGCCGAAGACGAAATCGGTGTCGCGCAGCAGTGGCCGCACCGCGTTCTCGAAGTAGGCCTTCTCCGGGGGCTCGTTCATCTTCGCCGCCAGCACCAGCGGGATCCCCGCCTCGTGCGCGGCGTGCAGGGCCAGATCGGGACCCTTGTACGGGGCGTAGCGCCCCAGGAACAGGCCGAAGTCCTGTTTGCGGGTCTGGAACGGCCATTCGGCCGGGCGGACCGTGTTGTAGACGCGGCCGACCCAGTTGAGATTCTCCGCGAGTGAGCGCTGCCGATCGCTGATCGCGACGAACTGCGCGGTATCGGTCAGCGAGGTGTAGTACTCCTGCGCTTCCCCGTCGACCGGACCGTGCACCGTGACCACGGTCGGAATGCCGAGGGCGGTGTACATCGGAGCGTTCAGCGGCCCCGCGAAGGTGTGGTCGTGGACGACATCGATCCGTTCGGTCCGCGCCAGTTCGGTGATGATGCGCCGAACCTTGAGCGCGTTGAGCACCTCCGGGAACGGATCGCCGAGACGATCGGCGAGGATGTCGTCCCATACCCGGATGAACCGGGCGGTAGTCCCGGAGCGGCCGGCGCCCAGCAGGGTCACCTTGTGCCCACGTGCTACCAGTGCGTCCGCCAGTTGAGCCACCACGGCTTCGACGCCGCCGTAACCGGCAGGCGGTACTTCGAAGTACGGCGGTGCGACCATCACGATGTGCAAGGGCGCGCCGGATTCGTGGAGCCGGTAGATCAAGGATTCCGAGTCCGCCAGTGAAGCGTCCTCCAAGGAGGCCGAGTACGCCGATTCCGGGTAGTGCAGGGAGTCGTCGTACTCGACGGGACTGGAGCCGGACGGACCCGAGGAATCCGAGCCTGACGGGTTACTGCTCATGGTACTGCCTCCTCAACGTGTGAAGCTGCGACCAAGCATGGCGAGAGACCAGAAACCACCAGGCGTCTCTCGGGACTTCGGTTTCCCTCATCGGGCGGGCCGGAGCGACCCGGTGGGTGATGTACCCAGCAGACGTCACGGTAACCCCTCGACAGTAAATTGTCCGGGAATGCCTGGTAGAACGCGAAATTTGTGCGACCCGACCTGGGCCGACGGGTGGGATTGCCGAGCGGTAGGACATCGCGGCGGACCGTGTCGCCGCCCCTGCCGGGGTGTCCGGGGCCGGCGGCGGGCCTCGGCGGCACCGCGCTCGGACGTCCGGGGCGCACATATATAAGGCATAGATGGATCGACGAATCGAAATCTCGACAATTCGGGCAATACAGACAAATTGCAATTGCGACGCGCCGAAGATTTTACCGTTTCACGGCAGAGTATTGACCGTTGATTTACCATTGCCGCGCCGCTGCGAGCGGCGTCCGAATGTTCCGAAAAACGCCCTCATTTGCAGGTCGTACGGCGTAGAAGACGATAGCCGGTCGATGACTGAGCCTATTCGCCCGGAGTGTCCGGCGCAAAATTCAAGATCAAGTATATGAAGATCAAAAATGTTGCTACGCAAGAAGGTTGGTCTGTGTAAGCTGACCTCGATCACGACCTACTACGAGGTGGGATGGCGGCGATGGTGGTGTCGCAGTGAGTATCGACAAACTCCGGCTGCGCCGTGCGAGCTACATGGTAGCCGCATTCGGTGTGCTGGCTTTGGTGGTGACCGGTCCGCTGGATCGGTTGATGTTGGGTGTTTTCATCTGTATCGGGCTGGGGCTGGGATGGCTGAACGCGCAATTGACATTGCGGTCGGTCACCGGCATCACCCGCTCGGAATCGCCGAATAAGCAGGCGCTGGCCTTGTCGACGGCCGCGCGGCTGATCATCGTCACCGTGCTGGCGATCATCGTGGCGTTCCTGACGCGCCCGAACGGTGTGGGCATCTTCTTCGGACTCGCGTTGTTCCAGGTGATCCTCGTCTTGCATACCGTCGTGCCCGAGTGGAGAGGGCTCCGTCAGCAGTCATGAGCAGCACTATCGCGACGATGATCCTGGCCGATGAAGAGCCGAAGATCGAAGTAGGTCACCACGCCACCACCGAACTCTGGGGATTGACGTTCAACGTCGACACCATCATCTCGACGGCGGTCGCCGCGGTGATCGTCATCGCCCTGGCGCTCTTCCTCCGTATGAAGATCACCTCCGGCGTACCGAACGGCGTGCAGTTGTTCTTCGAGACCATCACCGTGCAGATGCGCGGGCAGGTGGAGTCCGCGATCGGGATGCGTATCGCGCCCTTCGTATTGCCGTTGGCGGTAACGCTTTTCACCTTCATCCTGTTGTCGAACTGGATATCGGTGCTGCCGATGCAGTACGGCCGCGGCGAATTCATCTTCCCGCCGGCCTCCGATGTCAATTTCGTCTATGCCCTGGCATTGTTCGTCTTCGTCTTCTACCACGCCGCGGGTGTCAGACGCCGCGGTCCGGTGACGCATGTGAAACAGTTGCTGAAGGGCCACACGGGGTGGGGGCCGATGGTGTTGATCAACATCATCGAAGAGATCGCCAAGCCGTTGTCGCTGTCGCTGCGATTGTTCGGAAATATGTTCGCCGGCGGCGTCATGGTCGCGGTGATCGCGCTGTTCCCGTACTGGATCGCGTGGGGCCCCAACGCCATTTGGAAGCTGTTCGACTTGTTCGTCGGCGCCATTCAGGCGTTCATCTTCGCGCTTTTGACCGTCCTCTACTTCAGCCAATCCATGACGCTGGAGCACGAAAACCACTGAACGGCAGTCCCGATCGGCCCCACCGATCGGTCAACGTTGGAGAACAGGAAGAGAAAATGGCAGCAGATCCAGCAATCGTCCAGGGTGCCCTCATCGGCGGTGGCCTCATCATGGCCGGTGGCGCCATCGGCGCGGGTATCGGTGACGGTCTGGCCGGTTCGGCACTGATCAACGGCGTCACTCGGCAGCCCGAGGCAGAGGGCCGGTTGCGCGGTAACTTCTTCCTGACCGTCGGTCTGGTCGAGGCCGCGTACTTCATCAATCTCGCGTTCATGGCGCTGTTCGTATTCGCAACTCCCGGTAAGTAATCGGCGAGATGTCCGCGCGAACCGATGTGGTGGCCGAGGGGAACTTCCTCATTCCCAACGGCACCTTCTTCGTCGAGCTGATCATTTTTCTGATCGTGCTCGGAGTCATCTGGTTCTTCGTCGTTCCGCCGATCCGCAAGGTGCTGACCGAACGCGAGGAGCGGGTGGAGGCGACCGCCGCCAACGCCAAAGAGGCGAAACAGGTCTTCGCCGACGCCCAGGCGAAATATGAGACGGCGCTGGAACAAGCCCGTACCGAGGCGGCCGACATCCGCAACGAGGCACGGGCCCAGGGCCGCGCGATCATGGACGACCTGCGGACGCAGGCACAGCAGGAGGTCGACGGCATCGTCGCCGAATCCGCTGCCCATCTGCGCGCCGAGGCCGACCGCGTCAAGTCCGAGCTGCGACTCGAGGTCGAGCCGCTGGCCCAATCGCTTGCCGATCAGGTGATCGGTGACAGTCGCCACGCCGGCACCGCCGGTCGTAGGAGGGGCAGGGATTCGTAATGATTGACACCAGCGGCGGTGTGCTTGCCGCAGGCGGATACCAGATCACCTTCGACTGGCCGGTCTTCTTCAGTCAGCTGTTCGGCTTCGCCGTCATCATCTTCGTCATCTGGAAATGGGTCGTCCCGCCGGTGAAGAGGTTGATGGCCAAGAGTCAGGACGCGATCGCCAAGCAGCTCACCGAAAGCGATCACGCCGCACAGCAGTTGGAGGAGGCCAAGCGCTCCTACGCGAACGCCCTCACCGAAGCGCACAGCGAACTCGAGCAGATTCGCGCCGACGCGCGCGCCGACGCCGAGTACATCGTGGCGCAGATGCGAGAAGCGGCCGCGGCGGAGGTCGAACGGGTGCGACGGCAGGGCCGCGATCAGGTCGCCCAGCTGCGTCGCCAGATGGTGCGCGATCTGGAAACGGATCTGGCGGCCGCGATGCTGGCGATCACCGAGGAGAAGGTGCGCGACCAGGTGGCCACTCCCGAGGCGAAGTCGGACAGTATCGAACGGTTCCTCGAGGACCTCGAGATCCTGGCGAACTCGTCGTCGGCCAAACGGCAGGCCCAACCGGGCTGGAACTGAACATCGTATGTGGGTAGCCGGTGGACCGCGGTCCACCGGCTACCCGTTTCATACGGAGACGCCGGCGGGCGGGATCAGCGCGTCGGCGAGCGCCGCGAGAGTGGGCGAGCAGCCGGAATCGATACGGACGGTGGCCGATTCGTCGCCTCGAGTGGCGCCGCGGTTCACGATCACGATCGGCTTACCCGATTTCGCGGCGCGGCGGACGAATCGCAGCCCCGACATGACCGTCAGCGAGGATCCCGCGACGACCATCGCATCGGCGGCGTCGACCATCGAGAATGCCTCGGCCACACGATCTTTCGGGACATTCTCACCGAAGTAGACGATATCGGGCTTCAACATGCCACCGCAGTCGGCACAGTCGACCATGCGGAAACCGTCGGTCTCACCGACCACGGCATCGGCGTCCGGCGCCACCTCGATCCCCGTCGCCGTCGCCAGTTCGGCGAAGCCGGGATTGGCCGCCTCCAGCCGGTCGGCGAGCGTCATGCGCGAGATCAGGGCGTGGCACGACAGGCAGCGCACCCGCGCATAGGTGCCGTGCAGATCGATGACGGCCCGGTGCCCGGCCTTGGTGTGCAGCAGGTCCACATTCTGCGTGATCAGCCCGCCGACCACGCCCGCACGTTCGAGCCGGGCCAGCGCGCGATGGCCGAGATTGGGCCGCGCGGCGTCCATCCGCCGCCAGCCGACGTGATTGCGCGCCCAGTAGCGCTGCCGGAACACCGGATCGCCGACGAACTGCTGATAGGTCATCGGATTGCGGGGCGGCGAATCCGGTCCGCGATAGTCGGGGATGCCGCTGTCGGTGGACATGCCGGCCCCGGTCAGGACCACGATCCGCCGGCCCGCCAGCACCTCCACCGCACGATCGAGGCCGGTTGTCGTCGGCAGGGTCGCGAGATCGGGCATGAATCCAGGTTACGAGCCCGGACGCGATGTTCTCCCAGGGCTTATTCGATGACGCGGACCAGATCGTCGTCGGCCCGCTCCGGTGCGGTCCGCGCGGCCTTCGCATGGCTGTAGGCGATGCCGACGACCAGGATGGCCAGCAGGACCGCCGAGGTGCCGTAGGTGCCGAACCCCAGTCCGCCGCTGCTGTGCGGTTTGGACAGCAGATCACCCGCGGTGGCGCCGAGCGGCCGGGTGAGGATGAAGGCCATCCAGAACAGGACGACACCCGAGATCGGCGTGAAGTAGTGCGCCAGCAGGATGACCACCATGATCGTGCCGATGAGCGCCGCACCGCCGCCGTAACCGAGGCCGGAGCTGTCGGACAGGTAGTCGCCGAGCGACGTGCCGAGGGTGTTCGACAGCAGGATCGCCGCCCAGTACAGCAGCTCGCCGCGCAGCGTCCGGATATTCGAGACGTCGTAGGTCTGCCCGCTGAACCGCCAGATCACGAAGACGATCGCCAGGCCGCTGATCAGCAACGCCGCACCCGCGCCGTAGCCGAGTCCGCCGTCGGTCGAGGTGCCCGAACCCGGGCCGCGGTTGATCAGATCGGACATGGTGGTGCCGGCCGTGCTGGTCGCGGCGATCACCGTCCAATACAGGGCGGGATGGAATCGGCGGGCGCGCAACTGGGCGATGAGGCTGATGACGAAGATGGCGAGAAACAGCAGTGATGCCGCCACGTAGCCCAGCTTCAGGGTCTGCGCCAGCAGATCGCCGCCGGTCTCGCCCAGGGTGGTCGCGGCGATCTTCAGAACCCAGAACAATGCCGTGACCTGGGGGAGTTTATATCCGGTCCGGGCCGGTGCCGGGTTGGTCACGTGGTAGTCCTTTCCGGGCCGCGGGCCGGCGACCGTCTCGACACAGGGACGGCGGCATTCTGCCCGCTCGTCGCTGAGACGACGCTGAGATCGTGACGGGCGCACTGCCGTCGTCGTCGATGATGGACCGTCGTGGTCGATGATGAGTGGGTGCATCGGTTCCGGCGTTGGACACATCCGTCGCGGTGGGGAGTGCGGATCCGGTCTGCCCTCGTCTCGGCCCTGGCGGTGGGTGTCGTGCTGCTCGTCGCCGCGGGCGCGATGGTCTGGTTGTTGCACCGCTCGCTGATCGACGAACTCGACGGTGCCGCGCAGGCCCGTGCCGCCGAGATCGCGGAGACGCTCGAACACGACCCGGCTCGGGTGCGCGAGCTCACGCGCGCCGAGGACGGGCGCATCGCGGCGGCCCAGGTCGTCGCGCCCGACGGCACGGTGATCTGGGGCTTCGACGATCCGCACGGAATACTTGCCACGCCGCCGGCGGGAGTCAAACGTGCCGTCGGGCTGGCCGCCGCATCGGGATACGACGAGGACCTGCGGGTCGCGAGCCGTCTCGCCGAGACGCCGTCGGGCCGGTACCAGGTGCTGGTGGCGGTCGACACCGAATCGGTCGAGCGGGCGGTCGCCCGGGTCGGCGCATTGCTGGCGGTGGGGGCGCCGATCGTGGTGCTGGCGGCCGCCGCGGCAACCTATCTACTGGTCGGCAGGTCGCTGCGGTCGGTGGAGGCGATCCGCGAGCGCGTGGCTCGGATCGGCGCCACCGAGCTGTCCGAGCGGGTGCCGGTACCGGCGCCGCGCGACGAGATCGCCCGGCTGGCCGAGACGATGAACGATATGCTCGCGCGCGTCGAGGCCGGACACCGCGCCCAGCGCCGCTTCGTCGGCGACGCCTCTCACGAATTGCGCAGTCCGCTCGCGACGGTCACGGCCGCACTGGAATTGGCGCGTCACCGCCCCGAAATCGTGGACGCGGAACTGATCGACGGCACGCTGCTGCCGGAAGCCGAGCGCATGCGGCGGCTGATCGACGATCTGCTGACCCTGGCCGCCGCCGACGAGCAGGGACTCGAATTACGCACGTGCGACGTCGATCTCGACGATATCGCCCAGTCCGCGGCCGCTGCCGCTCGCCTGCGCGGGGAGAGAACGGTCGAGACGGACATCCGCCCGACCCGCATCGTCGGTGATCCGGAGCGGTTGGCGCGGGCGCTGCGCAATATCGTCGACAACGCGCTCGCGCATGCGCGTGCACGGATCCTGATCGCGGTCGCGGAGAATTCCGAGCCGGGAGCGTCCGGCGCGCGCATCGTCGTGGACGACGACGGGCCGGGCATTCCCGCGGCGGACCGTACGCGGGTATTCGATCGTTTCGTGCGACTCGAGGCCGATCGGTCACGGACGACCGGAGGTTCGGGTCTCGGGCTGGCGATCGTCGCGGAGATCGTGGCGGCCCACGGGGGCGCGGTGCGCGTGGCCGAATCACCCTGGGGTGGAGCGCGATTCGTCGTCGATCTGCCGCTGACCGGACCGCCGGACCGGTGACTCAGTCCGGTGCGGCCGCGACCTCCGAGTCGATCAGCCGATAGCCGACTCCGCGCAGGGTCTCGATACTGTTGCTGCCGAACGGCGTATCGATCTTCTTGCGCAGATAGCCGATGTAGACCTCGACGACGTTCTCCGGGCCGTCGTAGTGCGCATCCCAGACGTTGCGCAGGATCTCGGTTTTGGTGAGGGCGCTGCCCTTGTGCCGCAACAGGAATTCGAGCAGTCCGAATTCCCTGGGCGTCAAAGCCAATTGGGCACCGGCGCGGGAGGCCGAGCGCCGCCTCGGGTCCAGTCGCAGATCACCGGCGGCCAGAATGTCGGGCTGCTGTGGTGCGCGGCGGCGTAGCAGGGCGCGCAGGCGTGCGGTGAGTACGACGAAGGAGAACGGCTTGGTGAGATAGTCGTCGGCGCCCAGATCCAGCGCGTCGACCTGGTCGTAGTCGCCGTCCTTGGCGGTGAGCATCAGCACCGGGGTGGAGATGTCGCGTTCCCGCAGCCGGCGCAGCACCTCGTAGCCGCTCAATTCGGGCAGCATGATGTCGAGCACGATGACGTCGAAGTCGTCCTCGGTCGCCCACCACAGGCCGTCGGTCCCGGTGTGGGCATGCTGGACGACGAAACCCTCCAGCTCCAGGCCGCGCCGCAGGGTCGCGGCGAGCCGGGGCTCGTCCTCGACCACCAGCACACGCATCCCCCCAGCATGCCCGACGCTTTCGGGGGCCGCGCGGGCACTACAACCAGATGCCCGATTCGACGACCCATACGCCGCCGTTGTTCTTGCGGGCGGGCTGGGACAACTGCAGGGAGACGCGCTGTCCGTTCGGCCCGGTCGCGACGGCGAGGTAGGCGCCGTCGTGGGTGATCGCCGGCCGCGACCAGCCGAAGCGCCCGGAGACGAAGGCGCGTGCGACGGCGTCCTCGTCCAGCCGCCACGGCTGGTGACCGGCGTCGGCCGACTGCTGCAACTGTTCGGCCGCCTCGCCGCTGATACCTTCGCCGGGGAAGGCGGTGCCGGCGGGTGGACGGTCGCCGGCGGCCGTGCCGGACCCGGAGACGATTGGAAGGTCGGACGTCGGTGCGGAGGGTACTTCGGCGGGTCCGGACGGCGTCCGCTCGATACGGCCGGAGCCGTCGTCGGTTTCGCCCGAGGTGTTCATGGCGGGCACTTGCGTCATCGATCGATATCCGACGGTGTTCGGTCCTTCCGAGGCCGGTGAGTCGGTCGAGCAGGCGACGAGGGTAGCGGCGACTGCGATACCGGTCGCGACGGTGACGACGCGGAGTATGTCGACGCGGAGTATGTCCGTGGCCCGGATCCGCCGGTGGCCGGAGATATGAGGGAGTCGAGTGTGGGAGCGCATGGGCGGTCTCCTGATGCGATCGGTGCCGTCATCGTGTGATCCGCGCCCGGTCGGTGAATGTTAGCGACGTTGAGGCGTGTCGGCGCGGATCGAGACCACTCCGTCACCGTGACGGTCGCGGGCGATGGTGATCGCTCACCTGCCGCGACCGCGGCGTCAGCCCGCCGCGGATCTCGGCGGCCGCTGCCCGCACCCGCGGCGCGATCCGCCGCAGCGCCGCCGGACGATCACAGACGACACCCACCGCCGCCGACGCGTCGACGGCGACGGCCACCGCGGACAGCCCGGACCCGAATTCGTCGTCGTCGTAATCGGTTGCGCGACTGCCTATTCGATGGAGACGTCGATGCAGGGCCGCGAGATCGAATCCGGGCTCGACATCGGTCACCCGCGCGTCGACATCCTCCGGCGGCAGTTGCGCCAGGGCGACCCGGCCGAGGGTGCTGCGATGGGCCGCCACCCGGGTCCCGACCCGGGTGGGCACCGCCGTCGCCGCCCGGCCACCGAGTTTGTCCAGGTAGAGCACCTCTCCGCCGTCCAGCGCCCCGAGATGGACGACGGCGGCCGTGGCCAGCAGCAATTCGTGCAGGATCGGCGCCGCGCAGGCACGTAACCGGGACAGTCGCGCGGTATCGGCGTTCCACGTGCGGACGCGCCGGCCCAGCGCGTAGCCGTCCGTGCCGTGAGTGAGCCACTCCAGTGCGATGAGCTGCCGCACGATCCGATGCACGGTGGCGCGCGGCAACCGGGTGCGGACGGCGATCTGGCCGAGCGTCAAATGCCGGTCCGGCGCCTGGAACAGGTCCATCACCAGGGTGGCGCGCTCGAGCATGGTCCCAGGCAGCTGAGCTGCGGCTACCTCGGACATGTACCGATGGTAGGAGTCGCCCGCGGTGCGCGACGGCCACGTTACCCATTCGGTACGCCGGGCTCACCCGCCGGATCCGGACGCCGATCCGGTGCCGAGGCCGTTCGCGGATCCGCTGGGTAGTTGCAGCTGTGCGTCCGGTGTGCCGGTGCCGTTCGGGTCGAGCAGCCCGCCCTGCCCGGCGTAGGAGCTCTGTCCCGGTGGCGCCTGCAGCACCGTGAGGTAGTTCCACAATCCCGCCGCGAGCGCACCGCCGCCGACCAGCACCGTGCCCGCGACACCGCCCGCACCGGCGAACGCCAGGACGGCCGCCGGAATCGTCGCCAGACAGCCGGGACCCACCACCAGGCAGGTACTCGCTCCGACCGCGGCGCCGACGAGGGCGCCCAGCACGGTGCCGACGACCGTCCCGATCACCGGGCCGCGCGACATGATGGTCGCGAAATCGTTGAGCGCCAACTGGTTCTCCATCGCGGAAGCCGCGGGGCGCCTGGCGATATCCGGAGTCATCGTGAGGGTTCGCCCGCCGTCGCCGATACGGGTGTCGATGCGGTGGGCGACGCCGTCCACGGTGAAGCTCGCGGGCAGCGTCGCGACGGGGGTGCCGTCCACGGTCACGCGGACGTCGCCGTCGGGACCCGCGCGGAATGCGCCGGGGGCGAAACCACTGAGAACGACTGCACCCGAGATGGTTTCGATACTCGGTGCGGGCGGTTCGGCGGTGGCGATGGCGACGGACGCGGTCAGGGCCGCGGTGGCCGCCGTGAGCGCGGCGATCGTACGGTGGGACATCTTCGCCTCCCGCGCTCAGCGACCGGTGTCCGGCACGCCGGGCCGGCCACGCAGATCGGAGGCGTATTCGCTGGTTCCCGGCGGTGCCAGCAGCGTCGTGACGTACCGGTAGAGCCCGACGGCGGTCGTGGGACCGCCGCCCAGCACCAGGCCCGCGACACCGCCCGCGGCCCCCGCGAGGCTGACGATCGGCAGCACCGCGACCACACAGGCGACGCTCAGCACCGCACACGAGGCCCCCGCGAGCGCGATCCCGAGCCCGACGCCGAGGACCGCGCCCACCGCCGTGCCGATCAGCGCGCCGACGGACGTGCCGATACTCACCGCATTGACCAGGTCGTTCATCGCGAGCTGGTTCTCCAGCGGGGAGGCGACCGGGGTCAGGGCATCGCGGCGCACGCCCGCGGTGTCCGGCGTCAGCGTGAGAGTCGTCGCATCCTCGCCGATCTGCTCGCGGATCGGCATGCGCTGGTCGCCGATCGCGTACGCCAGCGGTAGGGCATAGAGCGCGCGCCCCGCCTCGTCCCGGATGGTGACCGCGGTGCCGTCGGGGTCGACGGCGAAGGTGCCGTGCGTCAATTCGACTGTCACCGAACGGCTGTCGGTTGTCTCGGCGTGGTAGGAGACGACGGCCGGGGCCGGATCGGCCGCTGCCGTCCCCGCCGCGGCCAGTGTTGCGGCGCAGACCGCCGCGATCGTCGAGATCCGAATCTTCATGGGGCGCCCCCTCGTCTCGATCCACCGGACGCTCGTGACGCCCGGTCCCCGGTGCGGGTGCGATATCGCACGCGACGTGCGGGGAGCCGGACCGTAGCGCGGCGGATTCGGAAGCGTCCGAAGGCGTCTCGCTCAGCGAGACAGATGTTGCTCTGTGGCCGGGAGTCCGGCCAGGAAGGCGGTGATCGCCGACGTCACCGTCTCCGGATCCTCGACCATCGGCAGATGTCCGCAGTCACTGAGTACGAGACGCTCACGGGGACACAACGTTCGGTCGAGCCGAGCGCCGGCGGCCGCCGACAGAATCCGATTGCGCTTGCCCCAGACGGTACATATCGGCGGGAAGTCGGGGCCCGGAATGAATTCGTCGAGGGCGGCGAAGGCGGGAAAGTCCTGCACCAGCCGGTCGAGGGCGAGCAGTCGGCCGCGATCGGTCCAATATGCCTGCAGGCGTGCGTCTTTCTGCAATTTCCGGTCGCGTCCGCGCGGGCCCAGTTGATTGGCGACGATCAGTGTGACGAGTGCCTTCGGCAGTGCGAGCCGCCGGGCCAACGGCGCGAGCGGTGCGAACCGGTCGAACCACATCAGCGGCGCTTGGTCCCCGTGCCGCACGGTATTCCAGGTGAGCGGATTGATCAGCACCAGTCCGCGCACCCGCGCCGGATCGCCGATCGCGAAACTCAGCGACGTGGCGCTGCCGAGGCAATTTCCGACCAGCACCACCCGGCTCAGCCGGTGCTCGTCGAGAAAGGCTTCCAGCATCGCCACATAGTCGGCGAGCCGATATCCCTGCGGCTGTTCGGATTCCCCGTACCCGGGCAGATCCAGTGCGAATACCTCGTACCGGTCTCGCAACGATGCCACCTGCTCGTCCCAGATCCGCCGCTGGGCGCCCGCGTTGTGGATGAAGACGATCGGATCGCCGTGGCCCGCGCGGTCGTAGACCACGCGCCGCCCTCGATATACGAATTCCGCCACGACGACTCCTCACATCTACGAACATCGGTGTTCGTAAGTGGGTACGGTACCGCACCCGCGCAGACCGCGCTGCTCAGCGGGACAATTGCAGCGCCAGCGTCGCCGCGGCCGGAAGCAGATACAGCGCCGGGAAGATCGTCGTCCCGTAGGAATGGGCGCGCACGGTGGTCGCCATCGCGCCGAGGAAATACAGAATCAATCCCACGGCCGCCGCCACCCCGATCGCCGGGACGATGAAGCCCGCCACGAGCCCCAGCGCCCCGGCGGATTTGGCGAGGGCGAGCCAGTTCCACCAGCTTCGCGGCACCCCGTACCGGTGCAGCGGTTCCACGACGAATTCACTCTTGGTGAACAGTGAATAGCCGGAGAATCCGATCCACAATGCCGCTGCCGTGCCGACGATGTAATACGCGATGTTCATACCGGTGTGACGACGCCGCGGCCCGGAGTGTGACATGCCCGCGCGAATGCCCGGTCAGCGTCGCTGGAGGGTGATTCCCGCGATCGGATACGGAACGTCGATCGAGGTTCCGGCGGCGTTCAGGGTGCCTTCCCAATACCCCTGCCGCGCGTCGATTTCCCGCAGATCCAAGCCGACCGGCACGCCCTCGAACGTCACATAGGTCTCATCGGGTCCGGCCGCGTTCTGCCGGCCGGTCCTCGAGGAATTCCCGCACACCAGGGTCACGGTCGTGCTGTCGGCGAATGCCTGCAGGTCGCAGTTGTGCACGGGCGAGCCGATCATATTGTCGGGGTGTTGCGTGATGTGGTAGGCCCCGGCCGGGATGATCCCGTTGGCGGGGTCTTCCGGGTTGTCGGCAGAGGCGGCGGCCGGCACCGCGGAGAGGGTGGCGGCGGCGAGTGCGGCTCCGGCCGCGGCACGTCGAACATTCATGGTCCGGCTCCCATCGGTCGATCCATCGACATCGGCCGGATGTCGAGAGTCGCCTCGTCATCCGGGTCGCTCTGAGGGGAGGATTCCCCGCTCCCACGAACGAAACCAGCGATGCGGTGGCATGCGTGCGGTGAGTGCGCCGATGAGGGCGATGTCCCGAAATATCAAGTTCCAAGTCCCGGAGAGATAAGCAATCCCCTCCGTCTGTGCCTACCGTTGAGTGCATCACCCGGTGCGTGGCCGATGCTCCGGCCCCGCAGAAAGAGGAGATGTCCTGTGCCACAAGCCTTTCGCTATTACGAGACCGGTGCACCCGAGGTGCTGCGCTGGGAGCACGTGGAAGTCGGCGAACCGGGTCCGGACGAGGTGCGGATCAGACACCGAGCGGTGGGCCTGAACTTCGCCGACACCTACTTCCGCACCGGGTTGTACCCGGCGCCACTGCCGGCGGGGATGGGCGTCGAGGGTGCGGGCGTGATCGAGGCCGTGGGCCCCGGTGTCACCGGCTTCGCCCCGGGTGACCGGGTGACCTATACGGGCAGTCCGCTGGGCGCCTACAGCACGGAGCGCGTGATGCCGGCCGAACATCTGATCGCGCTTCCGGACGGGATCGGCTTCGACACCGCGGCGGCGATGACCATGCGTGGTCTGACGGCGGCGTATCTGCTGCGCCGGATCCACCCGCTGCGTCCCGGCGACACGGTGCTGTTGCATGCCGCCGCGGGCGGGGTCGGGCTGATCTTCACGCAATGGGCGAAGCTGCTGGGCATCACCGTGATCGGCACCGTCTCCTCCGACCGGAAGGCCGAGATCGCGCGCGCCCACGGTTGTGAGCACGTCATCGTGTACACCCGGGAGAACGTCGCGGAGCGCGTGCGCGAACTCACCGACGGCGCCGGTGTCCGCGTGGTCTACGACAGTATCGGCAGGACGACCTTCGAATCCTCGCTGGATTCGCTGGCGCGACGCGGGCTGCTGGTGTGTTTCGGTACGGCGTCGGGGCCGGTGCCGCCGATCGACGCCATGCAACTGGCCGTCAAGGGTTCGCTGTTCGTCACCCGGCCGGCCCTGGCCGATTACATCGCCGACCCGGCCGAGCGCGCCGAACTGGCCGGGGAGTTGTTCGCCCACGTCGCCGCGGGCCGCATTCGCATCGCCATCAATCAACGCTACGAGCTCGCGGACGCGGTGGCCGCACATCGCGATCTGGAACAGGGCACGAGCATCGGCTCGTCGGTCTTCACCGTGGGCCGGGAAGGACAGTCATGACAAGCATTGCCCCCGTGCGACTTTCGGCGCGCTCCGCGCCCTTCGGCGTGCGACCGCTCACCTGCACCATCGGCGCGGAGTTGTTCGATCTGGACCTGGCCGAGGTGGCACGCGACGATACGCTCTTCGCCGCACTGAAGGACCTGCTCCTCGAACACAAGGTGCTGTTCTTCCGGAATCAGGACATCAGTCGCGCCGAACATGTCGCTCTCGCACAGCGATTCGGGCCGCTGGAGGACCACCCCGTACTGGGCAGCGACCCCGAACATCCCGGCCTGGTTCGCATCTACAAGGACCTCGACAGCGCGCCGGAACACTACGAGAACGCCTTCCATTGCGATGCGACGTGGCGTGCGGCCCCGCCGATGGGGTGTGTGCTGCGCTGCGTCGAAACTCCGGCGGTCGGCGGCGACACCATCTGGGTGAATATGGCCGAGGCGTATCGCCGGCTGCCGGAGTCGGTGCGCTCGCGGATCGCGGGATTGCGGGCGCGCCATTCCATCGAGGCCAGCTTCGGCGCGATGCGTCCGGACGCCGAACGCCTGCGGCTGCACGAGCAGTTCCCGGATGCGGAACACCCGGTGGTGCGCACACATCCGGAAACCGGTGAAAAGGTGTTGTTCGTCAACGCCTTCACCACGCATTTCGTCAACTACCACACGCCGGAGAATGTGCGCTTCGGCATCGACTACGCGCCCGGCGCCTCGGAACTGCTGAACTATCTGGTCCGGCAGGCGAGTGTCCCCGAATATCAGGTCCGCTGGCGGTGGACCGAGAACAGCTTCGCCATCTGGGACAACCGCTGCACCCAGCACTACGCGGTGCAGGACTACTTCCCCGACGTTCGCAAGATGGAACGCGCGGGCATCATCGGCGACAAGCCGTTCTGAAAGTCGTTTCGCCACACATTATTCGATCGGAGTACAGCCATGTTCTTTCACGACGACGCCTTGTTCCCGGAGAACCAGGACAAGCTGGTCATCACCTGCGCGCCCTACGGGCCGGAATGGGAGCCCGACGATTTCCGCGAGGATCTGCCGCTGACCATGGAGGAACATATCCAGCAGGCGGTCGACTGCTACGAGGCCGGCGCCACCGTCCTGCACATCCACGTGCGTGAGCTCGACGGCAAGGGCTCCAAGCGCCTGTCGAAGTTCAACGAACTGCTCGCCGGGCTGCGCGACGCCGTTCCGGAGATGATCCTGCAGGTGGGCGGATCGATTTCGTTCGCGCCCGAAGGTGAAGGCGCCGAGGCGAAGTGGTTGTCCGACGACACCCGCCACATGCTGGCCGAACTCGATCCCGCACCGGATCAGGTCACGATCGCGATCAACACCAGCCAGATGAACATCATGGAGTTGATGACCGCCGACGATATCGCCGGCACCTCGATGGAGCGGCCGGAACTGGCCGAGGCCTACCGGGAGATGACCGTCCCGGCCGGACCGGCATGGGTCGCCGAACATCTGCGACGCCTGCAGGCCGCAGGGATCCAGCCGCATTTCCAGCTGTCGAGCATTCCGCAGCTCGAGACGGTCGAGCGGCTGATCCGTCGCGGCGTGTACACCGGTCCGCTGAATCTGACGTGGGTCGGCATCGGTGGCGGCTTCGACGGGCCGAATCCGTACAACATCATGAATTTCATCCAGCGCGTCCCCGACGGGGCGTGCCTGACCCTCGAGACGCTGATGCGCTCGGTGTTGCCGGTCAATGCGATGGCGATCGCCCTGGGCCTGCACACCCGCTGCGGTAACGAGGACACCATCTGGGGGCGCAAGGGCCACAAGGCGACCTCGGTCGAGCAGATCCAGCAGCTGGTCCGGATCGCCGGCGAGCTGGGCCGCGAGGTCGCCACCGGCAAGGAGGCGCGCGATATCTACAAGATCGGCACCACCTACGCCGACGCCGACGAGACGCTGGCGAAGATCGGGTTCGCGCCGAACCGGAAGCCCGGTCGGGTCGGATTCACTCACCACGCCTGAGCACAGAAGGGATTGCCGCACAGTGCAATGCGCCATCGAACCGACCGTGGTGATCGTCCCCGGCCTGCGCGATCACGTACCCGATCACTGGCAGACCAGGTTGGCCGAGGATCTGGACCGGGTGCGCACGGTACCGCCGCTCGAGCACGACAAGCTCGGTCTGCCTGCCCGGGTGGCGGCGCTGGACCGTGTGCTGTCGGAGGTGGACGGCCCGGTCGTCCTGGTGGCGCACAGCGCGGGCGTCATGATCACCGTGCACTGGGCGCAACGGGCCGGCCGGGACATCCACAGTGCGCTGCTCGTGACGCCCGCGGATGTCGAAAAGCCCTTTCCTCCCGGCTATCCGACCTCGGCCGAGTTGAAACAACATGGCTGGCAGCCGATTCCGCGCCGCCGCCTGCCGTTCCCGAGTATCGTCGCGGCCAGTACCACCGATCCGCTGGCATCCTTGCGGCGGGTGGCCGGTATGGCGGAGGCGTGGGGCAGCCGGCTGGTCGACCTGGGTGATGTCGGACATCTCAATCCGGCCTCGGGATTCGGACCCTGGGACCGCGCCCGGGAACTGCTGCGGGGAGACCGTCGACCTGGGCCGTCCGTCCGCCGTCGGGCAGGAGGGGTGATGACCGAGGTGATGACGTCGGCGGCCGCCGCGGTCGCCGATATCGCGTCCGGATCGTCGGTGGCGGTGGGCGGATTCGGAGTGTGCGGCATCCCGGACAGGCTGATCGAGGCACTCGCCGCCGCGGGAGCGGACGAACTCGCCCTCGTCTCCAACAATTGCGGCACGGCGACGCACGGTACGGGAATCCTGTTGGCGGACAAGCGGCTACGTCGCGTCACCGCCTCCTATGTGGGTGAGAACGCGGAGTTCGCCCGGCAGTATCTGTCGGGCGAACTGGAAGTCGAGCTCACACCGCAGGGCACCCTCGCCGAACGGTTGCGCGCCGGCGGAGCCGGTATCGCCGCGTTCTACACACCGGCCGGTGTCGGCACGCTGATCGCCGACGGCGGAATGCCGTGGCGCTTCGGGCCGAACGGCAGCGTGGCGGTCGCGTCGCCGCCGAAGCCGGTGGCCACCTTCGCCGGCCCCGCCGGGCCGAAACGCTATGTGCTGGAGGAGGCGATCACCACCGACTTCGCCCTGGTGCACGCGCTCATCGGTGACACCGCCGGCAATCTGGTCTTCGACAAATCGGCGCGGAACTTCAATCCACTGGTCGCGGGCGCGGGCCGGATCTGTATCGCCGAAGTCGAAACACTCGTGCCCGCAGGCGGTCTCGATCCGGACCGCGTCCATCTGCCCGGAATCTTCGTCGACCGCATGGTGGCGACCGGCCCGGCGCGGGGTCTCATCGAGAAGCGGACCGTGCGCGGCGAGGAGAGGAAATGAGCGGCGTCATCACCCGTTCCGGATGGGATCGCTCCGCGATGGCGGCGCGGGCGGCGCGAGAACTGCGCTCGGGTGAATATGTCAATCTCGGCATCGGCCTGCCGACGCTGATTCCCGACCACCTGCCCGCCGATATCCGGGTCACTCTGCACTCGGAGAACGGCATCCTCGGCACCGGGCCCTATCCGGCCGAGGCCGAGGTCGACGCGAATCTGATCAATGCGGGAAAGGAGACCGTCACGGTGCTGCCCGGTGCGTCCTTCTTCGATTCCGCCACCAGTTTCGCGATGATCCGGGGTGGCCACATCGATACCGCGATCCTCGGCGGCATGCAGGTGTCGGCGACCGGTGACCTCGCCAATTGGATGGTGCCGGGCCATATGGTCAAGGGCATGGGCGGGGCGATGGACCTGGTACACGGCGCCCGCCGCGTGATCGTGCTGATGGAGCACACCGACAAATCCGGCGCTCCGAAGCTGGTGAGCCGCTGCACATTACCGCTGACCGGTGTGGGGGTCGTCCATCGCGTCATCACCGACCTGGGCGTTCTCGACATCACCGCATCCGGTCCGGTGCTGCGCGAATGCGCACCGGGCGTGACCGAGGACGACGTCGTCGCCGCGACCGGCGCGCCCGTCCGCATCGATATCGGAGGACACTGAAATCGAAGGACACTGACATCAGCGGTCATCGACCGTGTTCTTCGACGCAGCCCGACGCCATTGGCTCGGGCTGCATCCGTGATGGCTGCGGAACCAGCGAGTGAAACTGGCGGGGCTGGAGAAGCCGAGCATTTCCGCGATCTCGGTGAGTGAACGCCCGTGATTTCCCACCACCCGGCGCGCCAGATCCAGCCGGGTGGTGTTCACGATCTCCGAGTACGTGTGCCCCTCGTCCGCCAGCCGGCGGTGGACGGTGCGGCGATCCACGCCGAGACTGCGCGCGATCTGGTCGGCGGAGCAGCGGCCGGTGGGGAGCAGCATTTCGACGAGTTCCTGCACCCGGTCGCGCATCGTCGTTTCGTGGGCGGTGTCCACGGCGCCGAGCAATTGTTGCGTGTACGGCCGCAACAGCGGATCCGACATCGGATTCGGGGTATCGAGATCGCTGGTGTAGAGCGTTATTCCGCTGAATTCGTGCTCGAATCTCAACTGGGGCCCGAACAATCGCAGGTGCGTGCTGCGGTCCCGCGGCGCGGAATGGGCGAAAGTGGTTTCCGCCGGTTGCCATGTCGCGCCGAGGAATCCGCGCAGAATTCCCTGCATCGCTCCCATGGCCAGTTCGGTGGCCTGCCGGGTACTGCGGTGCTCGCCGATATCCAGACTCAGACGGACGTGGGCGATGCCGTTGCGTTCGGTGAGCCGGATATGCAGGGATTCGTTGTAGGTGTGCTGATGGCGCACCATCAGTTCGAGGGCGCTGCGCACGTCGGGTTCCTCGCGGATCACCAGACTCAGCGGGCCCAGATTGGACAATCGCCGCCGTTCCGCGAGTAGCAGGCCGAAATCCTGCCGTCCGGATTCGGCGGCGGAGCGCTCGAGAAGTTCGGTGACGGCCGCGGCGGGCACCCAGCGGTCCTGCAGGCTCAGGCCCGCGGGATCGAGCCCGGCCTCGCGAATCAGGCGGGCCGGATCGAGTCCGAGGGATTGGCCCAGATCCACGTAATCGTTCAGTGCCGCGTACCGCGCCAAGGGTTTCATCAGCGCCTCGCTGTCCCAGATTGTTCACATCTGTGTCCCTGAGAGTAAAGCACGATAGGGCCGGCGACCCTACTGTTGTCTCCATCACATCGAGGTGGGCGCCCGATTTTCCGAGCGGCCACCGGGCCCGAGCGTTCCGGCCCCTAACTTCCCGGCTCCGGCGGGCGGTCCATCGCCCGCCGCGTTCGTAGGAGCACCCATGCAGTTGAACACCACCCCTGCGCGTCCCGCGGCGGGGGATTCGGTCGTATCGACCGGTCTGCCCGGCCGGGCGCGGCGATACCCCTGGCTGGTCTTCGCTCTCGCCTTCGGGCTGTTGCTCGCCGACTACATGTCCCGGCAGGTCCTCAGCGCGGTATTTCCCCTGCTGAAAACCGACTGGGGTCTGACGGATTCGCAACTCGGATCGCTGAACAGCGTGGTGGCGCTCATGGTGGGGCTGCTGACCTTCCCGCTCTCGCTGCTCGCCGACCGGTGGGGGCGGGTGAAGAGCCTGGTGCTGATGGCGACGCTGTGGAGTATCGCCACGCTGCTGTGCGCGCTCGCGTCGAACTATCACCAGATGCTCGGCGCACGGTTCCTGGTGGGGGTCGGTGAGGCGGCCTACGGCAGCGTCGGGATCGCGGTGGTCCTCGGCGTCTTCGCGCCGCGAGTGCATGCGGCGCTGAGCGGTGCGTTCATGGCCGGCGGGTCGTTCGGTTCGGTTCTCGGCGTCGCGGCCGGCGGTGCGATCGCGGTACACCTCGGGTGGCGGTGGTCGTTCGTCACCATGGCGGTGGCGGGCCTGCTGCTCGCCGCGCTCTTCGCGGCGCTGGTCGACGAGCGGAAACTGGCCCGGCACGCCGATCCCGATCCGGCGGAGCCCGTGAAGCACAATGGATTCCGCGCACCGGTGTCGTCGCTGTTCACCAATCCGGCGGTGCTGTGCGCCTATGTCGGTGGTGGGGTACAGCTGTTCGCCGCCGCGGTGCTGCTGGCGTGGACGCCGAGCTTCTTCAATCGGGTCTACGGGCTGGCGGCCGATACCGCGGCCGTCGCCGCGGCGGGTGTCGTCCTGCTGGTCGGCGCCGGAATGGTGTGCTGCGGCATCGTCACCGACCGCATCGGCCGCCACGACCTGTCGCGCAAGTGGCTCGCCGCCATCGCGTTCTGCTCGATCTCGCTGGTCTGCCTCACGCTCGGATTCAGCATCGAACACGGTGCGGCACAACTGATTCTGATCGGCGTCGGTGCCTGGTTCTCGGGTGGTTCCTCGGGCCCCACCGCCGCGATGGTGGCCAACCTCACCCATTCGTCGGTCCGCGCCTCCGCGATGGGGACCCTGACGCTGTCCAACAGTCTGCTCGGAATGGCGCTGGGCCCCTTCGTCGTCGGCGTGCTCGCCGACCACTACGGCCTGACCGCCGCACTACGACTGGCCCCGCTCGCCTATCTGGTCGCGATCGCCGCCCTGGTGGCCGGTCGCTGCCTGTACCCGGCCGGGCTTCGCACACTCGCCGCTGTTCACAACCGATGATGAGGAATCCGATGACATTCATGACACCCGCACTGATCACGGCTCTCGGGGTCACGGCCGCCGCCGTCACCACCGGCACCGCTCATGCGGAGCCCGATCGCGCCGCGGTGCACTACGAGATCGGGCGCCGGGCGGATTCGGCCCTGGTGACGACTCCGGACGGCAAACTGAAAGTCGTTGCGGACCAACTGATTCTCACCACTCGTGACGATCGTCCGGTCGCCGCCGTACCGCTGACGTTCGCCGTCGACGACACCGCGTATCCGATCACCGCCCGCATCGACGGCGATACCGCGACACTCACCCCGGACCGCGGTAGCGGGCGGCCCACCGAGGCGCGGCGGGACGTGGTGTCCGTGCGGCAGGCCGCGGAATCGTTCACCCCACGGGATTCGCAAGCGCTGGGCGCATTCGGTCAGCGTGTCGCCATCGCGGCCGGAGTCAGCGCGGTGCTCGGCGCGGTCATCGGCGGCGGCATCGGCTGCCTCGTCGGCGGCGCGGTCGGCGCGGCGATCTCCAGTCCGGTGATCGTGCTGCTGGCGCCGTTCGTCGGAGCGACCGTCGCCGGCTGTGTCCTGGGCGCCGCCACGCTCGGCGCGGTGGGATCGATGGCCGGTCTCATCCTGGCCGGCGGCCCCATCACCCTCTTCTCCGCCATCCAGTACTTCTCGACCGTGCTGGCACCGTGCCCGCCGGAGCTGCCCTACTGCAAGGACCCCGCACAGCCCGCACCCGCCAAGTAGTCGTCCGCCAGGTCTTCGACCATCTCTGAGGAGACATCGTGTTCGATTCGCCCACACCGATTTCCACGCCGGTCGTCGACGCCATGCGGGCGGGCGGGAGCTGGAATCCGCTCTGGGATCAGCTCTACCAGTGGGATCCCGAATGGACCGAACGGTTCATGGCCATGAACGCCACACCGAGGAACTCGGCACTCCGCTCACGCCGACGCCCCGGCAAGCCGATCGGTAACGTCGATCAACCAGGTGGGGTCGTCGTGCGGGCGACCCCACACCGGTCCCCACCGGCGGGGTTCGAACACGGTCGACATCCGCTGCGTCACGCATCGACTCCGGCGTGGGGACTCATGGAACCGGCGTGCCCTGCCCGTCCCGCTCGCCGTGTTGACACCGGTGGTCCGGTGTGGGTCGCTACGCTGGCGCGGACCCCGGGAGAAGGAGCGTTCATGGGTGCCGCTGTCGATCGGTTGGCCGAGATCGCGTTTCCGTTGCCGGCGTGTCCGGACGAGACCCGGGCGTTTCACGCACAGTGGCCGGTGCGGCTCGGGGATACCGATGGGGACGAGCGGCTGCGGCTCGATGCGGTGGCGCGGTATCTGCAGGACATCGGCTACGACCATCTGAAGGTGGTCGAGGACGGGGATCTGCATCCGGGATGGATCGTGCGCCGGACCGTGATCGACGTGCTGCGGCCCATCGAGTTCGGGGATCAGGTGCATCTGCGGCGCTGGCCGTCGGCCCTGTCGAATCGGTGGTGCAACATGCGCATTCAGGTGCGCAGCGAGAACGGCGGTCTGATCGAGACCGAGATGTTCCTCATTCACGTCGATATCGAGGCCGGGCGGCCGGCCCGGATGACCGAACGATTCATGGCGCCGATGCGCGCGGCCACCGACGAGCACCGCTTGCGGTGGCGGGCCGCCCTGCGCGAACAGTCCGGAGACGGCGGCGAAGTGCGGCCGTTCCCGCTGCGGGTGACGGATGTGGACCGCTACGGACATGTGAACAACGCGGTGCACTGGGGGGCCGTGGAGGAGGCGCTCGCGCGATTCCCCGACGCACCGGCGCCGCCCTATCGGGTGATTCTCGAACATGCCGGGCCGGTGCTGGGCGCCGACGAGGTGCTGCTCCGCGCCCGGCGGGACGAGGACGCGCTGCATGTACAGCTCGAAGTCGACGGCAGCGCCCGTACACTGGCGCGGATCGAACCGCTGCCCGCTCGCTGAGAGGCTGCGCCGGGCGTTTGCCGCCGCCCGGCGCAACCCGCGATCAGCGCGGCGCGTTGGCCGGATCGGCGAGGGTCGGGGTGCGTCCCTGCCGGTGTGCCTGCCTGGCGTCGTCGAAGAACTCACGGCTGAACAGTGCGGAGAGGATCGCGATGCCGCCGCGGTGAACGCGGAATTCGCTCTTGGTGCTGGTCCCGGTCAGCCGGACGATCCGGCCGGCGGCGTCCTGCGGCCGCGCGAAATCCTTCACCCGGCCACGCCCGGTCCACTCCAGGTCGCTGTGCTCGACGACCGCGTCGTCGGGAACGAGGAGTTTGACCATGGCGTGGTCGAGGTCGGCGTGAACCACGATCGGGTCGTCGCCCTCGATCCACGGCGAGCGCAGGTCGATGACGACGCTCGCATAGCGGGCCTTCACCGCGAAGTCGGTGGCGTGGGTCCAATCGCCGAGGCGCTTGGTCGTCTCGTGGTCGGCGTGAATGCGGACGGTCTCGGTCGTGACGGTCATTGCTCTGGTCCTTCCGGATCGCAGTGGACGGGTTCGCCTGCTCCTCGATAGTGACACACAAACTAGTGTCAACGCAACTAGTAATTTGAAAACTAGTTGTGCGGCACCTAGTAGGATGAGCCGCATGCCCACCCCCGACCGGTTCAAGCGATCCCCGCTCGCCATGGCGGTGCTCGGCATCCTGCACCTGGAGCCGATGCACCCGTACGCCATTCAGCGCCGCATCAAGGAGTGGGGAAAGGACAAGGTCGTCAACGTGGGGCAGCGCGCCCAGCTGTACAAGACGATCGCGCGACTGCAGGACGCCGGTTTGGTGACGGTCCGCGCGACGGGGCGCGACCAGCAGTATCCGGAACGCACGGTCTACGAGATCACCGACACCGGCCGCGCGGCCTGCACGGCCTGGATCACCGACATGCTCGCCGTGCCCCGCAACGAATTTCCCGAATTTCCTGCGGCCCTGTCCTTTCTGATGCTTCTCGGTCCGGACGGCGCCCGGGAAGAACTGGAACGCCGGCTGAAAGCGTTGCGCGCCGGGCATTCCGAGCTCGAGACCGGTATCGCCCAGGCCGTCCGATTCGGCCTGCCGCGGGTCACCATGCTCGAAGACGAGTATCAGCGTGCCGTCACGGAGGCCGAAATACGATGGCTGGAAGGCGTTGTCGCCGACCTCGCCGACGGCACGCTCACCTGGTCGTGGGAGTCGCTGGCCCGGTTCCAGGACCAGGGCCCCACCGGCTAGGTGTGCGCACCGTGGCGAGGTGCGGCGCGACGGCCCTATCGTCGGATACGGTGCGACGTCGACACGAACCGGCGCGGACCGCCGACGACCAACGAAACGCAGGTGAGGGCAATGGCAAAGATCGTGCTGTTCGGAGCTACCGGCTACACGGGCCGCCTGACGGCTCGGGCCCTGCTGGCTCGTGGCGCCGAGCCGATACTGGCCGCCCGTAACGCCACCGCGCTGCGGCAATTCGCGGCCGATCTCGGCGGTGTCGAGACCGCCGTGGCCGATGTGGCCGATCCCGCATCGGTGCGCGCCCTGCTGGGGCGCGGCGATGTGCTGGTGACGACGGTGGGACCCTTCCTGCGTTACGGCGGCCCGGCGCTGGACGCGGCGCTCGCGGCGGGCGCGCACTACTTCGACTCGACCGGCGAGGGCCCGTTCATCCGCCGGGTGTTCGATCGCGACGCCGAGGCGCGCCAGGCGGGCGCCGCTCTGCTGACGGCCTTCGGATTCGATTACGTCCCAGGCAATATCGCCGCTTCCCTCGCGTTGCGCGACGCGCCGGACGCCGCCCGCGTCGACATCGGCTACTTCATCGCGTCTCCCGGCACCAGCGGCGGCACCCGCGCGTCCATGGTCGGCATGTTGTTCGAACGAGGCTTCGCCCTCCGCGACGGCGACATCGTGCCGGAGCGCAGCGGTGCGCGGACCCACACCTTCGATGTGGAGGGCCGCGCGCTCACCGGCGCCTCGATTCCGGGGTCGGAACATCTCGTCCTGCATCGCGCCCACCCGAACCTGCGCGAGGCCGATGTCTATCTCGGCATGCCCGGAAATGCCGCTCGCGCGCTGCAGGCGACCTCGCTCGTCGCGGACACCGTCGCCCGTGTGGCACCCGTGAAGCGGCTGGCCGAGGGCGCGCTGAGCGCCCTGATCAAGGGCTCGACCGGGGGTCCCGATGCGGCGACCCGGGCCCGCACCCGCACCTGGGCGGTCGCCGAAACCCGCGATGCCACCGGCCGCATCCTGTCCTCGGCCACGCTGACCGGTGTCGACCCCTACGACTTCACCGCCGACATGCTCGCCTGGGGTGCGCAGGCCGCGCTCGCCGGCGGGCTCCTCGGCACCGGCGCCCTCGGCCCGGTCGAAGCCTTCGGGCCGGACGCGCTCACCTCCGCCGCGGCGGATGCCGGACTGCGCCCGGCCGAATCCGCGTAAACTGACATCCGGACGTGCGAAGACCCGGCCGGGTATGGGTTAGTCCCGGTGACGCGAACCGTTGAACACCGCACCTTCCGCAGGTGTGACCTGTACGTCCCTTCCGATGATGTTGCATGCGAAGGGACTTGGTCATGTCGAGATTCACTGTCATCGTCGCCGGCGCCGGGCTGGGCGGGCTGGCGTTGGCGCAGGGATTGCGCCGCCGCGGTATCGATGTTGTTGTGTACGAAGCCGATTCCGCGGTGGATACCCGCCGCCAGGGCTACCGGCTGCATCTGGACGCCGCGGCACGACAGGCGCTCCAGCGGGTGCTGCCCCCGCCGCTGCGCGCACTGTTCGACGCCACCGCGGGCACCCCGAAACCCCGATTCACCGTGCTGGACAGTGCATTGAACGAACGGTTCACCCAGGACTCGGCGGAACCGGCCTTCGCGGTCGACCGCCTGACGCTGCGCCGCATCCTGCTCACCGGTCTCGACGATCGCGTCGTATTCGGCAGGGCGGTGAGCGGTTTCCGTACCGAGGGCGATCGCATCGTCGTTCACTTCGCCGACGGTGACAGTGCCGGCGCCGACGTTCTGGTCGGGGCAGACGGGATCAATTCCGTTGTGCGTCAGCAGTATCTGCCGCATGCGCGCATCGTCGACACCGGAGTGCGCCAGCTCTACGGCGCGATCCCGCTGAACGCGCGGACTCGGAACGTGTTCGACGACAGCATGTTCGGCATCTTCACCATGATCGCGGGCACGGACGGAAGCTTCGTCGGTGTCGCACCGGTCGAATTTCCGCAGGACCCGGCGACCGCGGCGGCCCGCCTCGTTCCGGCTGCGACACTGCCATCCGTCCCGGACTACATGACCTGCTCGTTCGGTGCTCGCGCCGAGTGGTTCGGCACGACGGAACCGGCACTGCGCGACCTGGACGGCGACGGCCTGAAAGACATCGTCACCGCCGCGGTCCGGACCTGGCATCCACGACTTCGCGAGATCGTCGCCGCCTGCGATCCCGACACCATGTTCGCACTCCCGCTGCGCACGAGCGTGCCGATCCCGGCATGGCCGACCACACCGGCAACCCTGTTGGGTGATGCGGTGCACGCCATGAGTCCCGCGGCGGGATCCGGCGCCTGCACCGCGTTGCGGGACGCGGCCGACCTGTCCGAAACCCTCGATTCCGTTGTGGCAGGCCGTGATCTGCGCACCGCGCTGCACGACTACGAACAACGCCTGATCGAGTACGGATTCGCCGCGGTCCGCACCGGGGCCGCGAACGGCCGGCGCTTCCTGGGCCAGAACCCGCTGCCGGCATAGGGATACCGACGGCGTGGGCAGGCGATCTGGTCCGTCCCACGCCGCGCGGTCCCTTCGCGGGCATGGCAGGCTGCGGGCATGGAGCCCTCGCGCTGTGTTGTGCTGGTCCCGACCCACGGATCGATCGCACCGGATTTCGCCCGCAATCTGGCCCGGCTGGAGCATCGGGGGTACGAGGTCCGGACCGTCACGGGGTTCGCCGCGATCGATCAAGGACGCAGCCAGATGGCCACCGACGCGTTGCGCGACGGGTTCGAGGGGCTGATGTGGATCGATTCCGATATCGCGTTCGACGTGGATTCGGTGGATCGGTTACGCGAACACGACCTGCCGGTCGTCTGCGGAATCTATGCGAAGAAGGGCGTGCGCGGCCTGGCCTGCCATGTGCTGCCCGGCACCGGGAACATCCTGTTCGGCGAGGGCGGGGGACTGCTGGAGATCAAATACGCCGCCACCGGATTCCTCTTCACCCACCGCGACGTCTACGAGACCGTCGCCGAACACGAACAACTTCCGGTCTGCAATCTGCGGTTCGACCGCCCGACCGTCCCGTACTTCCTGCCCATGCTGGTGCCCGACGGTGAACACACCTGGTACCTGGGCGAGGACTACGCGTTCTGTGAGCGGGCGCGGCGCAGCGGCTACCGAATCATGGCCGACTCCTCGTTCCGGCTCGGTCACGTGGGGACCTACAGCTACAGCTGGGAGGAAGCGGGCGCCGATTCGCACCGCTACGCGAGTTACAACTATCGGCTCGGGTGAGCGTCGGATCGCGCCGATCGCACGTGCGGATGCCGCCACCGGCTATTTCGCGGCGATCGATCCCTTCCGGGACGGGATTCGCAATGTGCGTCCCACTGGGGTTGAATCGGGATATGCGGTCGGACTATCACGCGAATCTGCGGCAGCTCGCCGAGTTGCTGCATGCCATGTGTGAACAGGACCGGACCGCCATTTCGGCGGCCACCTACGCGGTGGTGAACGCCGATATCGAACAGGCCGAGGCCGCGCTGGACGTCGTCGGCCAGGTCGAGGAGATGGCGCAGCGGGCCGAACAGGAGGCGCTGCGCCTGCTGGCACTGCAAGCCCCGGTCGCCAGCGAGTTGCGGCGCGTGGTGACCGCCATCCAGCTCACCGGCCACCTGCACCGCATGGGCGCCCTCGCCGGGCATATCGCCACCAGCGCCCGCCGGCGCCATCCCGAACACGTCGTTCCCGAACCCGTGCGACCGTTGGTCGAGCGTCTCGGCTCCACCGCCTGCGCGATCGCCACCAGCGCCGCGGCGGTGCTCGAGACCGGCGACCCCTACGACGCGGCCGGTCTCGACGCCCAGGACGACGCGCTGGACCAATTGCACGAACAATTGCTGGCCGCGGTCCTGGACCACGAATGGGCGCACGGCATCACGGCCGCGGTCGACCTCACGCTGCTGGGACGGTACTACGAGCGCTTCGCCGACAATGCGGTGGAAGTGGGACGTCGCACCATCTTCCTCACCACCGGCGAAACCGCCGACAACTGGGCACCCGACGGCGAGTGATCCGTCCCGCCCCCGAAACTCATGGGGCGGAACCGAATTCGGCCAGCACCGTGCCGTGCCGGACGACTCCGGAGAGTCCGGGCAGCTCGGTCGGCGCCGACCAGGTGCGGAAGCCGTCGTAGCTGTCGCTGTAGAGATAACGGCCCTCGGTGTAGGCGTCGAGATAGATGCGATGTCCGCCGTCGGGGAGCGGCACCACCGACGGACCCTCTCGCGGACCGCCCCATCCGGCCCAATCACCCTCGGCGACAAACGTATACGGACCCAACGGATGGTCGGCGACCGCCAGCTCGACCAGTTTGGTGTCCTCGTTCTTCACGAACGCGTACACCCGCCCGTTCCACCGCACCAGCTGCGTGTCGATGAATCCGAGCGAACCCGGACCGCTCGGGCCCACACCGACCAGCGGAATCGGCGGTGCCCAGGTGGACAGTCCCGCGCCGACCGGTAGCAGCAGATGTGGGGTGAAACCATGCCCCCAGGTCAGCGACGCGATGATCCCGACTCGGCCCGCCGCATCGACGTACCACTCCGGGGCCCATGTCCCTTCCGGGCGTCCCGGCACCAACATCGGCGCCGGGACCATCTCCGTCCAGGCGATCCGGTCCCGGCTGCGTGCCAGGCCGATCGAGGTCGCGTCGGGGGCCGTGGTGTAGGTGAGGTAATACCAGCCGTCGGTGTGCAGCATCACGCTGGGATCGCGAGCGAGCCCGGTTCGCGGCGTGAAGGCGTGTTCGGCGACCGGCGTGAACCGTGTCCCGTCCACCGATTCGTACACGGCCACGGTGGAGTCGCTGTCGGCACGAAAGGCCGCCATCGTGTAGCGGGTGGGTGCGCGCTGGGGATCGGCGCCGACTCCCGGTAGCGCCGACTGCGCGCGTGCGGTTCCCGGGACCAGCAGGGGCAGACCGGCCAGCAGTGCGAGCGCGGATCTGCGTCCCATCGCCATGACCAGCGATTGTGCGGTTCGCGCGCGACGATTCGCCGGAGGCGCGCCGGAGCGATTCGCCTCCGGCGTGGCGTGGTCGGACGACGGCTCCGACGTCGCCTCGGTGTCCTTCGGCCCGGGCTTCGCGATCGCCGCCTTCACCCCACGGCGATGTGGACGACGTGAACGCCGACCTCGCGGCGTTCACGGGGGGATAGCGGCGTTTCCGGCCGGCAGTTCGTGCCGAAACGCGACGGTGTGCCAGACTGGACGGTGAGCACGGGTTGTTGCAGTGATCGCCCGGCTCGCAACAGGAAGTAAAACAAAAGAATGTCGCAAGGCAGTGTGAAATGGTTCAACGGCGAAAAGGGCTTCGGGTTCATCGCCCAGGATGAGGGCGGCCCCGACGTTTTCGTCCACTATTCCGAAATTTCGGGTTCCGGCTTCAAGTCCCTCGATGAGGGGCAGCGTGTCGAGTTCGAGGTAGGCCAGGGCCAGAAGGGTCCCCAGGCTCAGAACGTCCGCGCCATCTAGGAGCCGACAAACCAGCGAAACCCGCGCCCGCGGCGCGGGTTTCGTGCTTTTCTCCCACGGCTTTCCCGCCGCCGCGCGAGGCCACGTGGACAGGGATGGCCTGGTCGCGTAGAGTCGAAATAGATATCCGGTCCCACTCGCGTACGGCTGCCCTCGGAATGGCAGCGCGAACAGACGTTATTTCGTTTCGGGAAACGGTCCCTCGAACGCCGCGCAGGCAACCGGATACGAGTGCGCTACGACGAAATTTCGTGAGCTGCACAGGCTGTTTCGCCGGTCTTCTCGAGCATGCCGATACGAATGTATCGCAACCGATGTGGACACAGATGTGGACGTGTCGTCCACCGGTGATGTCGGCCCGGCACCTGTTTCCGCGGGTCCCGGAAATTGTCATTACACGGCCGATCTTCGGCCGAGTCAGGAGCGTCGGCATGACCCGACCGAACCACCATGTGCACAGCCCCGCGCGGCCCGACATCGAGCCCGCCGCACGTGTCCAGTTCAAGGACTACGAAACGAAAACCGGATATGTCGACGGCGCCTGGTGGCCCCGCAGCCCGGATCTCGCCACCGAACTTCCCGGCCTGCTCGCGGCCGTATCTCCCGCCCTCGGCTCGATCCACCGGGTCGTGTACAACGCCGCCGAATGGAACCCGGTCGCGGGCTTCGAAGCGGTGCGTCTCGACGGGACCCGGCACGGCACAGCCCACACCGTCGAGGTGCTCGGGGCACGCGACCGGCGCCGAGTACTGCTGATCATCCCGCCGCGCACCGATACCCATCGCGCCTGCGCCGTCATGGCTCTCGCGTGTCGCGCGAACGACGAATCGACGGTCGACGAACTCCTGGCCCAATTACCCGGCCGCACCGGGCGTGCCGCCGCCCTTCGCCGGTGGCGCAACGGCGCGACCGGCTGTGAGTCGGCAGTGGCCGGCCGCATCCATCCAACTATCGAAAGACACCGCCTGTGAGCGAAAAACCCTTGGGACCCCAACTTTTCAGTCACCGGGACGCGGCCACCGACAGCCCGTCCGACGTCGTGGCGCGAGGGGACCTGCGACCGACTTTCTCCGCCGCGCCGGACACCTCGGCCGCGTCGCCTGACCGAACCGCCCGCCGCGCAGACGCGAAATAGCGCCGCGGCCGGCGAGAGCACTCACCGTGTCGTCGGGAGGGTGAACGCGGCGGTGCGGACGACGTCGCCGTGCTTGAAATCCAGGAACAGCCGGTAGGTTCCGGGGCCGGGGACGGCGGTGTGGGAGGTGATGTCCGGGCCCGGGGCGGTGACGCCGTCACCGGGTTCGCCGTTGGGGTGAACGTGCACGTAGGCCAGGTCACCCGCCCGCAGGATCACCAGATGTCCGTAGGCCGCCAGGTACGGCTGGAGGTCGGTGACCGGCTCGCCGTTCTTCCGCACGGTCAGGGTGAGCAGGCGGCCGTCGCCGGGCACCAGATCGCCGTCGAGCGTCACCTCGTAACCGTCGATGTCGGCGGTCCGGGCGGCCGCGGGTGCCGGGCGCGGTGCGTACGCTCCGGCGACGGCCAGGTCCGCGCCCAGGGTGATGGTCTTGCCGAGCGCCCGCGGGGCGATGTCGGTGAACACGCGATACGCGCCCGCTTCCGGCAGGTTCAGCCGCACCGTCCAGGTTCCGTCGGCGGTGAGTTCCGGATGCACGTGCCAGAACCCGGTCAGCTCCCGCTGCACCACGATCAGGTGCAGCTGCCGATCGTGGATGGCGGTGTATTCGGTGACCGGTGCGCCGTCCGGACCCAGGATCCGGAACCGGAAATCGCCCTCGCCCGGCATGAGAATCGGCTCGGCGAGCGCCAGGGTGTACCCGTCCTGGGTGATCTGGAGTCCGCCCGGTAGTCCACCACCGTGCGCGGCGTGGTCCGCGTGTCCGCCGTGGCCATCGTGCGCGCCGTGGCCCTCGTGCGCGCCGTGAGTTCCGTGATGGCGTTGTGCCCCATGGTGATTGATGTCAGTGTGCGCGGTCATCGCTCCGGCCCTTCCGATCTTGTTCTCGTTCGACATCGACGAACATATACCCCATGGGGGTATACCGCAAGCGGGTGGTGGCGAGAAGCACGAAGCTGCGCACAGGGCTGGTGGAACGCTCGTGGAGGCGAGAACGAAGCCATCGGCGATGACCGAAGCCGTCGAGATCGTCAGGCTGGTCCAGACGACCGCGACCGGCCGGACCCGTATCGGGCCCGGCCGGTCGAACTATTACCGGTCAGCTGAGGCCGGTCACTTCCTGGGCGATCGCAGCGAGCCGGGTCTGGGCGGCCGACACGACGCCGTGGCGCTTCTTGTGCGCTTCCTCGTAGGCGACGATCGCGCGGATGTCGGCCGGTTCGGTGAGGTCCTTCACCGCGGCGACGGCCTGGGACACGTTCAGCTCGTCGTAGTCGCGGACCGGCAACTCACCGGGTTCGAGGACGCCGGTGGTCGCGCGGATCGAATGCAGTGCGTCGGCGGCCGCGCCGGCGCCTTCGTGGCGCGTGACCTGTTCGGCGGTCTCGAGTGCGGCGTCCCGGGAGGCCGAGAGAGTCTTGACCGCGACATCACCCGCGTGGGCGCCTCGGGCGAGCAGCTCACCGAGCGCGGGCGGAGTGGTGCGGACGGTGTCCAACGCGCGATCCAGGCCGCGAGCCGACCAGGTGACGGGTAGGTTGAACAATTTCACCGCGGTGCCGGTCGCCGCCTGCAGCACAGTGCGGCGCAAGGCGGCCGGCCCGCCGAGGGCGTCCTCGGCCAGGACCGTGGTCAGCCATTCCACCGTGGCCGAATGCGCGGTGATCAAGCGGTCGGCCAACGTCACGATCTCCCGCTGCCCCGCGGCGGTCGCGAGCGCCTTGATGTAGCGGGACCGGTCGAGCAGCTGGTGCTCCAGAGCCAGATCGCCGAGCAGGGCCTCGTCGAACGGCTGGGCCTGCTCGGCCATCGCCTTGATGGCGGCGACCGCGCGGCCGAGGAACGGGCCGACCACCTCGGGCACACTGCCCAGATCGCGGATGGCGGCCTCGATGGCCTCGGCGCGGGCGCGGCCCTTGTCGGCGTTCTCCGACAGCTCCCTGCGGACAGCCTCGGTCCGCGCCTGCGCGATCCGGGTCTCGGCCACTTGGATCTCGGTGTTGGTCAACGTCAGCAGTGCTCGCAGCTGGGCCAGCAGGGTGGACGTATCAAGAGTGCTCATGCGAATCTCGTCCTTCGGCGTATAGACAGCATCAGGTCGGGGCGCAACGCTGCACCATATCTGGCGACTACCCGCCATTACCGATGATTAACATGTTCGGCGACAGCGCAATCGGGGATCGGGGCACTCGCGGCTCGGCCGGACGGGCTCGATCCGCTCAGCCGAGATAGGTCGATTCGAGGACGAGGTCCTTGAGAACCTTCTGGTATTCGGCGTGCGTCCGATGCTCGCGGGTCGTCCACCGGGTGCCCTCGTGGCGACGCATGAACGCTCGATACTCCGGGGCGCCCGGATATTTCACGTTGTCCGCCACGACGACCGCACCGGGGCGCAGCCAGGCCTGGTCCAGGATCCGGTGCAGATCGGGAAGATATTCGTCCTTCTCGTGGTCGAGAAAGGCGAAATCCAGTGTGCCGGGCGAGAACTCGTGTTCGCCGACCAATGCGCCGAGCGTCTTTCCGTCGTCGCCCAATGTGCCGACGATGACCACGATGCGGTCGCCGACGCCCGCGTGATCCCAGATCCGCCGGGCCACAGCGGCATTGGCCGCGTTGAACTCGATCGAGTACAGCACCGCATCGGCCGGCATGACGCGCGCCATGCGCAATGCGCTGTAGCCGCAATAGGTTCCGAGTTCCAGCAGGCGGCGCGGCTGCGCGGCGGCGACGGCGCGGTCGAGGATCCGGCCCTTCTCGTCACCGATGTTGATCAGGTAGCTCTTGGTGTAGCAGAACTCGTCGATCGCCCGGATGACGTCGTCGATGTCGTTGCGCCGCGCATGCGCGCACACATAGTCGGCCAGCGCCTGTTCGCGGCCGTCGCCGACCTGCCAGGTGGCGCCCATATGCCGGAGGCCGAACAGAAATCGCACATACGACCAGCGCAGGAACATCACCGGTTTGCCCACGCTCTCGTTGGCCGCGATCGCCAGGGCGATCGCGGCGACGGCGGCCAGCGCCGCGCGCGGGAGACGGAGACCGAACACCGCCGGCCGTCGTGCGGCCAGCATGATCGAGGACGCGGCCGACACCGCGGATGCCACGATCGCAGCGGAATGCTTGCTCACATGCTCTTCCCTTCGCCGTGCCGATTCAGTTCGGCCTCCAGGATCGGCCCGATGACCGCGAGCGCCTCGGGGTTGGTCATCTGCGCGTGGGTGACGTCGACCCGGTGCTCCGCGATCCGGCCGGAAACCCAGGGCCGCCACATCTCACCGGTCAGTTCGCCGGTGATGCCCTCGGTCGCCGAGAAATACAGCAGATCGCCGTCATAGGAGGCCGGCCGGTAGCTCGTGGACATGGCGACGCTGTCGACATAGCCCTGGTGCAGGCGCTCGAGCTGCTCGCGGGTCAGTCCGCGCCCGGGGCCGGGGCTGTCGGCGAGCACGTCCACCGCTTCGTCCAGCGTGAGCGGCCGCGTGTCGGGAGTGGCCGACTCGTTGCCCTGCAGGTGGGTGACCAGATCGCGGACGGTGGGCGGTTCCGGCTGCGGCGCCCCCTCACCGAAGGCCACGCTGTCGAGCATGACGAGCAGACCCACGTCGTGCCCCCGGGCGCGCAGCCGGGCGGCGAGCGCGTGCGCGAGTTGGCCGCCCAGCGACCAGCCCAGCAGGTGGTACGGCCCTTCCGGTTGCACCCGCGTGAGTTCCCGCAGATACACCTCGGCGAGGGCGTCGACGCTGTGGTATCGCCGCGATTGCCCGGAGACGGCCGGCGACTGCAGCCCGTAGATGGGCCGGTCGGTGACGTAGCGCAGCAGGCCCGAATAGCACCACGCCAGCGGAACCGCGGAATGCAGGCAGATCAGCGGCGTCCCGGAACCGCTGCCTCGCAACGGAAGAACCGGCTGCAATGCCGAACCGCCGACTGCCGCCTCGCTGGTCCCGCCGGCCGCGGTGGCCTCGATGGCGGCGGCCAAGGTCTGCACCGTCGGGGTGAACAGCGACGAGATCGTCACCGTGGTCCCGGTCCGCTCCGACAGTTGCCGGCACAGTTCGACACCCAGCAACGAGTTGCCGCCGAGTTCGAAGAAGTTGTCGTCCAAGCCGATTCGGGGCTGCCCGGTCACCTCGGCGATCGTTTCCGCCACCGTGCGCTCGATCTCCGAAGCCGGCGCGCGGAACGCCGGGCGCGGCAGCGTCTGCGGATCCGGCAACGCGGATCGATCGGTCTTGCCGCTGCTCGGATTGATCGGTATCTCGGGCAGCGGAACCAGCATCGCCGGAACCATGCCGGGCGGCAGCACGGTCCGCAATCGCGCCAGCACGGCGGCCCGGTCGAACTCTTCCCCGGCCCCCGCGGGCACGACATAGCCGATCAGCCGATCGCCGAGTGTCTCGGACGTCCACACCCGCACCACGGCCTGATCGACCGTCGCGTCGGCGGCCAGGGCGCGCTCCACCTCGGACGGCTCGATGCGCTGTCCGCGCAGCGAGATCTGCACATCGCCTCGGCCGAGGTACTCCAGCGCGCCGTCGGGTTGCTCGCGGACCATGTCACCGGTGCGATACATCCGGGTTCCCGGCGGTCCGTAGGGATTCGCCACGAAACTCTGCGCGGTGATCCCGGGCCGCCCCAGATATCCCCGCGCCAACGCGTCACCGGCGAGATACAGTTCGCCGCGGGCGCCACGGGGAGCCGGCCGCAGCCGGGCGTCCAGGACCAGAGTCTGCACGCCGGGCAGTCCGCGCCCGATCGTGATCGGGGAGCCGGGTGCGAGCGGTTCGGTCTGGGTCACCACGACGGTGGCTTCGGTGGGCCCGTAGGAGTTGAACATCGGTAACCGGCCGGCCCAGCGTTGCGCCAGTGCAGGCGGACATTTGTCACCGCCGACGGTGACGGTCCGCAGCGCGGGCAGTCGATCCGGATCGAGCGTGGCCAGGATGGCCGGCGTGACGATCAGCTGCGTGACGGCCTCGTCCTCCATCACTCGCGAAAGGCGTTGTCCCGCAACGATGTCCGGCGCCATGGCAACCAGCTGCGCGCCGGGGGGGAACGCGGAGAGATATTCGAGCATCGACGCATCGCAGAATGGTGAATGTGCTTGCAGCACCACGGCATCGCGGCCGAGGTTGTTGCGGGTGCGCAAGTCGTCGGCCAGGGTCGCCAGTCCCTCGTGGGTACTCAGCACGCCCTTGGGCTCGCCGGTGGATCCCGAGGTGTAGATCAGATAGGCCGGGTGCGCGGCCCGCAACGGTCGTATCCGATCCTTGTCGGTCACGGCCTCGGCGGAGCGGGAGGCGGCGGCACGGGTGAACACGTCGCTGTCGAGCATCAACCAGTCGACCGCCGTGGTGTCCAGGGATGTGCGCCACCGGGTGAGGGTGACGCCCAGCGCCGCACCGGAATCGGCGATCAGCTTCGAGACGCGGGCCGGTGGGTCGGTGGGATTGACCGGGAAGAACACCGCGCCCGCCCGGGCGACCGCCCACAACGCCATGACCGACTCCACCGACCGCGACAATGCCACCGCGACAACGACTTCCGGCCCGGCGCCGTGCGCGATCAACTCACGCGCCCACCGCGCGGTCGTCTCGTCCAGTTCGCGATAGGTCACCGAACGGTCAGGCCCGCTCAGCGCGATCCGGTCACCGGCATCGATTCCGCCCGCGAGCAGATCCGGCAGCAACCGCTGGTGATTCCCTCGCTGCGGGGCGGCGATCGTGTGCGTACCGGCGACGGCCGCGAACACCGTGTCGGTGCCGTCGGCCCGCAGGAATCGGGTCAGGCAGTCGACGAACTGCTGCCGATAACCTTCCACCTCGTCCGCTCGGTACAGCTCCGGGTTGGCGTGGAAGTCGATGACGAACGGCTCGGTGCCGAACCGGTAGCAACTGATCGCCAAATCCTCCACCGGCCCGGCCGAAAGCAGTTGCGTCCGACCGCGAACGGCGCCGAAGTCGATGCTGTCGGGCAGGCTGAGGACGTTGATCAGCGGACCGTAGCCGTGCCGCCCGGCCTGCCCCACGCCGTGGTCGCGGAGCAGGTCTTCGTGCCGGTACAACTGATGGCGCAACGCGCCGATCATGCTCAGGCGTACCTCGCGAACCAGCTCACCGACCGTGCTCTCGGCCACGCCGCGCACCCGCAAGGGCACCACGTTCGAGACCATTCCCGCCGACTGCCGCAGCGCTCCGGTGGTGCGCCCGGCGACCGGTAGCGACACCGTGACATCGGTATCGCCCGTCATCTGCGCCAGAAACGCGGTCACCGCCGCGACCAGCACCTCGGCCGTTCCGGTGCCGTACCGGTCGGCTGCGTCGCCGAGCCGCGCCATGACCTCCGCGTCGACGGTCGCGTGCGCGATATGCGGCCGGGCCGAGGGCGCGGCGTACCGCGCACTGAGGCGGGTCGTGTGGTCGAGGCCGGCGAGCTGCCGGCCCCAGTACTCGCGATCGGCCGCGAACCGAGACGAGGACCGATACCGCTGCTCGGCCGCCACGATCTCGGCCAGCGATACCGCCCGGCACGGCGCCGCGGGCCGTCCTTCGGTTGCGGCGGAATGCAATTCGGCCGTTCGCTGCAACACCTGAGCGGCGCCGAAGCCGTCGACGGCGATGTGGTGGCTGCGCGCGTAGCAGCGATATCGGCCGGGGCCGAGGGTGAACAGCACCGTCCTCGTGACGTCGTCTCCGGTCAGATCGATGCCCGCGTGATGATCCTGGCTCATCCACTCCTGTGCGGCGCGTTCGGGATCGGGGTGATCACTGAGATCTATGCAGTCGAATCCGGTGTCCGCGTCGTGGTCGAGGTATTGGCGCGGCCGGCCATCGACGATGGCGAATCGCACATGGGGCGACTGTAATTCGCGTGCGGCGCGACGGGCACACCGCTGGAGCAGTTCCAGGTCCAGATCGCCGTGCACATCGGTGTATTGCGAGATGGAGAACGGAACCGTGGGATGTAATTGCTGAGCCAGCCACAGTTCGTACTGCGCCACCGACAATTCGAAGAAGTCCGCGTCCGGAGTCGCGTCGTGACGACGCGTGGTACTCGAAAGGTCTACCACCGCAATTCCTTAATCGTCGCCGGCGAGGATGTCGTCCGGAAGATGGTGCGATACGGCGTTGTCACGAACCAACCCTCGTCCGGAGGAAGCTCGTGACCTCCGCCATCATCCGGCTGACCGAATCGGCCACGAAGAGGAGAGGTTGACAAATGCTGTCGTCGATATCGGCGGCGAGTATGTCCTCCACCCGGAACTCTCGCAGATCCGCGTTCACGAAGGACTCCATCTCCGTCACCGAGGACAGGATCGCGGCCCCGTACGCCCGCGGGTGACCCTTTTCGGCGACCACGCCGACCTCCAGGGTGAACCAGAACAACCGCGCGATCGCGGCCCGCTCCTGGTCGGAGGTGGCGCGGTTGGCGGCGCGGCCGAAACAGCGGTACAGCTCGGCGAATTCCGGATCGGCCAGTATCACCGCATGTCCGACCAGTTCGTGGATGACGTCCGGATCCGGCGAGAACGATTGCTCGGTCACCGGCCGCACGTCCGGGGTGGCGTGCAGGATGCCGTCGGCCATCGGCCCGTAGAACAGGCGGCCCGGCTGGCTTCCGATGGCCGGCGCCAGCTCGAAACCGGTCAGCGAACGAAGCATGCGCGACACCTCGCTCATCTGCGGTACCCGCTCGGCGGGCAGTTGAACGAGGCGTGCCGCGCGACGATAGTGCGCGCACGCGAGTTGTTCGTGCATGGCGCGAAGTGTCGCGAACACGCGGGACCACAGGATGTCTTCATCACTGCTGTAAACGAATTCGGGCAGCGGCTGCCCCGGACGGCACGCGCGGGCGACCCGCTCACGCTCGGACCGAACATCGAGACCAACCGTCATCGCAATCAATCCTCTCCTCGAGTTGCCTAAGTTGCGCAGGTCATCACCACTCGGAATCGATCGGCGCTGACAATAGGTGCGTTCTGTGTGCGCGAGTACCCCGGCCGAATTTCAGCAAACAAATCGGCAGAGTCGGCGAGGATAAGGTAGAAGACGGTTTCCTGCAATACATTCGGCGGAATTTCAGGTGACAATTCGGTGCTGTCGGAGAGTTCTCGCCGAAGTGAAACGGGGTGTCCGGAAAAGCAACGGTTTCGCTGTCCGATCTGTCGCCTTTGAACCGAATTGTTCATAGCGCCCTCATCGATCATCAGGCGCCGATCGCGGCCGCGAACCCCGGCCACGAATCGTGCAGGGCGTCTTGGCGATATACCCATGCGTGAGTCCTGGTGGGCCGGAAAGTAATCCGCGCCGGCACGCCGCGTGCGCTCGATGCCGCGGCGAACCATCGCGAACGTCCCGCGGGCAGGTTCGGCATCGGCCCCTCCGCTCTTCTCAGACGAGCAACGGTAATCAGTCAAGCTACTACAGGGCGGGGAGCAATCCGGGGTTTGCGATCGCATTGCCGACCGCGTTTCCGGTGGCTGAGGTCGGCGAACACCGTCCGCGGTCACCGGATCGGCGTAGCCGGACACTTCAGGGGATCAACGCCCGTGAGTTCGGCGCTGACCGCCCACAGTTCGGCCGCGACGTCCGGATCGGTCATATGCGCGTGGGGTGTTTCGCGGTGTGGTCGGCCGCGGAGGCCGAGAACCCTCGGCCCCCACAGCTCACCGCCGGTGATCTCGGTGTCGAGGGTGGCTCGGACGATGGTGTCGGCCCCCGCGTGTTTGCCGTGCAGCACAACGCCCGCGGGCAGCCCGCGCAGGCGCTGGGCCGGTGTGTGGACGAACAACGGTGGCCGCGACGGGGTGAGGGAGTCCAGGGCGCCGCCGGGATGGGCGACGATGCTCGCGGTGTCGGCGCCGGATGCCCGCAGTCGGCGATCCAGTTCGAAGCCGAACAGCATCTGCGCAAGTTTCGATCGTCCGTAGGTGCGCTTGGACCGGTAATCGCGCTCGGACTGCAGATCGGTGAGATCCAGCCGTTCCGACCGCGCGGCGAAACTGCCCACCGTGATCACCCGGCCGTGCGGGGCCGCCGTCAGCATCGGCGCCAGATGCGCGACCAACGCGAAATGACCGAGGTGGTTCGTCGCGAACATCGATTCGTGTCCCCGCGCGGTCACCTGTCGCTCGGGGGCCGGGAGAAGTATTCCGGCGTTGAGCACGACCCCGTCCAGGCGCTCGACGCCGAGGGCGTCCACCGTCGCCGGCAGCGAGGACGGATCAGCGAGGTCCACGCGCACCGACATCGTTCGCGCGGCCGGAACTCGTGCCCGGATCGCCCGCATCGCGAGGTCGGCCTTGGCCGTGTCCCGGCACCCCAGCGCAACGGTCGCGCCCGCGGCCGCGAGTCGCTCCGCGACGAAGTATCCGATGCCCGCGCTGGCGCCGGTGACCAGGATCGTCTTGCCCTCGGCTCGACAGCCGCTGTGCCATGTCATACCGGCAACCCTGCCTCGGCGCTCTTGCACCGCCCTGACGTCCCACTGGCATGCGGGCCCGGCCGGGGGTGAATGCCGCGAACGGTAACCACCCGAACGCTGACGATCGGCGCGCCCGGATATATTCTCAGGTCGAGCCTTGTATTCGGGGGAATTGCGGGATCGGTCGCGTCGATGGCCCGGCCGACAGGGTGAATGAAATGTGCGACTTATCGAAAGAATCTTGCGGGAATTAACTTTCCAGACTGAATAATTAATTGCGGATAATGATATTTTCTTCTCGATTCGATTGTGCGATTTCGGCCATGGAAAGATGAGAAGAGGCTATATTTTAGAAACTCGGTGTTGCGGTCCGGATTTTCGGTCGTAACGTTGCTCTACATTTTCTGGAGTCAGTCATGAGATCCATCTCTTCCCTGGTTCGTGCCGGCGTTCTCGCTCCGGTGGCGGTCGCCACCGTCTTTTGTATGGCGGCACCGGCGAATGCCGCCCCGGTCAGTGTGAACTGGAGCTGTAAGGGCACCATTTTCGGTGTCGGCCAGACCTCGAGCATGACCACATCGGTCACCGGCACCGCGCCGAGTTCGGCGGCGTCGGGTTCGGCGGTGGCCATCACCCTCACCCCGGGTGCATCGTCGGTGCCCAGTTCGGCGTCCGGCTTCACCGTCAACAACATCAGCAACCTGAAGATGACGTTTCCGACTCCCGCGAATTCGACATTGGTCTCCGCTACCGCCTCCGGGGGTACCGTGGCCGGCACCGTCGCCACGTCGGGCGGGAATGTCGTTCTGACCGTGCCGGGTCCGATCGCCGGCGGCACCAGCTTCACGCCGCCGGCGGTGACCATCAATGTCACCGCCGGAACCCCCGGTACGCCGATCACCAGCAAGTACGCGGGGACCAGTTATACGAGTCCCGGTATGACCATGACGACCAACGTCGCATTGGTCGGCAATGTCGCGACCTCGTGTTACCCGAACCCGTCGCCGACTCTCACCACCACTGCCGTCAGCTGATCTCGCGGGCAGGCGTCACGGCGTGACGGCCGGTGTCCGCACCGGCGGCCGGTGGTGAACATGCCTGGGCCGGGTTGTGTCGGCAGCCCGGTCCAGGTCTCATCGGGTCGGACGGGTGACCGCGGTTCCTCATAGTGATTGCCCCGCTTGACGTTTGGTGCACGGGCAGTCACTCGCACCGAATTCTGTGATGCACCGTATCGCATGGGTCGGTGTGTCGTACAGTGCATGTCCGACACAGCCACGGTCGCTTCGGCGGCCTGAGCTGTGCCAGCTTTCGTGATGTTCGGCAGCCGCGGTTCGGGTTGTCGGCCGAATCGATTGACAGGAGCCCCTATGCCCGCTTCACACGACCGGCGGCGATCCCTACCGTACGCAGGGGAGATGGTGGTGCACACACCCTGATCGGCGACTTCTCTTGAGCGGTTTCATGTTTCACAGTGATCGAGGGGAAAGCTCGTGTGCCCGAGACCAATCGAACCCGCCCGGATCTCGGCCGACCTCAAAAGGGCTCTGGGGTTCTACCACGGAACAGTCGAGGATCTGACCCGCGAATTGCTCCGGGTACTGGGCGTGAACGAGACCGACCGGCGGGCACTGGAGATCGTCCTGGCCGACGACGAGAAGTCCACGACGCCGGGGATGCTGGCCGAACGGCTCGGCATCACCGCGGCCGGCGTCACGATCATGCTGAACCGGCTGGAGAAGCAGGGCTATATCGCCCGTTCGCTGCATCCGACCGATCGTCGTCGCGTGATCGTGATGGCGACCGACCTCGCGGCCCATCGCATACAGCAACTCGTCGTACCCATGATCGTCGAGAGTTACAAGATGTTGCTGAGCTGGTACGACTCCGCCGAACTCGAGATAATCGCCGACTTTCTCACCCGTGCCGGTGAATTGCAACGAATCCACCGGCAACGGCTGCGTGACGTGGATCCCTTCTCCAGGGCCTGAAATTTCGACCACGCGGCCTCGTCCACATCGACAGAAACTCGAGGCGCTGCGAGATTCGGCGCCCAGACCTTGCAGTGAAGTCCGGTCACGCGATATCCGGGCGCTGCTCTTCTCGGCACATTGATTTGGATGCCCCGCTGTTCGGCGAGGCGGCACCGCAATGCTCGTGTTCGGGTATTCGCGGAACTGCCGCAATTCGATTCTCGGGCATGTTTTCGGTGGTGCAGACGGTGTGCTCACCGTTTCCCGGCGGCCGGCGCATCCGGAGGAAGAAAGCGATAGTGGGATGCGAACCGTCGACAACGACAATCGAGTGGGTGAGCCGCGGGCTCGAGTTCCGCGGTGGTGCGGGCGGCCGCCCGCGGAGCCTCCGGCCGAGCGGTTCCGGCGGCGGTTCTCGCGCGCGGGTGTGGTCGCCGCGTTGATGTCGACGGCGATCGGGATAACGCTCGTGGTACGAGCGGATTCGGGCCCGCCGGTGCGTGTGAACGATTCTCGGGCGTACTCGGGTGAACGCACCGTGCAGACATTCGACGGCGGCGCCTCGCGAGGCGACATCGCCGCGGCGAATACGAGTACGGCCTTCGATGCCTCGAGCGAACTCCCCGTACCGGTCGACGTCGCGGGCGATACCGACGCGGCTGCCGATCCCGGAACCGCCCCACCGGCCGCCGATCCCACCGACCCGGGCTCCGGCCCGGCCACTGCGACGGAATCCGCGCCGCCCACGACGACGGATCCCTCGCCTCCGAGCTCGACGGGCGGTTCGCTCGGCGCGAGTTTCTCTGCCACGGCGAGCCTTTCGATCCAGCTCGTGCCCGGCGTGCCGGACTCGGGCCTCGTCGTCCCGCCTCCGATATCCACGGTGCCGACGACCCCCGCGCAGACGTCGACCGTCACGGTGACGGCCGACCCGACTACGGCGACCACGACACTGCCGTCTACTACGCCGACGACACCGACTACGACGGCACCGACTACGACGGCACTGACTACGACGGTGTCCGCCACCGCAGCACCGACTACGACACGGCCGACGACCACGCCGCCGGCACCGACTACGACAGCACCGACTACGACGGTGCCCGCCACCGCAGCACCGACCACGACACGGCCGACCATCACGCTGCCGGCACCTACCGACACCGCGACGGCACCTGCCGGCGCTTCGGCCAGGACCACGAGGGTGTCCCCACGCACCACGACGAACACCGGTGCGGCGAGTGCCGCGCCGTCACCGGAGGCGGTCACGACCTCCGGGTCACCGACAACCCCGGCGACGCGATCTACGACGACGGCGGCGCCGAAGACGACCGCGCCCCCGCCACGTCCGAAGTCGGCGCGTCCGACGGCTCCGTCGCTTGCTCATCCGCCGGCCACGTCGCCGAAAGTCGCAGAGGGATAAGCGGTTACATGGTCGAGCGAGGCGGTGCACGCGAGCATCCGCGGTTGTCGGCCGATCGTTCACGGCGCGCCTACGTCGCCGGACGGGACTCCGGCTGCCAGTCGTAGACGACGGTGGTGCGCAGGACGATGTCTTGAAGCGAGTGCCGGCGCGAATCGACCGCCACCCAGAACAATCCGATCGCGAACATCACGCAGAACACCGCCCGCAGCAAGGCCCGCGGCCATCCCACGAGTTCGCCGTCGCGGCTCACCACCCGCAGTCCCATCATCACGGCGCCGACGGTGCGTCCGCTCACGGCCCAGCATCCGGTGAGGTACAGCACCGACACCACGATGAATATGCCCGTCGACATGACCGCGCCGGTGTCCGGCCACGCGAAGTTCTGCGGCGAGAACAGCAGTCGAGCGAACGCCAGACACAGGTAGAGCCCGGCCATGATCGCCAGGACGACGGCGATATCGACCCCCGATGCGATCGACCGGGTCACGATTCCGGCGGGGCGATGGGCAGGGGCGCTCACTCCGCGCCCGATTCGGACGGTGTGCGCCGAAGCAATTTCCCGACGAACCCCGCGACCGCGTCGTCCGCATGCATCCCCTGGCTTCGGATGCCGAGAACCGCCTCCGCGGACATCGAGTCGGTGGATTCCCGGATGATCCGGGGGAGATCGACACCGTCGATCACGGTGTCGGCCAACCCGACCAGGTCGACCCGTCCGATGATCTTGTCGACGTCGATCCGCTCGGCCACCGCGTCGAGATCCACGTTGTCGACGACGATCGCCGTGAGATCGACGGCGCCGACCGCGGTCCGCACGATCCGGCCGATCACCGCCTGCAGCACCCGCTCGGTGAGATCGTCGACAGCTTCCAGCGTCTCGGCGCCGCGCTGTCCGAGCTCCGCGAGCACCGGCTCGACGCCCGGCACGTGCCGGCCGACATCGAATCCGAACCCCAGTACGCGCCCGGCAGCTCCGCCGACCTTCGCGGCGGCGCCGACCACCAGGTTCACCGGCCTCGACATCGTGGTGCCGTCCACATCACCATCAAACTCGCTCGGCGCCGCGGGGGTATGCCTTTCGAGTTATTCCGTTTTCAGACGTCGGCCGAGCTCGGCCGGCCGGGGACGCGGGCGCGCTGCCAGATCCGGCGGGACGTCGCCAGCGTGTCGCCGCCCAGCTCCGGTGGGGTCGCCCAGATGCGGCGAATCCGTTCGGTGGTCTCGAAACGCGGCCACCCGGGGTCGCCGGTCGCGGCGAAGGCGAGGAAGGCGTCGCGCATCGCCGCCGAGAGGTCGGCGAAGTCCGGCGGGATCTCCGGCCCGATGAGCTGCGCGGCGAGCGGGCCGCGGGGGGTATCGAAGGTGAAGGGAACGTCCAGGCCATGGCAGGCCCTGAGTGCGCCGTCGCGTGCCGGACTCGGCCAGGCGAACTCGTACAGGTAGGTGTCGGTTCCCGCTTCGGCGGCGGCCTCGGCGCACCACAGCGCCGGCATCCGGAACAGGGCGTCGGAGAGGATCAGAGCGTGCAGTTCCTCATCGGTGCTGCCGGGATTTCCGGTTCGGAAGGTCCGGGCCGCGTCCGCGTCGAGACCGCAGGAACGGGCGGTCTCTACGGGGTCGGAGCCGGACAGGTCGACATCCGCGGTGAACATCCGAGCCTCGTCCGTGGTGAATCCGCACACGAGTTCCCGGTTGGCTCCGGACGCTCGGTGGTCGAACCAGGGTGGGGCGTCGAACAATTCGCCGTCGACGATCATCGAGTACGGCGCGTTCGGATGGGTCCACCGGCCCGGCTCTGCCGCCATGACAGCCACCGGCTCCATCTGTACCGCGTGTATCGCTTCGGGCGGCAGCTCTGCCAATGCGCCGACCGTCAGGCCCACGACCGACGACGCACCTGCCGACTGCCCCATCAGGGTGACCGCGTCCGGATTGCCACCGAAGGCGGCGATGTTGTCGTGCACCCAGCCGAGTGCGGCGATCTGGTCGAGCACGCCGTGATTGCACGGCGCGTCGGAGCCGGGGCCTGGAAGCGGCGGATGCCGACCAGGGGCGCGGCATAGGCCCTCACCGACCCGCGCGACGCCGAATCGACTGTGCGCGACGTACTTCGAAGCATGATCCCCGGAGCAGTCCCCGATCCCGCGGCCGAACAACACCCCGACGACACCTGGCGCATCCAGATGATGGCATGGCTGGCCGTGGTCAACCGGGCCGCGCGAAACCCGGAGATGTCATCCCGCCTCTCCGCCGGCTCCGACCGGCTGGCGGAAGCGATCGCAGCCACCCTCCCCGCGCCCCGACACCCACGCGAGGACGCGCTGTCCACCGCGCGCGGACTCCTGTCCCTCGTCGAAGGCCTGCTACTGCAACTGGCCCGTGGCGACATCGACCCGGCTCGAGCATCCTCGGTGGTCACCCGCTTCGTGGCCCTCGCCTTCGACGCGTCCCGATAGGCGTTCGCCAGGTCGAAGCCAGGTCATGGCTTACCGATCACCGCTGTGAAGTCTCGAGCCCAGGTGGTGCGGGTTCTGGCTCGATCAGACCTCCCGGGCGGCGTTCGATGATCACGAGCGGGATTTCGCGGTGGGTTTTCGCCTGGTAGGTGTCGTAGAGCGGAAAGATCGCGGTCATGAGGTGCCACAGCGGTGGTTTCTCTTCGGCGGTCGCCGGTCGCGCGCGGGCGGTGAATTTCTCCGCTCCGACTTGGATTGTGACGTCGGGGTCCGCGAGCAGGTTGAGGTACCAGGCGGGGTGGGTGGGGGATCCGGCGTTCGAGGCCACCAGGACGTAGCGGTCGTCGTCCTCTCCGTAGATCAACGCGGTGCGCCGGAGCTTTCCTGATTTCCTTCCACGTGTGGTGAGCAGCAGCGTGGGCCGGCCTTGGTAGAGGTGGCCACTCTGCCCGTCGGTCTCGACGTAGTCTCGGACGTGGTCCGCGACCCAGTCTGTCGGGCTGTCGTGGACGTCGTCGGGTTCGGGCGCCGAACTCTCGGACAGGCTGTGCAGCAGGTGGTATCGCGTGAATCCGCTGTCGGTGACCCCGGGGAATTCTTTCACTCGCCGCCAGCCGCTGCCTGCTCCGATCATGCCTTGGCCGGACCGTTCGATCGCGTCGCGGTGGGCGTCCGCAGTTGTCCATTCCGCGTAGGGGAGCACTCGGGTGCCGTCGGTGCTGACGTGGAAGTGGCCGGAGATGCCGCCGGGGTGTGGGTCGGTTTCGCCGGCCATTGCGTCGAAAACCGTATCGACCCAGCGTCGTTGCCGATCGGGATCGGGTCCGTCGAATTCGACGTCGAGGATGACGATGCATCCTGGAACGGGTGGATTCACCCCGACGCTGCTGCGATACAGCCGATATTCGACCGCTTCGATGCCTGCGAATCCGGTCAGATACTCGCGGCCGGCTGCGCCGTTTCGCCACTGGGTGTAGGTGACGTTCTTCTCACCGTCGGTGCTCACGAATGCGGTGCACGAGATGAGTTCCTTCGGCCAGGAGCCGCGTTCCAGATCGGCGAAAACCTCCTCCGCCGCCGACCTCACGATCAGGACGGTGTCGACGTCGGGATGTGCGATGTCGGGCAATACATTACGGGCGATCATGGTTGATTCTCCGTCATTGTCGGTTGGGGGCGGTTCAGGCTGCGTAGGGGTGCTCGGATCGAGCGGTTTTCAGCGCTCGGCCGAACCAGAGGAGTTGATCGATCAGCTTCGCGGCGGCGGCGTCACTGGCCGCCGTGGATGTCAGCTCGCCCGATTCGCTCACGGCGTTGTGAAAGCTCACGGTTTCGCGAACAGTCACCGCATGCAGTTCGGTGAAGACCTGCCGAAGGTGCTCGACTGCGCGAAGCCCACCTGCCATGCCTCCGTAGGAGACGAATCCGATCGGCTTGGCGTGCCACTCGGTGTAATGCCAGTCGATGGCGGTCTTCAGTGGCGCGGGATAGCTGTGGTTGTACTCCGGTGTCACCACGACGAATGCGTCGGCCGCCGCCAGGCGCGGGCTGACAGCCCCCAGCGCCGCGGCCTCCAGCGCCCCGAGGTCGGTCGACAGCCGTTCAGGCAGAGGCGATTCCGCCAGGTCGATGACATCGACGACGATTCCCGCGCGCTGCTCGGCGTGTTCGACGAACCAATTGGCGACTGTCGGGCCGAATCGACCCGCGCGGGTGCTGCCGACGATCACGGCGAGGGTCAGTGGACTTTCGGATGCGATCATACGAAAAAGTCTCGAACTTAAACACGAGTTCAAGTCAAGGTAGTGTGGCCCGCGTGACACCGCCGCATCCTGAAGTCGCCGAAGTGACGATCGGCGAACTGGCCGAACGCAGTGGCGTTCCGGCCTCGGCGTTGCGGTTCTACGAGCGGCAGGGGCTCATCCACAGTCGTCGCACCATCGGGAATCAGCGGCGCTATACCCGTGCGACGCTGCGGCAGGTTGCCTTCATCCGCGCCTCACACCATCTGGGCATTCCCCTGTCGGTGATCGGCAAGGTCCTGGCATTGCTGCCCCCCGGTGAAGTACCGGGCCAGGAGTTCTGGGCCAGGGCGTCCGATTGCTGGGCCGAGGACATCAACTCCAGAATCGCGCGGCTGGAACGGATGCGCGATCGGTTCTCCGAATGCATCGGCTGCGGCTGCCTGTCGTTCCAGCAATGCGCCCTCGTCAACCCGAACGACGAACTCGGCAAAGAGGGTCCGGGCCCGCGGCGGCTCTTCGACAACTGAGGCGTCGCTGCCTCGCAGGTTCGTCGGCCTCGAACACGGCGGCGGTTTGCCATTTTCGGTCCCGTCGTAGTTGGCCATCGCTCTCATTCGCCTCGTAGATGAGCTGATCGAGACTGCCGATCATGCCGCTGGTGCGGGCGTGCGGGTAGGGCGCCAGTTCGACTGAATTCGTGGGCGGTTCGGCGGATCTGTTCGATCGTCGTCGCGCGTGATCGCAATCGGGTTGTCGCTGTTGGTGATTGCGGTGGCCATCTGGTGGCCATCGTGACACCCGCCGCCGAAGCGACTTGCGCGCGCGAATGTCGACCCGGCATCTTTTGAGTTCCGCTATACCTTGATGATCTCGATTCCTTTCCCGCACAGCAGTATCAAGTCTTCGGGATCGGAGGTGAGGATGGTGACCGGGGGCGTGGCGCTTCGTGCGACGGCGGCGAGGACTGCGTCGATGACGTATTTGTAGCCGTCAAGCTGGTGGGTTCTCAGGAGGTCGGCGGCGGAGTCGCTTGTGGTGCGGGTGATTTCGTAGAGGTCGAGGCGGGAGAGAATCCAGGCGATTCGTGCTTGGCTGAGGTGGCGGTCTTCTGCTTCCAGCCGCGTCATCGCTGTCGTAGCGACTCGAATGCCTTCTTGCCGAGCGGCTTCGACGTGAATGACGACATTTCGGTCGCGATGGTAGAGCTTGGACAATCCTTCGCTGTCGAGCAGGAGAGTGCCGGGCATCAGGCCGCCCCGCCGAGCGCGTCTTTGTCGTGGCGCAATGCCGCCCGCGCGGCGTCGATCTTCTCTTGGCTGATCGGGTCGTGGTCTTTCGTGTAGTCGGCGACGATTTCGCCGAGCTTGTCCATGGCGACACGTTGTTCGAGTGCTTCGGTGATGTAGGCGGAGAAGCCCCCCGGGCCGACATGTTCGCGCACAGCCTCGGCGAGGTCTTCGGGCAGACTCACGGAGTACTTCTTACTACCGCTCATGGCACTTATCCTACCGGCGGTGGCATTGCCGGGGCATGAAAAAAGCCGCAGGCGATAACCTGCGGCTTCGAAAGTGGAGCTAAGGGGAATCGAACCCCTGACCTTCTCGATGCGAACGAGACGCGCTACCAACTGCGCTATAGCCCCGTGGCTCGTTTCCGTGCCAACGGAGGAGAACTTTAGCAGGTGGGGGCGGGAGATTCCGAATCGGCTGGTCGAGGTGGGGAAATGCGGGGTCAGGTGGGTTCGGGGGTGGGTGGGGTGAGGTGGAGGCCGGCGGCGGTGGCGGCTTCGGCGAGGACCGCGTCGAGCATGGCGGGGGTGAGGCGGCCGGTGAAGGTGTTCTGCTGGCTGACGTGGTAGCTGCCGAACAGTTCGACGGGGTGGCGGCCGGGGCGGGCGGGTTCGATCGAGTAGTGGACGCCGTGGCCGAATTTCGGGCGGGGGCGGGGGACCTGCCAGCCGGCCGCGGTGAGGGCGGGCATGAGTGCCTGCCAGCCCCAGGCGCCGAGGACGACGACGGAACGGACTGTGGGGGAAAGCAATTCGAGTTCATTGATCAGCCAGTGCCGGCAGCGGTCGCGTTCGTCGATGGTGGGTTTGTTGTCCGGGGGCGCGCAGTGCACGGGGGAGGTGACGCGGGTGCCGATCAGCCGGAGGCCGTCGTCGCGGCGGGTGGCGGTGGGCTGGGTGGCGGCGCCGATGTTGTAGAGGGAGGCGAAGAGTACGTCGCCGCTACGGTCGCCGGTGAACATCCGGCCGGTGCGGTTTCCGCCGTGGGCGGCGGGGGCGAGGCCGACCAGCAGCATGGCGGCGTCGGCGGGGCCGAAACCGGTCACCGGGCGGCCCCAGTAGGTTTCGTCGCGGAAGGCGGCGCGCTTCTCGCGGGCGACCTGTTCGCGCCAGGCGACCAGTCGCGGGCAGGCGCGGCAGTCGGTGAGCGCGGTGTCCATGGCGTCGAGGTCGGGATACTCGGCGGACGCTGTCGCGGCGGTGTTCGGTGTTTCGCTGGCAGCGGTGCGACGCACCATCGGTCCCTCCGTTCGGTCGGTGCACCTGCGAGTCTGCCCGTTCCGCGGTGACCGTGTCACACCTGCCGCTGTCGATAGCTGTCGGTTTGCGAGCCTCGGCACACCGTCCGGTACATGCCGATTCGTGCCTTGTGGGCGATTCGTGCGATCCGGCGCGAGGTGTTCGCGGCGGTGAGGAGAGCCGCCGATTTTCTGGATAGGGGCGGCTGTCGGTCGAAAAGCCGACAGGTCGCTGGAATCGGACCGGTCGGATGATCAGCTGTCCCGGCAGCAGACGTGCAGGTCCGTAGCTTTCGATGTTGATAGCATGGCGTTTCCAGCCGGACGGTCCGCCGCAGCACCGGTTGCGCGGCCCAACGCGATCACATCGAGAGAGTTCTTGCATGCAGTTCGAAATCGTCGAGCGGGACGAGACGTGGGTCGCCGGGCTACCGGTGCGCAGTCCGAAACGTGCGCTCGGAGAACTGCGCGACCGTGATCTCGAGGCGGCCTGGGCCGCGGTGCTGCATCAGGAATTGGGCGGCCCGCTGGCCTCCTCGTACACCGATTACGCGCCCGATCTGGGCACGTTCAATACGCAGATCGTCGGCTACGAATGCACCTCGTTCGACCGGGTGACCCGCGGGCATATCGTGTCCCGGCTACCCGCCGGCGCCTATGCGCGTTTCTCCGCGGTCGGCAATTTTCCGCAGATCATGACCGACCTGTGGACCCAGATCGCCTACGCCGAGGAACACAATCAGATCAAACGCACCTTCACCGGGGATTTCGAATGCTATCCGCACGCGTACAAGATCGATCTGTACCTGGCGGTAGACCCCCGATGACGTATTCGATCGTGGTCCGCGACGCGGCCATCTACGGCGGCCTGGTGGTGCCGCGGGTGCGGCCGAGTTTCAAGGTCAGCAACAGTGAGCTGATCGAATTCCTGCGTGACCGGCTGCGTGATCGCGAGATCGGCGGCCCGCTCTACACCGTCTACGTGCCCGATCCGGCCGGAAATTACAACGTGCTGGTCAGCTACGAATATCACGCACCCAAAGAGGTGCCGGTCGGCGATGTGATGATTTGCGTCCCGAAGGGCGTATATGCCCGATTCGAACCCAACGGTGATTATCACGATCCCGTCGAGGACGTCTGGGCGCAGGTCGACGACGCCACCGCGTCGGCCGAGATCACCCGGGCGTATCGCGAGGAGATCGAGGTGTGGCGTGGTCCCGACCGGCTGGAGTTGTTCATCTCGATTCTGGTGTGAAATTAGATTGCCATCAGGTAACCAAATGGGAACCGGGCGGTCTTTTTGTTCCGTGTGGTGTACAACACCGACTCGATGACCTCGATCGATAGCGCGCGCCACGCTCAGGTTTCGGAAGATTTGCCGGACGTCTGGTCAATTTCGGAGGGATGACGGATACTTCCCTAGGTGGCCATACCCGACACCGGCGGTAGCGCATGCCGAGCGGAGGTGGCCGAACGATCGCGCCGCGCCGCGCAGCAACAGAGTAGGAACCGTATGACTGGGCTGGATGTCGCACCGGAGGCGCTGCGACGATATGGCTGCTGACCACCCTGTGCGACCCCGCCGTACGGCCCTCGTGCCGGCCCTCGGCGAATTCTCCGCCGCACCTCTCCGCGAACTCGCCGCGATTTCATCGCGATACGTCGATACACTAGCGTCGGTTCAGGGCGGATTCATCGATGCTCGGGGCGTGGACGTCCTTCCCTTGACATGCCGTGGATAGCGCGATCGGAGACAAGGTGCCTCGGCGAACGCTCGACTCGTTGGTGACCCAGGTCGCCGCGGAGTTGATGGGTGTCGACGCCACGACGATGGTGGCGGCGACCGAACGAGTGCTGGCCAAACTGGTCGACTACTTCGACGTCGATTTCAGTTTCGTCCGCCATACCGACCGGGAACGGCGGGCGACGGTGCTGGTCGCCGAATGGCCGCCGCGCCAGGGCGTGCCCGACCCCGACCCGCTGCGTGTGGTGTATTTCGAACAGGCCGATTCGGTGTTCCGCGCCGTCGAACACGCCACCGAACCGATGATCGCCCGCCCGACGCCGGAATTCTCCGACTATCAGGAGACGATTCGCCGTTCCGGACTGACCGACGTGACGACCGCGACCGTTCCGCTGATGTCGCGCGGTGAGCCGACCGGGCTGCTCGGATTCATGAAACAGGGCGACCGGCAGTGGAGCACCCGGGAGATCAACGTCCTGAAGGCGATCGCGGCGCTGCTGGCGCAGTTGCAGGCCCGGGTGGTGGCCGAGGAACGGCTGCGCTACATCGCCCTGCACGACGACCTCACCGGATTGGCCAACCGTCGCGCGCTGCTCGAGCATATGGAGGAGCGGTTGCGTCCGGGCAGTTCGGGACCGGTCGCCGCCTTCTTCCTCGATCTCGATCGGCTCAAGGCGCTCAACGATTTCCTGGGCCATACCGCCGGCGACAATTTCATCCGCACCCTGTCGTCGCGGCTGAAGGAACATCTCGATCTGAACGACATGATCGCGCGGCTGGGTGGCGACGAATTCGTCATCGTTCCGGCCAAACCGGTGGATCCGGTCGCGGCGGAACTCGAGGCCACCCGGATTCAGCAGTTGATCACCCGCCGGGTGTCGGTGGGCGGGGAAACCGTGAGCCGCGGCGCGAGTGTCGGTGTGGCGCTGGGTATGCCGGGAGAGACCACCGTCGCCGATCTGCTGCGCCGGGCCGACCACGCGCTGTTGTCGGCGAAATCGGGTGGCGGCAACGGCGTCGCGGTGTTCACCGATGCCATGCGCGCGCAGTTCGAACTGCAGGACGACGTCGAGTTGAATCTGCGCGGCGCGGTCTCCGACGGTTCGCTGCTGCTGCACTATCAGCCCGAGGTGGATCTGCGGACCGGGCGCATCGTGGCGCTGGAGGCGCTGGTGCGCTGGCAGCATCCCACTCGCGGACTGCTGCCGCCGGGTGCCTTCGTCGGGGTGGCCGAGGCGACGAATCTGGCCGGCGAACTCGGTCGCTGGGTATTGCGCACGGCCCTGGCGCAATTCGCGACATGGCGGCGCGCCGGGTTGGCCTCGAACGTGGTGATCCGGATCAACGTCTCGCCGGTGCAGCTGGTGAGTCTGGACTTCGTGGAATGCGTCGAGGATGTGCTGCGCCGGCACGGAATCGACGGCAGTTCGGTGTGTCTGGAGATCACCGAACACGTCGTGGTCTCGGATCTGACCCGCACGCAGGTGACCTTGCGCGGACTCAAGCGCATGGGCGTGCAGATCGCGATCGACGATTTCGGCACCGGCTACAGTTCGCTCTCGCATCTCAAGGCCCTGCCGGTGGACGCGGTGAAGATCGACCGTGGTTTCGTGCAGCGGCTCGGCGCCAGCACCGATGATCTGGCGATCGTGAAATCGATTGTGGGACTTGCCGGTTCGTTCGGTCTCGGCGTGGTCGGCGAAGGGGTGGAGACGGCGGTGGCCGCGCGCACCCTGGTCGGGCTGGGCTGCTACCGGGCGCAGGGTTTCCTCATCGCGCGGCCGATGCCCGCCGACGAGGCCGAACCGCATCTGGCGGAGGGGCGGATCCCGCTCGACCTGGAACTCCCGCGGGTTTCCCGTGGGGCGCATCGGATCTGATTCCCCGGGTATGGCCGACGCCGAATCCGTGGGTTCGCCATGGCTCCTGGTGGAAACGCTCGCGCCCGTGAGTGGGCCGACCATCGTCGCCGACGGGCCTCGCGTCCGGGAATGGACGAGTCTTTCGCGCGCAGGACGCTCGCTCGGAGCGGGTGCCTCCGCCTTGGCGGCCGCGGCCGTGGAGCTGGCGGCAGCGGCCGTTCCGTCCGACTCGGTCGCGGAGTCGGCCGATAACAGGATCGTCGTGTCCGAGGGCGGCTGGACCGCGATCGCGGTGCCGGTCTTCTGCTCGTTCGGGGCAGTGCACGGGGTGCAGTTGTGGGTCGGTGCCGCCCGACAGCAGCCGCCGCCCCGCCGTGCGGTCGCGGCATGGGACTGGGATTCCGATACCGAACTCGCCCACCACGGCCCCGGCCTGGAGGAACTGGCCTTCGCCCGCGCCCGCGAACATGTGCGGGTGGTGCGCACGCCGCCGGAGGTGTTCGGGCGGATGGTGCGCTTCGACGAGCGGATGGGCTACACCGCGGTGGTGGCGGGCACCGATCCGGCCGGGCGCTGGCAGGGGGAACTGGCGATTCGCGGTGACGACGAGATCGTGCGGAACTTCCAGCTGGTCATCCGGGTGCATCGCGAGGATCCGCATTCGGCTGTTTCGACCCGGACCGCGCATATCACCCGCGCGCTGCTGCACGAGATCACCGACGTCAGCCCGCCGCGTCCGGATACCGATCTGGCGATCACCCGGGCGGTGTCGCGGTCGCCCGACGCCGGTGTCGGATTCGTCGAATTGGCGTTGGGGCTGGTGTACGAGTGGGCCAGTCCGCCGCCACCGCCGCTGGAGGGCTGGAGCACCGAACGGCCGATCGTGCACCCGGATGATCAGCGGGACTACCGGGCGGCGTTCGCGGCCGTGTTCGCCGACGACATCGACGCGCCCGCAAGGGAATTCGTATTTCGCATCCGGTTCGAACATTCGGACTGGATCGTGGTGCGGGCGGAATTGTCGAGGCTCGGTCCGGAGCGCGCGCACGGCATGATCCGGGTCGCAGCGGCCGGCTGAGCTGCACGCCGCCGGTACTCCACGCCACAAGCACCGGGAGATCGCGCCGGGATCAGGTGAGACCGCGGACGCGGCATTGGTTCAGGCTTTCGCGAAGATTCATCCCGTGTTCGTCCGGCCGGTTCGCGCGACGGGGACGATCGGCGCGTGCGCATCGCTCAGCTGGCGAACTTCTACGGGCCGCGTTCGGGCGGACTTCGCACCGCACTGCATCACCTCGGCGCCGGATATGTGGCGGCCGGGCACGAGGTGGTGCTGATCGTGCCGGGCGCGCGCCGGGGCGAGGAGATGCTGCCGAACGGTGTGGTGCGGATGACCGTGCCGGCGGTGGGGATTCCGTGGACGGGCGGGTATCGCGCGGCCGATCCGCGCCGAGTCGCCGATCTGCTGGCGGGACTGGCGCCGGATGCGCTCGAGGTGTCGGACCGGCTGACCTTGCGCGGTTTCGGACGGTGGGCTCGCCGCCGGGATATCGCGTCGGTGATGATCTCGCACGAACGTCTCGATCGGTTGCTCGGCCAGGTGCTGCCCACCTCGGTCGCGCGGCGCGCCGCCGACGTCGCCAACCGTCGCACCGCCGCCGATTACGACATGGTCGTCTGCACGACCGCGTTCGCCCGCGCGGAATTCGACCGGATCGATGCTCCGAACGTTGCGCTCGTCCCGTTGGGGGTCGATCTGGAGCTGTTCGCGCCGCATCGTCACGATCGGGCCCTGCGGGCGCGGCTCGGGGGTTCGCATCTGGTGGTGCACTGCGGGCGGCTGTCGGTGGAGAAGCGGGTCGATCGCAGTATCGAGGCGGTGGATCACCTGCGCCGGGGCGGGGTGAACGTGCGCCTGGTGGTCGCGGGCGACGGGCCACGCCGCGACGCGCTGGTCCGGCAGGCGCGCGGCGTGGCGGCGCTGCCCGACGGGCGTCCCGGCGTCCATTTCGCCGGATTCATCGACGACCGAACACATTTGGCGACCCTGCTGGCCAGCGCCGACATCTCCCTCGCGCCCGGTCCGCACGAAACGTTCGGCCTGGCGGCGCTCGAGGCGCTGGCCGCCGGCACTCCGGTGGTGGCGAGTCGTTCCTCGGCGCTGGCCGACATCGTGACCGCCGAATGCGGCGCCGTGGCCGCCGATCACCCGTCCGCCTTCGCCGAGGCCGTCACCGATGTGCTGGCCCGCCCGGCGGCGCAGCGACGGCGTGCGGCGCGCTCGCGGGCCGAACAATTCCCGTGGCCGGTCGCGGTCTCCGGGATGCTGTCGGTATTGCGCGAATTGTCGTAGCCGCGACGTGCCCGTGCGGCCCGGTACGGATGCGGTGTGTCGGGGAACACGTATGCTCCAGGGCGACGGAGATAGTCAGTCCGGATGCCGGCCCAGCACCGACATCACACCGCAGAGCATTCGAGGAACGGCGTGCGTGATCGCTTGAAGTCCGTGAGCGGCAAGAAGACTCTGGTCACCGGCGCGGCCAGCGGAATCGGTCGGGCGACCGCGATCGCCGCCGCCGCACAGGGTGCCGAACTCGTCCTGACCGATATCGACGCCGCCGGACTCGCGGACACCGTCGAGGAGATCGGGCGCACCGGCGGCAAGGTGCTGGAATCGCGGGCACTCGACATCAGCGATTACGAGGCGGTCGCCGCCTTCGCCCGGGACGTGCACGATCGGCACGGCAGCCTGGACGTGGTGATGAACGTGGCCGGCATCTCGGCCTGGGGCACCGTCGAAAACCTCGAGCACCGGCACTGGCGCTCCCTGGTCGACGTGAACCTGATGGGCCCGATCCACGTCATCGAGAGTTTTGTGCCGGAGATGGTGCGGGCCGGGCGCGGTGGCGCGCTGGTCAACGTGTCCTCCGCGGCGGGGCTGCTGGCCTTTCCCTGGCATGCGGCCTACAGCGCGAGCAAGTACGGGTTGCGCGGCGTATCGGAGGTACTGCGCTTCGACCTGGCCCGGCACGGGATCACGGTGCATCTGGTGGTGCCGGGCGCGGTGAACACCCATCTGGTGCAGACGGTCGAGATCGCCGGTGTGGACCGCGACGATCCGCGAATTCAGCGGTATGTGAAGCGTTTCCAGTCGCACGCCGCCTCGCCCGACCAGGCGGCGCGCGCCATCTTCCGCGGTATCGAGAAGAATCGCTTCCTCGTCTACACCTCGTTCGACGTGCGGTTCGGGTATTGGTGGGCGCGAAAGTTCGCCTGGCCCTACGAGTTCACGATGCGCCGCGCCAACGACCAGTTCAACCGCTTCCTGCGTTGAGCCGGGCGGGAATCACCCGCACATCTTCTCGGCGCACGCCGCCACCTCGGCATCCACGGGTGGATTGTCGAGGCTCGGTTCCTCGCATCCCTCGGCTTTCGTGCAGTCGATGCTCACATCCAGCGTCCGCGCGCCGGGGCCCTCGTCGCCGAGCCGGTCGTGATAGTTGACGATGCGGCAGCTGCCCAGTGACAGGCAGCCGCAGCCGATGCAGTCGGTGAGGCTGTTGCGCAGCCGGGTGAGCTGTTCGATCCGCTGATCGAGATCGGTGCGCCACGTTACCGACAATCGTTCCCAATCCTTCCGATTGGGAGTACGTCCCTCCGGTAGGGTGTCGAGAGCCTTGCGAATTTCGCTGAGCGGAATTCCGACGCGCTGCGAGATCCGGATGAATGCCACCCGGCGCAGCGTTTCCCGGGAGTATCGGCGCTGGTTTCCGCTGGTGCGGCGGCTGGCGATCAGGCCCTCGCGTTCGTAGAAATGCAGTGCCGACACCGCGACGCCACTGCGTTCCGACAGTTGGCCGGGGGTGAGCTCCTTGGCTTGCCACGTCGTATGCTGCATACCTCAACGATACTTCAGGTTTTTGGTGACCGGGCGAGAACCGGGAACTTCACCGCCACACAGCGGTGATAGCGTCGGCGCCGGATCCGGCGTGGTCGGCGAACAATTTCGTGCCAACCCGGCGGCGGCCCATTACGGTCGGGATATGGGAACAGAGGCTGTGCCCCCGGCGCGACCGTTTTCCGTGACGACCGAGGTCGGGACGCTGCGCGCGGTACTGCTGCATCGCCCGGGCGATGAGCTGCGCCGACTCACGCCGCGCAACAACGATCAACTGTTGTTCGACGCCATCCCCTGGGTGGAGCGGGCGCAGCAGGAGCACGAGATCTTCGCCGACGTGCTGCGCGGCCGCGGTGTCGAGGTGCTGTTGCTCGCCGATCTGCTCACCGAGACGCTCGCGGTCAGCGGCGCCGGACGCAGTATGGGCATCACCGCGGCCGTCGACGCCCGCCGCATCGGCTACGCCCTGGCCGAGGAATTGAAGACCTATCTGCGCGCGGTGCCCGCACCGGATCTGGCGCGAATTCTCATGGCCGGCATGACCTTCGACGAATTGCCGTTCGAACCGGATGCCGCCTCACTGGTGCGGCGCATGCACCACGGCACCGATTTCGTCATCGAACCGCTGCCGAATCTGCTGTTCACGCGCGATTCCTCGTTCTGGGTGGGGCCCAAGGTGGCCATCACCTCACTCGCGCTGCCGGCCCGCGCTCGCGAAACCTCGCTCACCGACCTGGTATACGCCTTCCATCCGCGATTCCTCGGCGTGCGCCGGGCCTACGAATCGCACACCGCGCCGATGGAAGGCGGTGACGTGCTGCTGCTTTCGCCCGGTGTCGTCGCGATCGGGGTGGGCGAGCGCACCTCACCGGCGGGCGCGGAAGCGCTGGCGCGCAGTCTCTTCGACGATGCGCTGGCCCACACCGTGCTGGTGGTGCCGATCGCGCAGAACCGGGCCACCATGCACCTGGACACCGTGTGCACGATGGTCGACCGCGATGCGGTGGTGATGTACCCGGGTGTGCAGAATTCGTTGCGCGCGTTCACCATTCGGTCCGACGGTGATTCGGTCCGGATGAGCGGTCCGGATCCGTTCCTGCCCGCCGCGGCCGAGGCGATGGGCATCGGCAAACTCCGGGTCATCGACACCGGGCTGGACGGGGTGACCGCCGAACGGGAACAGTGGGACGACGGCAACAACACCCTCGCGCTGGCGCCCGGGGTCGTGGTGGCCTATGAACGCAACGAGAATACGAATACACGGCTGGCCGATGCGGGCATCGAGGTGCTGACCATTCCGGGATCCGAACTGGGTTCCGGGCGTGGCGGGCCCCGCTGTCTGTCCTGCCCGCTGTCGCGTGACGAGGTGTGAAAACCGATGCTGGATATCCCGGTCGACCATCAATCGACGGTCCCGCCGTACGAACAACTGCGGCTGGGCATCGTCGCCCGGGTGCGATCCGGCGAACTCACCGCCGGAACCAAGATTCCGACCGTGCGCGCGCTGGCCGTTCAGCTCGGCTTGGCGCCGAACACCGTCGCGCGCGCCTACCGCGAACTCGAACAGGACGGTGTGCTCGAGACCCGAGGCCGGCTCGGGTCGTTCATCGCCTCCTCCGGTGATCCGACTCGCGACGCGGCCGGGCGTGCGGCCACGGAATACGTTGCGGCGGTGCGCCGATTGGGGCTCGACGACGAGGCGGCGCTGAGCTACGTGCGGGCAGCGCTGGGCGAGACGCCCTAGCGGCATCGAACCTCAGCGCCAGCTGGGGAGCCAGAGATGGTCGTGCCAGTTGGACGGCGTGATCGGCAGGGCGGTGAGAATGGGCCACAGCCAGATGAAGTTGGCGATCACCAGTCCCAGATACAGGCACACCAGAAGTAGTCCGAGACTTCGGCGTTCACCGGCCAGCGCGAACCACCGCCCCGAGCGGGCACGCACGAGCGGCGCGGGGCCGAGGATATCGCCGAGCGTCAGGGCGAGGCCCATCGCGAGGAACGGCGCCATCGGGACCGCGTAGAAGTAGTACATCTGCCGGTCCAGATCCGCGAACCACGGCAGCAGCCCGGCGCCGTAGCCGACCAGCATCGCCGCGTACCGCCAGTCGCGGCGGGTGGCGGTGCGCCACAGCGCCCAGGCGAGCATCGGCAGCGACAGCCACCACATCGCCGGCGTGCCGATCAGCATCACGGCCTTCACACAGACCGCCTGCCCGCATCCGGTGACACCGTTGTCGGCGTAGTAGTAGAGCATCGGGCGCAGGCCCATCGGCCACGACCACGGCTTGGATTCCCACGGGTGATGGTTACCGGCCGAATTGGTCAGGCTCTGATGGAATTTCAGCGATTCGGCCTGGTTGTGCCACAGCGAACGCAACGCGTCCGGAATCCACGACCAGGTGCCGCCGGTGCCCACGGCATTGCCCACCGAATAACGGTCGTAACCGTCCTCGCTGGCGAACCAGCCCCAATAGCTGGCCAGGTAGACCAGCAGCGGAATCGCCACCAGCGCATACAGAGCCGGTCCGATATCGCGGACCGCCGTGCCGGCCCAGGGGCGCGGCACCCCGTAGGCCTTGCGCGCGGCCACATCGAAACACACTGTCATCAGCCCGAAGAACAGGATGAAATACAGGCCCGACCATTTCGTTCCGCACGAGAGCCCCAGCAGCAGACCGGCCCCGAACCGCCACCATCGCACACCCAGTCGCGGCCCGAAGGCGCTGAATGCGAGGGCGGCGCTCCCGGTGCCCTCCGTGGTTACGCGCGCTGCCGCCTCCGGGCCCGTCGCTCGCGCCGCGGGCGCTATCCGGCCTTCGGCGTCGGCCCGGGCGAGGCGGGCCCGCACCTCGTCGCGATCGACGATCAGGCAGCCGAAGGCGCCGACGACGAAGACCGCCTGGAAGATGTCGAGCATGCCGATCCGCGAGGACACGAAGGTCACGCCGTCGGCGATCAACAGCACACCCGCGATCGCGCCGATCAGTGTCGACCGGGTCATCCGGCGGGTGATGCGGATGACCAGCAGGACCAGCAGCGATCCGAAGATCGCCGCGGTGAATCGCCAGCCCCAGCTGGTGTAGCCGAACAGCGCTTCACCCAGTGCGATCATCTGCTTACCGACCGGCGGATGGACCACCAGCCCGTAGGCCGGATTGTCCTCGACCCCGCCGCCGGTGAGCATCTGCCAGGCCTGCGGTGCGTAGTGCTTCTCGTCGAAGACCGGGGTGCCGGCGTCGGTCGGGTAGTTCAGCATGGTGAACCGGGTGACCGCGGCGACCACCGTCAGGAACAGCGTGACCAGCCAGCCCCGGGCCCGGTCGGTCGGTCCGAAATCGGGTGCGGGGCGCAGCGGCGCCGGACTGGACAAGGCCGGGCCCGCGCCGATCGCCGGTCGCGTATCGGTCAGCTGGGTCACGCTCCGATCGTATGCGGTGTGCGGTGGTGGGCTGCGCAGCGGTGAGCCGCCCTGCGGACTCGGGCGCGGTCCGGCCCCAGGGGTAGCGTTTGCCCGGACCGGGCGCGGATGTGGGGTGGCGGCCGGCCGGATGGGTCGGGCGGCGGTGGAAAGGACGGCGATGGGCGAGCACGGCGGGCGGTTGGTGCTGGCGGCGACGCCGATGGGCGATATCGGTGACGCGTCGCAGCGGTTGCGCGACGCCCTCGCGAGCGCGGACGTCGTGGCCGCCGAGGACACGCGCCGGACCCGGGCGCTGGCCAAGGCACTCGAGGTCGAGATCACCGGGCGGGTGGTGAGCTTCTACGATCACGTGGAGGCCGCGCGAATACCGTTGCTACTGGACGAGATCGAATCCGGAAGGACCGTCCTGCTGGTCACCGATGCGGGGATGCCCTCGGTCAGCGACCCCGGTTACCGGATGGTCGCGGCATGTATCGAGCGGGACCTGCCGGTGACCTGTCTGCCCGGTCCCTCGGCCGTCACCACCGCCCTGGCCCTGTCCGGTCTGCCGATGGAACGGTTCTGCTTCGACGGCTTCGCCCCGCGCAAGTCCGGGCAGCGCAAGCAGTGGCTCGCGACGCTCGTCACCGAGCCGCGCGCGGTGGTGTTCTTCGAGGCCCCGCACCGGCTCGCCGGCTGCCTGGCCGACGCCGCCGAGGTGCTGGGCCCCGGACGCCGGGCCGCGGTGTGCCGGGAGCTGACCAAGACCTACGAGGAGGTCGTGCGCGGCGGACTCGGCGAGCTGGCGGACTGGGCCGTCGAGGGCGCGCGCGGAGAGATCACGGTGGTGGTCGAAGGCGCGCAACCGGTTTCGGCCGACCCGGTCGATCTGGTGGACGAGGTGGAGGAACTGGTCGCCGACGGCACCCGCCTCAAGGACGCGTGCGCGCAGGTCGCCGCGCGTGCGGGCGGAGTCTCGCGCCGCGAACTCTACGACGCGGTCCTGGCCGCCCGCGCGCAGTAGCGCGGCTCGATCACACGCGCGCGACGACCGGTGCGAGCCCCAGCACGGTATTGGCGAATTCGATGAAGGTGGGCGCCATATCGGGAACGCGATGGGCGCCCTCACGGACCAGCACTCGCCGCGTGCGTTCGCCGATGGCGTCGGGGATCAGGGCGATCACCTCGTCCGGCAACGCCGGAATCCCGGGATCGACGGCGCGTGCCTGATCGTGGAAGTTGCGGTACAGGGTGGCGAAGTGGTCCACCGCCTGATCGCGGAACTCCGCGGTCGCATCGCCGACCAGAAGCGATTCCACCAGGATGAGCCGGGCGAAATCCGGCTCGGCCGCCACCACCGAACAGAACGTGCTGATCATGGTGGCGAGGCGCTGCCGCGGATCGACCTCCGCGGGCAGGTGCGCCAGCTCCTCCGCGATCCGGGTGCGGATGATCTCGACGCCGGTGTGCACCGCCTCGATGAAGCAGTGTTCCTTGTTGCCGAAGTGTTCGTAGAAGGTACTGCGTGAGACGTGGGCGCGGCCGACGATATCGGTCAGCGTGACCGTGGAAAAGCCTCGGGCGCCGACACATTCGACCATCGCGCCGATGAGCCGGCCCCGAGGGGTGCCGAGCGCGTGGGCGCGAACGCTGCGGTGGCGCTCGGCAAAATCCGCATCCATAACCGGCTCCGGTCGCCTACTTCTACTTCGGTTCGATGTACTTCGGGAACACCGGTTCCGGCGCGGGCAGGGCCAGTCCGGCCTCGATCGGCGTCGCGAGATCGGCGAAGGTGCGCGCGGTCTGGCCGAGCTGATCGAGAATCCGCCCGGCCGAACCCGGGATCACCGGCTGCACCAGGATCGACACGATCCGCAGCACCTCGAGGGTCACGTACAGCACGGTCGCCTCGCGGGCCACATCCTCGGGCGTGCCCGACTTGGCCAGCGCCCACGGCTGCTGCGCGGAGAAGTACTTGTTCGTCTCGCCGAGGGTCAGCCAGATCGCCTCGAGCGCCAGATGCAGCTGCTGCCCGTCGAATTCGGTGCGGCAGCGCTCCAGCAGGCCGTTCGCGCGATCGAGCAGTTCCCGATCGGCGTCGGTGAATTCGCCGGGAGTCGGTACGGCGGAATCGAAGTCGCGCGCCACCATCTTGAGGCTGCGCTGCACCAGATTGCCGTATTCGTTGGCCAGATCGGTGTTGATCCGCCCGACGATGGCGTCGTGGCTGTAGGAACCGTCCTGGCCGTAGGAGATCTCACGCAGCAGGAAGAATCGCACCGCGTCGAGACCGTACTGGTCGACCAGCGCCAGCGGGTCCACCACATTGCCGACCGATTTCGACATCTTCTCGCCCTTGTTGAACAAGAAGCCGTGCACGAAAACGCGTTTCGGCAATTCGATACCCGCCGACATCAGGAATGCCGGCCAGTAGACGGTGTGGAAGCGGGTGATGTCCTTGCCGATGATGTGCACATTCGCCGGCCAGAACCGCTGGAAGGCGGCCGAATCGGTATTCGGGAATCCGACACCGGTCAGATAGTTGGTGAGCGCGTCCACCCACACGTACATCACATGCGCCGGATCGCCGGGTACCGGCACACCCCAGTCGAAGGTGGTGCGCGAAATCGACAGATCCTTCAGACCGGCCTTCACATAGCTGACGATTTCGTTGCGCCGGGTCGCGGGCAGGATGAAATCCGGTGTGGTCTCGTACAGTTCGAGCAGCCGGTCCTGATATTTCGACAACCGGAAGAAGTAGTTCGACTCCTCGGTCCATTCCACCGGGGTCCGGGTTTCGGTCGCCAGGCGCGTCCCGTCCTCGGCGACGGTGGTCTCCTCCTCGGTGTAGAAGGCCTCGTCACGCACCGAATACCAGCCCGAATAGGTGTCGAGGTAGATGTCGCCGTTGGCCTGCATGCGCTCCCAGATCGCGATGCTGGCGGCGAGGTGATCCTCGTCGGTGGTGCGGATGAACCGGTCGTAGGAAATGTCGAGCGCCTTGTCCATGCGCTCGAACACATCCGAATTGCGGGCGGCGTATTCCTCCACGGCGATGCCGGCGGCGCGCGCGGCCTGCTGCACCTTCTGGCCGTGCTCGTCGGTGCCGGTCATGAAGAACACGTCGTAGCCGTCGAGCCGCTTGAACCGGGCCAGCGTATCGGTGGAGATGTACTCGTAGGCATGGCCGATATGCGGCGCGCCGTTGGGATAGGCGATCGCCGTGGTGATGTAGAAGGCCGGTGATGTGCGTTCGGGTGCGCTCATGGTGTGTCCACTCTAATCCGCCGCCGATAATCCCTCGCGTCGATATCCCGTCGTCCGCTCGTCGCTCCCGCCGGGTTCACCGGCCGTCGGTGCGGTGTGTCTAATCTGGTCCGATGCCCGGTAAACGACCCGCACCCGAGCCGCCCGAACCGCTGTCGCCGTTGATCGACGCGCACACCCACCTCGATGCCTGCGGCGCCGAGGACGCGGAATCGGTTGCCGCCATGGTGGATCGGGCCGCCGCCGTGGGTGTCGGCCGGGTGGTGACCATCGCCGACGACCTCGATGCCGCCCGCTTCGCCGTCGACGCCGCGCACTGGGATCCGCGCGTGTACGCCGCGGTCGCACTCCATCCGACCCGGGCGAACGCCCTGGACGATGCCGCCCGCGCCGAACTGGAGAAGCTGGCCGCCGACCCCCGGGTGGTCGCCGTCGGCGAGACCGGGCTCGACTACTACTGGCCCGGCAAACTCGACGGCTGCGCCGATATCGAGGATCAGGTCGAGGGCTTCCGCTGGCATATCGACCTGGCCAAACGACTCGGTAAGCCGTTGATGATCCACAACCGCGAGGCCGATCACGACGTGCTGGCGGTCCTGCTGGACGAGGGCGCACCGGAGACGGTGATCTTCCACTGCTTCTCCTCCGACGCCAATATGGCGCTGGCCTGTGTGGCCGAGGGGTATCTGCTCAGCTTCTCCGGGACGGTGAGTTTCCGGAACGCGCACGACGTGCGCGAGGCCGCGAAGCTGGTGCCGGACGAGTTGATCCTGGTGGAGACCGATGCGCCGTTCCTGACCCCGCACCCTTTCCGGGGCGCGCCGAACGAGCCGTACTGCCTGCCCTACACCGTGCGGGCCCTGGCCGAGCTGCGCGAACAGGATCCGGCGGCGCTGGCCGAGATCACGACCGCCAATGCGGAGCGGGTCTACCGGTTGCCGAGGCGCTGAGGCTCCGCGCGTGCGGTGTGTCACATAACGCGCGACCGGAATGCGAGGTGTGCTCCAGTTCACTTACGATTGCGCGGTCGTGATATTTCCGGATCGTCGATATCGAATCGTGATGTGGAAATCCCCTGTTCCACGGCATGTAGTTGCCAGGGACTGACCCCCTCGTTATCGTATTGTGACCATGCCGGAGTTTCGGATATCCGCTCTCCAGCGGATCAACGCGTCGCGCTCGCCGCTGCTGTATGCGGCGATCGCCGCGATGCTCATCACCCTGATCATCGGGGCGAGTCTGGCGATCGTGAGCCGCAAGACCGTCACGCTGGTCGTCGACGGCCAGCGCACGACCGTCACCACCATGGCCGCCAGTGTGAAGGGCGTGCTCAAAGCCGGCGGCTACAAGCTCGCCGGTAAGGATTCGGTGTCGCCGTCCGGGGACGCCGGCGTCGCCAACGGCGCCACCATCACGCTCAACCGTGCCCGGCAGATCGCGCTGACCTTCGACGGCAAGACCAAACAGGTGTGGACCACCGCCTACACCGTCGCCGACGCGCTGACTCAACTGCAGTTGCCCGGCGACGTCTTCGTCTCGCCCTCGCGTCCCACCCCGCTGCCGCTGCAGGGCGCCGCGCTGGCCGTCACCAGCCCGCGCACCGTGCAGTTGTCCGACAACGGCGAACCGATGAGCTACGTGCGGCTGGCCGCGCCGACGGTCGGAGAGCTACTGCAGGTGCAGGGTGTGCCGCTGACCGGCGAGGACACCGTGCAGCCGGCGGCCGTCACCCCGCTGCACGACGGTATGAAGATCACCGTCACCCGCAAGCGCACCGAGAAGGTCACCGAACGCGAACCGCTCGACCCGACCGAGAACGTCATCGAGGACACCGACCTCAACATGAGCCGGACCGTCGTCGAGAATCCCGGCAAGGCCGGGGTGCAGGACGTCACCTACGCGGTCTCGATCGTCAACGGCAAGGAAGAGTCGCGCGAGGCCGTCGGGCATACCGTCGTCGTGCCCGCCCAGCCCAAGACCGTCCGCAAGGGCGCCAAGCCCGGCACGGAGGTTCCGCCCGTGCGCGACGGTGCGGTCTGGGACGCGCTGGCCAAATGCGAATCCGGTGGCAACTGGGCCATCAATACCGGCAACGGGTACTTCGGCGGCATTCAGTTCGACCAGAGCACCTGGTCCCGGCAGGGCGGTCTGAAGTATGCCGAGCGGCCGGATCTCGCCACGCGGGAAGAGCAGATCGCGATCGCCGAGGTGACGCGGGCCCGGCAGGGCTGGGGTGCCTGGCCCGCGTGCACGAGTCGCTTGGGGATCAGCTAGTCACATGAGCGCCCCACCGTCGACACGGATCTCCGAGCCGGTGATGTAGCGGCCGTCCTCGGAGGCGACCATGGCGACCACACCCGCGACGTCGGCGGGTTCGCCCAGGGCGCCGCCGTTGAGCCAGCCGGTCAGCCGGGAGAAGAGGTTCCAGTCGGCGTCTTCGGGGGTTTGCAGGTTGTTGGTGATACCGCTGGTGATGCCGCCCGGGACGATGTTCACCGCGCGCAGGCCCTGCTGCGAATACTCCAGTGCGACCGCATGGGTCATCGCGTTCACGCCGCCCTTGGATGCGGCGTAGGCGGCCATGTACGGGTTCGCGCCGAGTGCGGCGGTGGAGGAGAAGTTCACGATCACCGGATGCTCGGACTGCAGCAGGGTCGGGATGGCCGCCTGCATCATGAGGAAGGTGCCGGTGAGATTGATGCCGATCACCTGATTCCAGCTCTCGAACGCCATCTCGTGGGTATGTGCGGTGCGCATGATCCCGGCCGCGTTGACCAGCACGTCCAGCCCGCCGAGATGGTCGACGGCCGCGGCGACGGCGGGGCGCACCGATTCCGGATCGGCCACGTCGACGGTGACGGTGTGGAGTCGATCGCGGTCCGAACCCACCTCTGCCACCGTCTCTTTCAGCCCGGGCTCGGAGATGTCGGCGCCGACCACGTGGGCTCCCTCGGCGAGCATGCGCACCACGATGCCCCGCCCGATGCCCGAGCCCGCCCCGGTCACCACCACCCGTCGTCCCTCGTGCCTGCGCATCATTGCGGCCGTCCTCTCCTGCTGCGTCGCGTGCGGTGAGACCGGATGTGCCACCGCCTGTTCCGCGAGTACACCGAAACTAGAACCTGTATCAATTGACGTCAACGCTCCGCGACGCCCCGGCCTGGGGATTCCCGGACCGTGCGGTGTGTGCACCGTAAAATCAGCAGATCCCGACGATGTGAGGTGGCCTTATGCGGTTGTCGAAAAGTTCGGCTCGGATCCGTCGGCCGCTCACGGTCGCGGCCCTGTTCACCGCAGTGGCGGCCGCCTCGGTCGTCGCGGTGCCGCACGCCGCGGCCGAGCCGGCCGCGACGACGCTGTCGGTCACCGCGCAGCCGGACGGCTGGCACGGTATGACCGGAGGGGCACTGCTCGACTATCGGACGACGACCTCGCAGGGCGCGCCCGTCCCGGCCAGCGGTGCGGTGTTCCTTCCGCCGGGTGAACCGCCGGCGGGTGGCTGGCCGGTGGTCGCCTACGACCACGGCACGAGCGGACTCGGCATGGGCTGCAGCGGCATCTCGAATCCGGGTACCGCGCCCTACCCGTCCGGTCGCGCCAAGGAAGACCGCATCCTGCAGTACTTCCAATCCAAGGGATTCGCGGTGGTCGCGCCCGACTATCTCGGGCTGGGCGCGTTCGATACCGGACCGCATCCGTATCTGGAGCGGCAGTCCGAGGCGACCGCGACCATCGACCTCCTGCGGGCAGCGCGAACGACCTATCCGCAGTTGTCGCGCACCTGGATCGCCGTCGGCGCGTCGCAGGGTGGTCAGGCCGCGCTGGGCACGGGCCATCTCCAGCAGAGCTATGCGCCCGAGCTGGACTTCCGGGGGACCATCGCGGTCGACCCGGAATCGGATCTGGAACATGTGCTGCCCATCGCCGGGCCGTGGGTGCCGAATATCCCGCAGCTCGGCGACGGCAGTACCGCCTTCATCGCGGGGGTGCTCGTCGGGATGCGGGAGACCCGGCCGGACATCGACGTCGACAGCTATCTGAGCCCGCGTGGGCGCCAACTGCTCGACAGCATCGGCACCCTGTGCCTGGACGGGATGATCGAGCAGGTCAACGGCGCCTCCCTCGGCGATCTGCTGTCGCGGCCGCTGGGCGATCCGCGGTTCACGGCCGCCCTCACCGACTATCTGGCCGTGCCGACGAGCGGTTACGACGCGCCGATTCTGTTGCTGCTCAACGCCACCGACCGCACCGTGCCGTCGCCGCTGCACGCCGCGCTGGCCGCCCAGCTGGCCGCGAACGGCGTGGATGCGCGGTCGGTGGTCGGCACCGGGCAGCACTGCGACCTGAATCCGCAGATGTGGGCGGCGATGGACGCGTTCGTCGCGCGGGTGCAGTCCACGCCGTAGTGCCCTGACCGCACTGATACCTTGTCGGGCGTGTCCGAACCTGTGAGCGAAGCCCGTGGCCTGGCCGAACTGCTCGGCCCCGCCGAAGTTCGGGTGCTGGCGGAGCGGTTCGGCGTGCGCCCGACCAAACAGCTCGGACAGAACTTCGTGCACGACGCGAACACCGTGCGGCGAATCGTCGCGACCGCCGGCGTCGGACGCGACGACGTGGTGCTCGAGGTCGGCCCCGGGCTCGGTTCGCTGACACTGGCGCTGCTCGACGTCGTGGACCGGGTGATCGCGGTGGAACTGGATCCGGTTCTCGCACAGCATCTTCCGGAAACCGTATCCGATCGCGCCCGCGAGCTCGCCGACCGGCTGACCGTGGTCCCCGGCGATGCGCTGCGCGTGTCGGCCACCGATATTCCGGGCGAGCCGACGGCGCTGGTGGCGAACCTGCCCTACAATGTAGCGGTACCCGTGCTGCTGCACCTGCTCGCCGAATTGCCCAGCATCCGAACGGCTTTGGTGATGGTGCAGGCCGAGGTGGCCGACCGCCTCTCCGCCGAACCCGGCTCCCGCATCTACGGCGTCCCCAGCGTGAAGGCCGGCTTTTTCGGCACCGTCCGCCGCGCGGGAGCCGTCGGCCGCCAAGTGTTCTGGCCGGTCCCCCAGGTGGAGTCGGGACTGGTCCGCATCGAACGCTTCGCCGAACCACCCTGGTCGCTGGACACCGCCCACCGCGAGCGAGTCTTCGCCGTGGTCGACGCCGCATTCGCCCAGCGCCGCAAGACGTTACGCGCCGCACTCGCAAGCTGGGCCGGATCGCCCGCCGAAGCGGAGCGCCGCTTGCTCGCCGCGGGCATCGCCCCCACCGCCCGCGGCGAAACACTCGACACCGCGGCATTCGTGCGCCTCGCCGAGCAGGGGTGACCCGTCGCGGTGCCGCGCCGGCCGACAGTGCCGACAGCGGACGCCGGTGGCCGCTTCCGTTCCGGATCGAGGAATCATCGCGGCATGGTGATTCCCAACCGTGGGCGCTGTACGTACCCGGATTCGACGGCAAGGTCTATCGGTGCGTACTGAATTCGGGGTGTGTCCGAGTGCACTGAACGACGGCTTCGTCTGTCAGGGTGAGCTTTCCGCTGCGGGTCGCGGATTCTATGCGGACCGACAGCGGTCCGGTGGCGGGGACGTCGTGCTCGGTGGGGAACCAGGTTCGGCCGGAATTCGCCAGGATGAGTAAGCCGTCGTGGCTGCCGACCGGGGCGAATCCGGGCAGTTGCGGTGGGAAGGGTGGGAGTTCGAAGGCTTCGGCGAGGTGACGTACGGTCTGCCGGACGTCGGGCACGCCGATGCCGATCTCGCTGATCGACAACAGGCGCGGGGTTTCGTCGGGGCTGCCCGGTGTGGCTCGGTCGGCCTGCCGGGCGATCAATTCCAGCAGGATTCCCTCGGGCCCTCGGAAATACAGTGATCGGGAGTCCCATCCTTCCGGGCCCGCGATGATGTCCGACCCGCCGACGGTGATCAACTCGGTCCGCTGCCGTAACCACCGGCGGGCCGAGTCGAAGTCGAGCGGCGAGATGCCGAAGGCGAGGTGGTGCACTCCGTCGAAAGCGGCGCCCGCCCGCACCCTCAGTGTGCTGGAGCCGATGTCGATGGCGATGCCCTCGCGCCGCGCGGTGACCGGGAGCCCGAGAAGGTCGCGGTAGAACTCGGTCGAGGCGGCGAGATTCGTTGTGGTGAGCTCGACTTCGAGGATCTTCATCGCGATTCCCTTCACTGGACGACTGTCGTTTCCGACGCTAGAACCTCAACTACGGTTCAGATCAAGTGGTCGTCCCGGTGCGGCGACCGGTGATTCATAGCGGTGCGTCGCAGTGTGCGCGGCTGCTCACATCGGTGTTGTGACCGCGCTCGCGCCGCCGATAAGACCGGCGGGTACAGCGAGCCTCGGAAAGGGCGGATGTCATGGCCGGTCGTCATCGCGCGGTGAGTAAGCGCAGCACATTCCTACGCGGTCTTCCGGTTGCCGTGGCACTTCCCGCGGCGGTGACGCTGGGTGAGGCGGGGACCGCGTCCGCGACGGCTCCGGCTGTCGCCGAGCTCGCACCGGTGGTGGCGGCTCCCATCGCGAGTCCGCTCGAGAACGCCACGTACATCGGTGCGACCGCGGGGCAGGTGGTAGGCGGTCTGACCGGAGCCGTTCTCGGTGGTACCGCCGGCGCCGCGCTCGCGAGTCCTACGGTTGTGGGCGCCCCGGTGGGTGCGGTCGCAGGCGGTGTCGTCGGCGCGGTCGCCGGTACTTTCGCCGGGTACTACGCCGGGGTCGCGGTGGGAACCGTGGTGGCGGAGCAGGCGCCGCAGATCGTTCCGAACATCCTGCCCTGATTCGGAATTCGGCTACGAGCTACTGGCTCGCGCGGCGAGACGTACTGGGCGCCTCGCCGCGCTCGGCTGAACTATTCGTGCAAATACGACGCTGGTTACATGCGACTCGGATCGTGCGGGCGCGAGCCCGCGGCGGGTACGCGGGTCTGCGAGTCCTGTGACGGGGGTTGCGGCGCGTCGGTGGGATTGTCGCTCGGCGGGGTGAACGGGATCGGCAGGGGAATCGGGGGAGTGGCGGGGCGGTGGCGCATGATCACCACCGAGTAGGCGCACAGCGTCGCCATCACGACGAATCCACCGCTGACCAGGATGTTCTTAGCTGTCGAATTGCCGCTGACGAACGGCGTGCCGATGGCGAGGAGGAGTGACCCCACCGCGCACATGCCCAGGCTCGCTCGGAAGGCCTGCTGTCTGAGGTCGTCGAGGGCGCGTGCGAGAAACATCGCGGCGATGCTGACGAACCAGATCACCAAACCGATCCCGAACAGGATGCTCATGTGGTCCCTGCCTTGTCCTCGTGCGCGGCGTCGGATGTCGGTCGACGCGCATTCATCTCTTCGGACGGAAAGTATGGCGGACCGGCGCGGGAACGCCGAATGTCCCGTCCGATCGGACGGGACATTCGGCGGATTCGTTCAGCGGAAGCGCCGCAGGCGCAGGCTGTTGCTCACCACGAACACACTCGACAGCGCCATCGCCGCACCCGCGAGCATCGGGTTGAGCAGTCCGGCCGCGGCCAGCGGGATCGCTGCCACGTTGTAGCCGAAGGCCCAGAACAGGTTGCCCTTGATGGTGCGCAGGGTGGCCCGGGAGAGCCGGATGGCCGTGCCGACGGTCCGCAGATCGCCGCGGACCAGGGTGATGTCGCCGGCCTCGATCGCCACGTCGGTGCCGGTGCCCATCGCCAGACCCAGGTCGGCCTGGGCGAGGGCGGCCGCGTCGTTGACGCCGTCGCCGACCATCGCGACGACCTTGCCCTGATCCTGCAGGCGTTTCACCACGTCGAGCTTGTCGGCGGGCAGCACCTCGGCGATCACCTCGTCGATGCCGACCTGATCGGCGACCGTGCGAGCCGTTGCGGCATTGTCACCGGTCAACAGCACCGGCGTCAGTCCCAGCGACCGCATATCCGCGATGGCTTCGGCGCTCGAGGCCTTGATCGCATCGGCGATGACCAGCACGCCACGCGCCTGCCCGTCCCACGCCACCACGATCGCGGTGCGACCGGCGGACTCGGCCTCGGACTTGGCCTGCGCCAACGTCTCCGGCAGCGTGACGGACCAGTCCGCGAGCAGTTCGGTGCGGCCGATCACGACCGCGCGCTCACCGACCAGACCCTGCACACCCTTACCGCCGTGGCTCACGAACTGCTGCACCGGCTCCTCGGCCAGGCCCTGTTCGGCGGCGCCGCGCACCACGGCCCGGGCTACCGGATGTTCGGATCCGTGTTCCACCGCCGCGGCCACGGCCAGCAGCTCGGCGCGATCCTGACCTTCGGCGGGGATCACCTCGGTCAGCGACATGGTGCCGGTCGTGACGGTGCCGGTCTTGTCCAGCACGACGGTGTCGATGCGCCGCGTCGATTCCAGCACCTGCGGGCCCTTGATCAGGATGCCGAGCTGCGCGCCCCGGCCGGTGCCGACCAGCAGTGCGGTGGGTGTGGCCAGGCCGAGCGCGCACGGGCAGGCGATGATCAGCACCGCGACCGCCGCACCGAAGGCCACCGCCACCGCGGCGCCGCTACCGAGCCAGAAGCCCAGCGTCACAACCGAAATCGCGATCACGATCGGCACGAACACTCCGGCGACCCGATCGGCGAGCCGCTGTACGGGCGCCTTGCCGTTCTGCGCGTCCTCCACCAGTGCGGCCATCTGGGCCAGCTGGGTGTCGGCGCCGATGCGGGTGGCCCGCACGGTCAGCACACCGCCGGCGTTGACGGTCGCGCCGATGACGGGATCGCCCGGACCGACCTCGACCGGTACCGATTCGCCGGTCAGCATGCTCATGTCGACGGCCGAATTGCCGTCGGTGACGACGCCGTCGGTGGCGACCTTCTCACCCGGACGCACCAGGAACAGATCGCCGACCCGCAACTCCGACACCGGGATTCGATGTTCGGCGCCGTCGCGCAGCAGCGCCACATCCTTGGCACCGAGTTCCAGCAGCGCCCGCAGCGCCGAACCGGCGCGTTCCTTGGCCCGGGTCTCGAAATACCGCCCGGCCAGGATGAACACGATCACACCGGCCGCGACCTCGAAGTAGATATTCGACGCCGAGGCGGAGCGTTCGACCGCGAAACTGAAGCCGTGCTTCATTCCCGGCATTCCGGCATCGCCGAAGAACAGTGCGTACACCGACCACGAATAGGCCGCCAGGGTGCCCAGCGAGATGAGGGTGTCCATTGTGGCGGTGGCATGGCGGGCGTTGATCCAGGCGGCGCGATGGAACGCGGCACCGCCCCAGAACACGACCGGGGTGGCCAGCGTCAGCGAAAGCCATTGCCAGTTCCGGAATTGCAGTGCCGGAATCATCGCCAGCGCGATGACCGGAAGCGCAAGTGCGAGGCTGACCAGAAGCCGGTGCCGCAGCTGCCGCAGCGGTGAGTCGGCCGAAACCTCCTCGGCCGCAGCCGTTTCCGCGGGCCGGGTGTCGTGGACGGTCGCGGTGTAGCCGGTGTCGACGACACGTTCGATGAGCTGATCCGGCGTCACCGTTTCCGGGAAACTGACCTTCGCCTTCTCGGTGGCGTAGTTGACCGTGGCCGTGACGCCTTCGATCCGGTTCAGCTTTTTCTCGATGCGTGCGGCGCAGGAGGCGCAGGTCATCCCACCGATATCCAGCTCGACGGAGCGCTCTGTCGTGGGCGCGCTCATTGGTGACCTCCTCCGTGCTGTCCGTTGTGCTCGTTGTCGTGTTGCCCGCTCTGCTGCCCGGCTACCGCCTCGGCGGTGAATTCCGCCGTGTGCACCGCGCCGCCGTGGGCGAAGTCCAGGTAGAGCCGGAAGGCGCCGGCGCTGGGCGCTTGGGCATGGAAGGCGACCCGCGGCCCGGCGGGAGTCGAGCCGGCCTCTCCTTCGGGATGAACATGAAGGTAGGACAGATCGTTCCCGCGCAGTGCGACCAGATGCCCGTAGGCACCCAGATAGGGTTGCAGATCGGTGACCGGCCGTCCGTCGCGGGTGACGGTGAATCCCACCTCACCGCCGCCGGTCGACAGATCGCCGTCCATGCGGACCTGGTAGCCGTCGACGGTGGTGGTGCGAGAGACGGGCGGTAGCGGCCGATCGGCGTTCGCGCCGGCCACGGTGACCGTGCGGCTGAGCACCAATTCATCCGGTGCGGTGGCGGGCCGGGAATCGGCGAAGATGCGGTAGGTGCCCGGCTGGGCCCACTGCCAATCGATCGACCAGGTGCCGGTGTCGTCGCGGACCGGGTGCACGTGCCGGTATTCGGTGGCATCGGAGCGGACCGCGATCAGATGCAGGTCCCGCTCGTGCAGATCGGTGTACCGGGTGACCGGTGCGCCGTCGGGGCCGGTGATCCGGAATCGGAGGGTGCCGGGGGTTCGAGGTTCGGTAGGTGCGGCCACCTCGGAGAGGGTGTATCCCTCCTGAGTGGCCTGGAGTCCGGTGCCGTGCCCGGGGGCCGGCTCGGCCGGATCGCCCACCAGGGCGCCGATGCCGAGCGCGGCCCCGAACAACACGACCAGTCCGCCGCCGAAGGCCGCGAACTTCAGTCTGTCGTTCATTCAGCTCGCCACCTGATATCCCGCCTCGTCGACGGCGGCGACGACCTCGGCGTCCGTCAGCGGTGCGGCGGATTCGACCTGGACGCGGCCGGATGCGAGGTCTACGTCGACACTGGTGACACCGTCGATCTTGCCGATCTCCTTCTGCACCGACGCCACGCAGTGGCCGCAGGTCATCCCGGTGACGGTGTAGGTGCTGGTAGCCATGATCGCTTCCTTCGCTCGCTCTTATACGGTGAGGGGGTATCCCCTGACATCACTGAACATACCCCCCATGGGTACCTGACGCAAGGCTGCGGGCGAGGAATTTCGGCCGCGGTGACGCGCATCTCCGCCGAGATCTGTCTGCCCTGGTAGCGGGCCTGTCATCGGCCCGTGGTCCGGAGTCGCCGGTATGCGACAGCCGCCCGCCGACGGCGAGTCCCCAGCCGCGGGAACCCCGCGTCGCGCGGCAAACCGACCGTTTGCCGCGCGGACGGATAACCTAGCCCCGTGCTGTCTGTAGTACCCAGTTCCGTGGTTGTGCGCGCCCCCTCCAAGGTGAACCTTCATCTAGGAGTCGATGACCTGCGTAGCGACGGATACCACGAACTGACCACGGTCTTCCAGGCACTGTCGCTCTCCGACGACGTGCGGATCGCCCCGGCCGGATCGCTGGCCGTGAGCGTGCACGGGGAGGGTGCCGCACAGGTGCCGACCGATCGCACGAACCTGGTATGGCAGGCGGCGGTCCGGCTCGGACATCTGGCCGGCCGCGCTCCGCTGGTGGAGATCGAGATCGAGAAGGGTATTCCGGTGGCCGGGGGGATGGCCGGCGGCAGCGCGGACGCCGCCGCGACGCTGGTCGGACTCAACGAGTTGTGGAGTCTGGAGATGTCGCGCGACGAATTGGCCGATGTCGCGGCCGAACTCGGCAGCGATGTGCCCTTCGCGCTGCACGGTGGCACCGCTCTGGGGCGCGGTCGTGGCGAGAAACTGCTTCCGGTCTTGTCGCGCAACACCTTTCACTGGGTGCTGGCGCTGGCCAAGGAAGGGTTGTCGACGCCGAAGGTGTTCGGCGAATTGGACCGGCTGCGCGAGAACGGCGACCCGCCGCGCCTCGGCGACCCGCAGGAACTGTTGCAGGCCTTGGCCTCCGGCGACGCCACCCAGCTCGCACCCCTGCTCGGCAACGATCTGCAGGCCGCCGCCCTGTCGCTGAATCCGGCCCTGCGTCGCACCCTGCGGGCCGGCGTCGAGGCGGGCGCCCTCGCCGGAATCGTCTCCGGTTCGGGGCCCACCTGCGCGTTCCTGTGCGGTAGCGAAGACGATGCGGTGGAGGTGTCGGCCGAACTCTCCGGCGCCGGGGTGTGCCGCAGCGTCCGCACCGCGACCGGGCCGGTGCCCGGCGCGCGGGTGCTGGCCGACGGGCGGCACTGACAGCCGATGTCGACCGTGCTCGGCGTTGCTCGGGTGCCCGCTCGATCGCGCGGGCGACGCAGTGCGGAGCGTTCAGGCGCCGGTCGGCGATGATCGAACCTGCCCTGGTGGGGACGGCACTGATCTGGCGGCTCGGCACTGACCGGGCGGGCCGGCTCTGTTCGCCCGGAGTCGGCGCTGTCCGGGTCCTGACTGCCGACCTGACGGGCCGGCGCTGATCGACGCGCCAGTGGCGTCGTTCGCCCCGGCCCTACCCGAGATGTCCCTCAGCCGAGGGCGTCGGCGAGGCGGTCGACCTGTTCCGGGTCTCGCCCGTAGCAGTAGAAGATCACTTCGTCGGCGCCGAGATCGGCGAATTGTTTTGTGACCGTGCGGATCTGGTCCGGTGTGGTGAGCATCCCCTCGACCATGAATTCGGCGCGACCGCTGAATTCGTAGTAGGCGGCCATGGCCGAGCGTGCCTCGTCGATCACCGCGTCCGAGCCGAGGGCGGCGTTGACCTGCGCGACGATGCGAGGTTCGCCCGGGCGATCGTATTCGCGCCAGAAGCGGTGCACGGTGTCGAACAGGCCCGGAGCCCACGACGGTGCGGCGGCGGCCAGGAATCCGCCGCCCCAGCGCGCGACGCGTTCCAAGGCGGCGGTCTGGAACCCGCCGAACAGCAACTCCGGGCCGCCGGGGGTATGCGGCCGCGGGCCGATCGCACCGCAGCTCTCGCTGTAGGGTTCACCGGACCAGAGCCTGCGCATCGCCGCGACCTGCTCGTCCAGTCGCTTTCCGCGCGTGCGCAATTCGGTGCCCGACGCTTCATGGTCGTCGGCGCGGCCGCCGACACCGAGCCCCAGGGTGAACCGGCCGCCCGAGAGCCGGTCGAGGGTGGCGGTTTGTTTCGCGAGCAGCGCGGTCTCGCGCAGCGGCGCGATGAGCACTTCGGTCTGCAATCGGATCCGTTGCGTCGCACCGGCCAGAAGAGCAAGTGTCACAAGGGGTTCCGGATTGTCGTAGACCAGTCGGTCGAGCAGTCCGAGCGTGGCGAACGGGCCCGATTCGGCCCGCTCGGCCCATTCGACGAGTGATTGCGGGTCGGCGATCGGCAGTCCGATCCCGACCTTGACGCCGTGGGCCGCACGCATCGCATCCGGCAGCCCGGAATTCCTCGGGGCGCGGTCGTGAGATGACGAGTCGGTCATGAGAATCCTCCGAATGTGGGGTCGACAAATCAGTGCCGCCCACTCCGCGCCTCATGAGGCGGGGTTCCCGCACTACGGCCATACTTCTGGAGAACCCATCTGGATTGCAGGCAGACTACCTACGTCTCAACGCGTTTCGCAACTGCGGTGCCTTCCGTGACGTCTTTCGCGACCGGCAGTGCCCTCCGGGGGTCGCGACCACACGGCGCTGCGCCGACGACCGTCCTCCGCTCGGCCGCGTCCCGCATCGTCGCGTCCCGAAACGCCTGGACCCTATCCGCGCGACCTCTGGCGCTCGACCGACACCGCGCGGTCGTCGCACACGAGACGCTCCTTCGAGCGCGGCCAGGTGACCGGCTCCTCCGCGCGGCCCGTGCCCGCGCGCCGATATGTGTCCTTCGGGCAGCGCAGACCGAACGCGCCGGTGATCCGGTGGGGGAGATGTGGCTCGTCTTCGAGCCGGTTCACCCGCGCCGGAAGGGCGCACCCTCGTGCCGTAATGTTCACGGGTGAAGCCGACGGGCGTGGTCCCGCCGCTGCGGATGCGCAGCCGGCGCGCGCGACGCGGCCGGACCTGCGCCGAGCTCGTGGCACACCCGTAGGCCCCGCCGTACTCGGAGAGGACTGACCCCTTGGCGAATCTGATCAATCTGGAGCAGGTCCACAAGAGCTTCGGAATCACCCCGCTGCTGGACAACGTGTCCCTCGGCGTGCAGGAGGGTGAGCGGATCGGGGTCGTCGGTCTCAACGGCGGGGGTAAGACCACACTGCTCGAAGTGCTGACCGGGCTCGAACAGCCCGACAGCGGGCGGGTGAGCCGCATCAACGGCCTGCGCATAGCGGTGGTGACCCAGCGCGGTGTGCTGCCGGAAGGGGCCACGGTCGGGGAGGTGGTGCTGGCCGGACTCGCCGAAGACGCGCGCACCGACGGAGTCGCCGAACACGAGTGGGCCGCCAACCCGCGCATCCGCAGCGTGCTCGACGGTATCGGCATCGCGGATCTGGGGATGGACGCCTCGGTCGCGAATCTGTCCGGGGGCGAGCGCCGCCGCGTCGCGCTGGCCGCCGCGCTGGTGCGTGAACTGGATCTGCTGGTGCTCGACGAGCCCACCAACCACCTCGACGTCGAGGGCGTGCAGTGGCTGGCCGAACATCTGCTCGCGCGCCGCAGCGCGCTCGTGGTGGTCACCCACGACCGCTGGTTCCTCGACACCATCGCCACCCGCACGTGGGAAGTGGTGGGCGGCAAGGTCGAAAGCTACGAGGGCGGCTACAACGACTGGATCTTCGCCCGTGCCGAACGGGCCCGCCAGGCCGATGCCACCGAGGCGCGCCGGCGCAATCTGGCCCGCAAGGAATTGGCCTGGCTGCGTCGCGGTCCGCAGGCCCGCACCTCGAAACCCCGTTACCGGGTCGAGGCCGCCGAGGCGCTGATCGCCGATGTGCCGCCGCCGCGCGACACCGTGCAGCTGGCCTCCTTCGCGCGAAAACGCCTGGGCCGCGTCGTGATCGAACTCGAGGACGCCACGCTCACCACTCCCGACGGCCGCGAACTGGTGCGCGATCTGACCTGGCGGTTGGCGCCGGGGGAGCGAGTCGGCCTGGTGGGCGTGAACGGGTCGGGCAAGACCACCCTGTTGCGCGCTCTCGCCGGTGACGCGGAACCGGCCGCCGGTAAACGGATTCAGGGCCAGACCGTCCGGATCGGCTGGCTGCGGCAGGAACTCGACGATCTGCCCACCGATATGCGGGTGCTGGAAGCGGTGGCCGACGTCGCCGAGCGAACCATGCTGGGAGACAAGGAGATCAGCGCCGGACAGCTCGCCGAGCGGCTGGGGTTCACACCGGCCAAACAGCGCACTCCGGTCGGTGACCTGTCCGGCGGCGAGCGCCGCCGTCTGCAGCTGACCCGCATCCTGATGGGTGAGCCGAACGTGCTGCTGCTCGACGAGCCCACCAACGATCTCGATATCGACACCCTGCAGCAACTCGAGGATCTGCTCGACGGCTGGCCCGGCACTCTGGTCGTGATCTCCCACGACCGGTACCTGATCGAGCGCATCAGCGATTCCACCTGGGCCCTGTTCGGCGACGGCAAGCTCACCAACCTGCCCGGCGGCATCGAGGAATACCTGCGCCGCCGCGCGGCACTCGCCGACACCGCGCGCCGCCCGTCCGCTCAGACCGAAACCACTGCTCCCGCAACCGATTCCGCGGCCTATCGCGCCGCGCGCAAGGAGTTCGGCCGATTGGAGCGGACCCTGGAGAAACTCACCGATCGGGAGGAACGCCTGCACACCGCGCTGGCCGAAGCCGCCACCGACCCGGAGAAGCTGGTGAGCCTCGGCGCGGAGCTGAAGCAGGTGCAGGCCGAGAAGGAGTCGACCGAGATGCGCTGGCTCGAACTCGCCGAAGAGGTCGGCTGAGGGTAGGTGCCGGGGCCCGCTCTCAGAGGGCGTGGCCCAGCGGCGGCACCGGCAGGCACGCGCACGTGAAATCCGTGCCGAACGAGGTGAGCGCGATGCTGCGGTAGGCGACCTTGGTGCCGAATCCGCGCTTGAGCAACCGCCGCACCTCCGGCTGTGATTCCAGCAGCTGGTAGCGGACCGGATTGTCCAACTGATCGCCCTCGACGGTGATGAGTCCGAGCCGGCGCAGATTCGTCAGGTAGGTGATCGCGCGGTCGGCGAAACGCAGCGCCGCGGTCTCGCCGATCAGCGACATGCCGACCTCGATGCGCTGGGTGCCCGAACTCAGCGGCCGCCCGGTGCGAATGTCGAGCGCCGGCTGCGGCCCGTCGAGATAGAGGAAGCGCAGGATCCGGGCTTCATCGGGAGCCAGTTCGGCGAGGATGCGCGCGAAGGCCGGATGGTCACTGTCCTCGCAGTGCACATCGGCCGAGCGGCGCAGCAGTTCGGCGCCGCGATCGCGCAGGCTCGGCGCCGTCGGGGCGGGGGCGCCGCCGGGGGTGGCATCGATGCCGAGTGCGCGCCGCAGCGAGTCGCGAACCTGCTCACCGGCCTCGGAGAGCACATGCCGCGGCGGCTGCCCGGACATACTGCCGCGCACCACCGTGGCCGTCACGCCGACCGCGGTGCCCAGGCTCCATGCCGCGGCCTCGGTGACGGCGGACAGCGCCACCCGCACCACACCGGTCGTGGTGCGCACGGGACCGGCCCAGCCCGGGCGGGCATCCTCGGGCAGCATCAATTCGGCCGACCGGCGTGCGACGAGGTCGGTGGAGCGGGCGTCCGGTTCCGGGAAGACCGTCTCGATCTCGGTCGCGCCGGTACCGGCCGCCGCGTCGCCGGATTCGGCGACCACCTCGGCGTATTCGATCGAAAACTCGGCGCCGTCACCGTTTTCCGGTGCGGATCCGCTCACAGCCATACGTTCGCTACTTCCGTTCCGAAGATCAGAAGATGAGCGTAACCGGCGATGAGCCCCAGCACACCGCCATGGACGAACAAAAGCCACTCGTCCTGTTTGATCGCCGCCCGCAACATGTCGACGAAGTCCGGCGGCTTCAGCGCCGCCATCTGCGTGGCGATGTACCGGCTGACCTGCCGGCTCTGCTGGGCGTTGAATCCCGGATCGGCGAAGGCGGCCGGCGCCAGCGATTTGGCCTCGTCGGTGAAGCGGGTCTGCAGGGTCGCGTAGTCCCGGCTGCCGATCATGAACTTCAGCGCCCCGCGCATCGGCCCGAGCGCGCGGTCGGTGGCCGGACGCAGGGTGTCCTCGAGCACCTGCATGGTGCGGTCCGAGCGTGGCCCGTTCAGGAGTTCGTCACCGACATTGGCGATCGTGATGATCTGGGTGGCCACCAATTCGGCGTAGCCCTCGGTGATTTCGGGCTGCCGCTTGATCAGCAATCCCTGCCGCCACGGGCACCACCACTTCGGGTAGGCGGGTTCGAAGATCATGTTGAGGCCGATCCAGTTGACCACCCAGCCGATGATCACACCGCCGACCGGCAGCACCACCAGCGGCGACCAATGTGTCAGATGCAGCACCGCGACCAGTACCAGACCCATCGGCGCGCCGAAATAGAAGCCGAAGTTCTGCATGAACCGCAACTCCTTGGCGCCCAGCACCTGAAATACGGTGTTGAGCAACTGCGGGCGCGATTGGAAATACCGGATCACCATCTGTTTGACATCGAGCAGTTGTTCGATGTTCGACCCGAGTTCGTCGGTCAGTTCCTTGAGGATCTCGGGGAGTTGTTCCCGGACCCGCTCGTGCACCAACTCCCGGACCTGCGCGGGCAGGTTGTACCAGAGCTGCGGATGTTCACGGCGGGCAATCTCCTCCACGATGTCGCGGATCTGCGACTGCGCCATATCGGTCAGATGCGCGGCCAGTTCATCGGGCTCGAGTTCCCGATAGAAGTCGGCGACGCTACCGAGTTTCGAGAGCCCTTTGTCGACCGCGATCGAGGCCATCTTGTCCGCGCGCGACGGCACGATTCCCTGCCAGCCCATGCGCCCGTCGTACTGCAGCAACGGCAGCACCTGAATGCGCTTGGGAAGATAGGGGAACAACCATTTCAGACCCGGTACCCGAAACCCGTGAAAGCGTAGCGGCTTGAACAGCATCAGGATGCCGGTCCAGTTGGTGATATAGCCGATGACACCCGTGAAGAGGGGGATCGTGATCAGTTCCAGCAAAATCGTCGGGTGAAAACCCAGCAAACTATCCAGCACGACACCCTCCTGCCGACCCCTTACCGGTGACCGCCGTCACACCGGCACTACAACGTACCCCGTCGGCCAGGCGAACCTTACTGTGAATTCAGGAAACGGGTCCAATTGGCGACTGTAGCGACGCGGCCGGAGGCGGCAGCCTGCGTAACCACGGAGGCCGCCGTGGAAGTCGCTATCCAATTCGGGGCGGAAAGCTGGTACGCGGTAGCGTATGGCGGAGACTTCGATCACATCGCGTGATCGGAATGTCGCACCGGACAGCGGCAGCCGCAAGAATGACCGGAACCACATTCATGCCGCTATCGCTGGGCGGGTGTCGGCGCTCATGGCCGAGAGCCGCCGAACATGGCCGGTGGCCTTCAGGGTGCGGTAAGAATATGTGAGCGGACTCGTTCACCTGGCGATATTCGGAGAATGACGTGACAGACGACAGGACCGGACAGGATGTGGTCCGACCCGGTTCCCGCGCTGTGGAACGCAGCTCGGACGTGGAGAAGCGGCAGATCAGCAACGAAGCCCGCATGATCCGCGGCGTCTTCCGGGCAGCCGGCCTGGCTGCCGGGACCGCGGTCCGCGGCGGCCAGTGGGCCGTCGGCACCGGCCTCGAGGTCACCAAGCAGATCGCCCAGGCCGCGCTGGACGGCGAATCCTCCACCGAGATCGCCGAACGCACCGGAGCCGCACTGCAGTCCGTCGCCCGCAGCGTCCTCGGCGTCACCGAGGGCTCGGTGCGCGAGATCGTCAGCTACGTCCCCACCAACGGCCAGACACCCGGGCCGTCGACCGGCGGGCTGGTCCGCTCGTCGACCCTGGTCGATCTGCGCCGCCGCGGCGACAATCTGCTCGCGCGCTCGGCCGATGTGTACTTCACCGAGGAAGTGCATCCGGCCTACGACCGCATCCTCGATCAGCTGTCCTCGGACGAGGCGCGGATTCTGCGGTTCATGGCCATCAACGGGCCGCAGCCCTCGGTCGACGTGCGCACCAACCGGCCGCTGGGGATCGGTTCCGAGCTGGTCGCCGGAGATCTGACCTCGGTCCCGGAGCAGGCCGGCGTGCGGTATCCGGACCGGTCACGGCTGTACTTGATCAATCTGAACCGGCTCGGTCTGCTGACCACTTCCGACGATCCGGTGGTGCTGAGCCGTTATATGGTGCTCGAGGTGCAGCCGATCGTGGAATCGGCGCTCAAGCAGGCCGGCCGGGTGCCCAAGATCGTGCGAAAGAGCCTGCGCCTCACCGAATTCGGCGAGGACTTCTGCAAGACCTGCTTCACCATCAACGGGTCCTGATCCGCAGGCCGCCGGTCAACGCTGTGTAGCGATACGATACCTATTTTCCGATCTGCGCAGATTCGCCGGATCCGGTGGGATTGTTGAGGTATGGATTCCGATGCCGTCTCCGCGATCAGCCGGCTGAAGTTCCGGTACCTGAGAGCGCTCGACACCAAATCGTGGGAAGACTTCGCCGACACGATGATCCCGGAGGCGACGGCGACCTACAGCGAGTACCTGCAGTTCGAGTCGCGTGATGCGTTCCTGGCGTTCATGCGCAATACTCTCGGGCCCCACGTCATCACCGAACATCGGTGCGACCATCCCGAGATCGATATCGACGGCGATGCGGCGACCGGCACCTGGTACCTGGCCGACACCGTCCTCATCCCCGGTCACAACATGCTGCTGCGCGGGGCGGCGTTCTACAACGACCGGTATGTGCGCTGCGACGACGGGCATTGGCGCATCGCCCACACCGGGTACGAGCGGACCTACGAGGTGGTGCTGTCACTGTCGGACCTGCCGAGTCTGCGCCTGACCGCCAGCCGGTGGGGCGTCATCACCGGGGAGCCGGGTTCGGTGCCCGATATCCCGGCCGTGGTGTCGAATATCGAGGACACCCCGGGCGGACGGGTCGAGGAAGAACCGGACGAGGCGATCGGCTGACATGCCCCGGGGCCGGGTAACGAGACCCGTCAGTCCGCGGTCGCGACGAGCGGTTCCAGCGTCAGTTCGGGCATTTCCTTCTCGATGTACTGCAGCCGCCACTTGTCGCTGAACAGGGCCAGGATGACGCCGTCGCTGCGGGTGAAGACCTCGACCCCGCGCTGGCGGTCCAGCTCCGGCGACGAGGCCGCATCGGTGCGCCGGGCCAGCTGATAGGGCAGGAAGTCCAGCTGCGTTTCGACGTTGAATTCGGCCTGCATGCGGGCGGTGACCACCTCGAACTGCATCGGGCCGACCGCGGCGAGGACGGGGGAGGCGTCGCCGCGCAGGTCGTTGCGCAGCACCTGCACCACGCCCTCGGAGTCGAGTTGATCGATGGCCTTGCGGAACTGCTTGTACTTGCCCGCGCTGCGCGCCCGCAGGGTGGCGAAGTGTTCCGGCGCGAAGGACGGAATCGGCGGGAACTCCACCTTCTTGTCCACGAACAGGGTGTGGCCGGGAGCGAGCGCGGTCGCGTTGACCAGACCGACCACATCGCCCGGATAGGCGGTGTCGACGGTCGCGCGCTCGCGGCCGAAGACGGTGAGCGCGTATTTGGTCGCGAACGGCCGCCCGGTCTGAGCGTGCGTGACGACCATGCCTCGCTCGAATTCCCCGGAGACGATGCGCATGAACGCCAGCCGGTCGCGATGCGCGGCGTCCATACCCGCCTGCACCTTGAACACGACCGCGCTGAACGGGTCGGCCGGCTCCCGTGGAGCGCCGTCGACGTCGGCGCGGGGTCCGGGCGGCGGTGCCAGCGCCACCAGCGTGTCGAGCAGTTGCCGCACGCCGAAGTTCAGCATCGCCGAGGCGTAGATGACCGGCGAGGTCTGCCCGGCGAGGAACAGTTCCTGATCGTGGTCCTGGCCGGTGGCCGAAAGCAGTTCGCTCTCCTCGGCCGCGGTCTCCCACGGCTCGCCTTCGCGGGCGGCGGCCTGGTCGGGCGTGTACGACTCCTCCGGCGCGATGGTCGCGCCACCCGCGGTCCGGGTGAAGTGGATGTATTCGGTGGCTGCGCCCTCGGGACCGCGGCGCAGCAGCCCACGGAAATCGCCCGCGATGCCGACCGGCAGGAACAGCGGCGTGGGGGTCAGGCCGATCCGCTCGCTGATCTCGTCGAGCAGTTCCAGCGGCGCCCGTCCGGGACGGTCCCATTTGTTGATCACGGTGATCACCGGGATGCCGCGGTGGCGGCAGACCTGGAACAGTTTGAGCGTCTGCGGCTCCAGGCCCTTGGCGGCGTCGATGAGCATGACCGCGGCGTCGACGGCCGTCAGCACCCGGTAGGTGTCCTCGGAGAAATCGGAGTGGCCGGGCGTGTCGACGAGATTGATCACGCACTCGCCGTATTCGAACTGCAGTGCCGTCGAGCTGACGGAAATACCGCGCGCCTTCTCCATTTCCATCCAGTCGGAAACGGTGGATTTCCGGCCGGATTTCCCGTGAATGGCGCCGGCCTCGGAAATCATCTTCGCGTGCAGGGCCAGGGCCTCGGTCAGCGTCGATTTACCCGCGTCCGGATGCGAGATCACCGCGAAGGTGCGCCGCCGTTCCGCCTCCTGCGCCACCCGCCCGGATGTGGTCGTGCTGGCTGAGGGGGAATTCACCGATCGGCTCCTCTTCGCGGGACAGGACAAAGCATCAGAATACGTGAGTGAGCGGCTTCGGCTCGCACCGGGGACAGCGGCGGTCCAGGGAAACTGCCGGTCAGGGCGGGTGCGCAGACCGGCTCGGGGTCTCGGTCAGTCGGACAGGTGCTGGGCGACCGTGCCCAGGACGAGCCGGTCCAGGTCGATGCCCGGCGCGATCAGCTCGACACTCCGGTTCGCCACCAGGGCGGCGATGCCGTGCAGATTCGTCCACAGGCCGAAGGCGCGTTCTTCCGCGCGGTCGCGCACACAGCCGGCGACCAGATCCGCCCACGCCTGGTAGATCGGAATCGTCGTGCGGCGCAGGTTCTCTCCCGAGCCTTGCAGCAGATCGTGGCGGAACATGAGGGTGAACATCTCCGGCCGCCGTGCCGCGAAGTCGATGTATTCACCGGCCATCCGGTCGATTCGCACCCGCGGGATCTCGCTCTCGTGGGCTGCGAAACGCTCACTCAGATCGGCGAATCCGTGCACCGCGACGGCGGCCAGCAGTGCGTTGTGGGTCGGGAAGTACCGCCGCGGCGCCCCGTGCGACACCCCCGCCTCCCGGGCGATGGCCCGCAGTCCGAGCTGCGCGGCCCCGACCTCTTCCAGCAACCCCACACCCGCGCTCACCAGCCGTTCCCGCACCGGTTCGTCGACACCCATGCCGCATATTGTCGCGTGCGATCCCGCGTCCTTTCGCCGGCGGTGCCGGTCGCAGGGCAGGTGGGCAGTGTGGACCGTGCGTTCGAGGCGCGGGTCCGGCCGGCCGCGCGCCAGTCGAGTGAACCCGCCGAGCCTGCGGCTGAACCGGCTCGCGAACGAGAGGGGCGATGACGGCTGCCGGGCCCGACCGACGCGCTGGGCCGAACCGAGCCGGTGATCGCCTTCACCGAGCGGCGGTGGAGTGACGGGATGGACATTGTGTGCGTAGACATTGTCTACTACTCTCGCGTAGACAGTGTCTACGATCCGGCCGTGGAGGATGTGTATGTGGTATCGGCTTTTGAAGTTCGTCCTGATCGGTCCGGTCCTGCGGATCCTGGGGCGGCCGAAAGTCGAAGGGCTGCATCACGTTCCGAAGAACGGTCCGGTGATCATCGCGGCGAATCACCTGGCGGCGATCGACTCCCTCTATCTGGCGCTCGTGCTGCCGAGGCGGATCACCTTCCTCGCCAAGAGTCAGTATTTCGACGAGCCGGGGTGGCGCGGGCGGATCAATCGCTGGGTGATGACGGCGACCGGGCAGGTGCGCGTCGATCGCTCCGGTGGTTCCGCATCGGCGGATGCGCTCGCCGCGGCGGTCGGGATTCTGGAGTCGGGCGGGGTGTGGGGCATTCACCCGGAAGGGACCCGTTCGCCGGACGGCCGGGTCTATCGCGGCCGCACCGGGGTGATCCGGGTGGCGATGCGGACCGGCGCACCGGTCGTGCCCGTGGCGCTCAGCGGGACCGACCGGGTGAATCGGCGCGGGCGGCGGCTGCTGCGGTTCGGCAAGGTTCGCATCGTCTTCGGTGCGCCTCGCACCTTCCTGCCGGTCGATCGGGACGCGGTCCGCACCGCGACCGACGACCTCATGGCGGAGTTGGCGATGCGTTCGGGCCGCCGCTACGTGGATTGCTACGCGGCGCACTTCCGGACCGAATCCGCCTGAACCGGCCCGGGGCCCAGCGCGTAGGCGTTTGCCCGTCCGGCGCGTATTACCGCATCGGGGTGCTGGGCGAAAGCGTTTTCCGCTACATGCTATTGTTCTCAGGTTGTCTCGGCGAGGGTGTCGCACCCAGTGCACACCGTGATCGACGCGGCTCGGCTTCCGGCCGTTGTCGTGCGGTCATCGCCCGACGAGCAGACCCTTTCGCCAGGGCCGTCCGAATCAGGACAGTACCTGGCCAGCACACCGTCCGCCCCGGAAAGCCGTAGGAGAGTATTCCAGTCATGTCCGACGTCAGCGTTCTCGCAGCTCAGACCCGCACCGAATTCGGCAAGGGCGCCGCGCGCCGCACCCGTCGCGACGGCAACGTTCCCGCCGTCCTGTACGGCCACGGCGAGGCGCCGAAGCACCTGGCCGTCAACGCCCAGGCCTTCGCCGCGATCCTGCGTGAGCACGGCACCAACGCCGTCCTGAACCTGGAGATCGACGGCAAGAAGCAGCTGGCCATGACCAAGTCCGTGGTCGTGCACCCGATCCGCCGCTACATCGAGCACGCCGACCTGCTGATCGTCAAGCGTGGCGAGAAGGTCGTCGTCGACGTGCCGGTCGCGCTGGCCGGCGACGCGGGCCCGGGCACCCTGGTCACCCAGGAGGCCACCACCGTGTCGATCGAGGTCGACGCGCTGAACGTGCCCGAGTCCATCGAGGTCTCGATCGAGGGCGCCGAGGCCGGCACCCAGATCACCGCCGGTCAGGTCGAGCTGCCGAAGGGCGCCGCCCTGTCCGGTGACCCGGAGGCGCTGATCGTCAACATCATCGTCGCTCCGGCCGCCGAGGCCGTCGAGGGCGAGGGTGAAGGCGAGGCCGAGGGCGAGGCCGAGAGCGCCGAATAATTCGGTCGTTCAACGGATTTCGATGACGGAATCTACTGCCCCCGCGCTCGTGGTGGGGCTGGGTAATCCCGGGCCCGAATACGAGCGCACCAGGCACAATGCCGGTTTCCTGGTCGCCGATGTGCTCGCCGAGCGCATCGGCGGCCGGTTCACCGTGCACAAGAAATCGGGCGCCGACCTGGTCGAGGCCCGGCTCGACGGGCGCAAGGTGCTGCTGGCCAAGCCGCGTACCTATATGAATCTGTCCGGCCGCCCGGTCGCGGCGCTGGCCCGGTTCTTCTCGGTGCCGCCCACCGAGGTCATCGTCGTCCACGACGAACTGGATCTGCCGTTCGGCAGCATCCGGCTCAAACGCGGCGGCGGCGAAGGTGGTCACAACGGGCTGCGTTCGATCTCGAATGCCCTGTCCACCAAGGACTATCTGCGGGTGCGGTTCGGTGTGGGCCGCCCGCCCGGCCGGCAGGATCCGGCCGATTTCGTGCTCAAACCGTTCTCCGCGCCCGAACGCAAAGAGGTTCCGGTGCTGGTCGAACAGACCGCCGACGCGGTGGAGTTGCTGCTGCGCGTGGGACTGGAAACCGCCCAGAACCAACTGCACTGAGCGATCCTCTGCGAAGATCGGTGGCCGTGCAGGACTACACGACGATTTTCGATCGGTATCGGGGCACGTTGCTGGGCGGGGCGGTCGGTGATGCGCTGGGCTGGCCGATCGAATTCCTGAAACTGGACCAGATCCGCGACCGGTTCGGGCCCGACGGGCTCACCGGATTCGCCCCGGCGGCAGACGAATCCGCGCCCAGGCAGATCACCGACGACACCCAGATGACGCTGTTCACCGCCGAGGGACTGTTGCGGTGTGCGCCGGGGGCGGACCCGGCGCCGGCTCTGCGCCGCGCCTATCTGCGCTGGCTGCGGACGCAACGCGAACACGCGCCCGACCCGCGTCCCGACGGCTGGCTGGCGGGTCTGCCCTATCTGTACGCGGTGCGCGCCCCGGGCAACGCGTGTATGCGCGGGCTGAACCGGCAGGCGCAGAGCTATCGCGAACCACATCCCGTCGGCGTGCCGGGTCCGGTGAACGAGGACTCCAAGGGATGCGGCACGGTCATGCGGTCGGCGCCGTTCGGATTGGCCGCCCTCGGCCCCGAGGCCGCCTTCCAGGCATCGGCGCGGTGTGCCCAGCTCACCCACGGCCATCCCACCGGATATCTGGCCGCCGGGGCGTTCGCCGCTCTGATCGACCGGCTCGTGAACGGCGCCGATCTGCGAACCGCGGTGCAGGACACCACGAGGCAGGTCGAGGCGGTGGCCGGTGGCGCGGAAACCGCTGCCGCCCTGCGCAAGGCAGTGGCCACCGCCGACGCGGGCGCCGGAACCTCGGAGGGCGTCGAGCAGGTGGGTGCGGGCTGGGTGGCCGAGGAATGTCTGGCCGTCGGGGTCTACTGCGCGCTCGATGCCGAGCGGACCGGGGATGTGCGCCGCGCATTCCTGTTGTCGGTCAACCACTCCGGTGATTCCGATTCCACCGGTGCGGTGGCCGGCAACATCCTCGGCGCCCGCCACGGCCTCGACGCGCTGCCGCTGGATTGGTGCGGTGCGGTCGAGGGCCGCGACGATCTGGCCCGCGTCGCCGACGATCTGGTCGCCGCGTTCGTGTACCGGGACCGGCACCCCCTCGGCGACCGCTATCCGGTGGACGCGCCGGAGGATCCGGTACCGCGATAACTCTCGTCCCGATCAGTTCAGATGCGCCGCGGTGGCGGAGCGGCGCAACTTGCCGGAGGACGTCTTCGGCAGCGCGCCCGGGCCGAGAACGGTGACGCTGCGCGGGCGGGCGCCGACCGCGGTGAAGACCTCGTGCACGACCTCGTGCTCGATCCGGCGCACCGTCTCGGGATCCTGAAAGTCGTTGCTCTCCACCACGACCGCGAAACTCTCGCGCTTCTGCCCGGCGTCCAGGCGCACCGCGACCGCGTTACCCGGCCGCACCCCGGCGACGCGCAGCGCGGCGCGTTCGATATCGGTCGGGAAGATGTTGCGCCCGCCCATGATGATCACGTCCTTGATCCGGCCGCAGACCACCACGGATCCGTCCTCGGTCACGTAGCCGATATCGCCGGTGTCGAGCCAGCCCTCGGCGTCGCGAGCGGGCCGGAAGCCCTCGACGGTGACATATCCCGCGGTGACCGCGGGCCCTCGCACCTCGAGCACGCCCACCGTCCGGGTCGGCAACGGCCGGTGTTCGTCGTCGACCACCCGGATCTCGAGATTGTCCACCGGGCGGCCCAGCAGCGGCAGGCGGCGCAGATTGCCGTGGTGGGCTGTCGGATCCGTCGCCGGAACCGCCTTGCCGAGCGCCTCGAGCAGATCCGCGTCGACGATGTCGACGACCTGCCCGACGCCCGGATCCGGAATCGACACCGCCAGCGTCGTTTCGGCCATGCCGTACACCGGAGTGAGCGCGGACGCGCTGAGCCCGAAACGCTTCCCGGCCGCCGCGAGGGCGTCCATGGTGTCGGGATCGACCGGTTCGGCGCCGTTCCACATGTACCGCACACTGCTCAGATCCACGGCGCCGTCCTCGGCGCGGGCCAAGCGGCGGGTCAGCAGCGAATAGGCGAAATTGGGTGCGGCCGTGACCGTTCCGCGGTATTTCGAGATCAGTTCGGCCCACAGGATCGGCCGTTTCAAGAAGTCCATCGGCGTCACACAGACCACCTCGGCGCCCAATTGCATCGGCACGCTGAGGAATCCGACCATGCCCATATCGTGGAACAACGGCAGCCAGCTGACCATCACGTCCTGGTCGAGCTGGAACTTCACCCGATCGAACATGGCGTACGCGTTGACGTAGAAGTTCTCGTGGGTGATCCGCACGGCCTTCGGTGATCCGGTGGAACCGGAGGTCAGCTGCTGGAGCGCGATATCGGATTCCTCGGTCGGCAGCGGATCGGTGTCGGGTCCGGTGGCCAGCTCGTCGGTCAGGACCACGGTGATGCCGCGTTCGGCCAGCAGCGGCGCCGCCACCTCGAACGGCGCGCCCAGCACCACCGCGCGGGCCTCGATCATCCGCAGCACGGTCTCGGTGTCGCGGGCCCACAGTTGCAGATCCGTGCGCGGCGTCGGCTGATGAAGCATGGTGATCGACGCCCCGCGCATCCAGATCGCCTGGCAGGCCGGCGCGATATCGGCGGGCATACCGGCCAGCACACCGACAGCGTCGCCGTGCACGATCCCCGCCGCCGCGAGCCCGCCGGCCATTCGCCGTGCGAGGCGGTGGATCTCATCCCAGCCCCGGCGTAGCGGCGTCTCCGGCTCCCCGGTGATCAGCCCCCGGCGGGATCGTTGTGCGGTCGCGAACATTTCCTCGGTGAACCGGCTCACCCTCGAACTCCCGTCTCCACCCGACCGGCGGTCGGCACATCTGCACTATCTCGGTGCGCGGGCGCGGCGTTAGCCGGCGCCGGAGCGTGATCGTTTCAGCGTCGCACTACGAATGACACGATGAAAATCGGAACTCGGTTCGGCCGCCTCAGCCCGCGAGGCGGTCGACGGCCTCGAGGAAGCGATCGAGCTCCTCGAGGGTGACGAAGCAGTGCGGCGAGGCTCGCACCACGGATTCGAGCCGCCGCGCCGACATGTCGAGCAACGTGGAGCTACGGTAGCTGACCGTCACCGTGATGTCGGCGGCACGCAGGGTCTCGCGCACCTCGCCCGGATCGACGCCGTCGACGGTGAACGAGACGATGCCGGAATGTTCGGTTCCCAGGTCCCGCACCGTGATTCCCCGGATCGACGGCAGATTCTCGCGCAGATGCCGCGCCTTGGCCGCGACATCGGCGTAGACGTTCTCCGGTCCCAGATCCAGCAGGTAGTTCACCGCCGCGCCGAGGGCGAGTCGGGCCGCCACGTCGCATTCCCAGAATTCGAAGCGGCTCGCATCGGGGGCCACGCGATAGTCCTGCGGCCCGGTCCACGCGGCGCTGTGCAGATCGAGACGACTCGGTTCGAGTTCGCGGCAGACCTCCGGGCGGACGTAGAGGAAGCCGGTGCCGCGCGGGCCGCGCAACCATTTCCGGCCGGTGGCCGACATCGCGTCGACGCCCAGCTCCGCGACATCGATGCCGATCTGACCGGCCGATTGGCAGGCGTCCAGCAGGACCAGCGCACCGACGCGATGGGCGATGCGGGTGGCCTCGGCGACCGGGTTGACCAGCCCGCCGTTGGTGGGAGCGTGCAGCAGCGAGACGATCTTCACGCGGTCGTCGAGCATGCTGTCGAGGGCCACCAGGTCGATCTGCCCGGTGTCGTCGCTGGGAATGGCCTCGACGGTCGCGCCCGCCGCCCGCGCCCGCTGCAGGGCCGCGATCACATTGCTGGCGTAGTCCGAACCCGAGACCAGAATGCGATCGCCCGGCCGCAGCGGGACGGCGTAGAAGAAATCCGACCAGGAGCGGGAGGCGCTGTCGCTCAGGGCGATCGCCGAGGCGTCGGCGTTGATCAGCGTGGCGATCGCGGTCTTGACCGCCGCCAGATCGTCGAGCCGCTCCGAGGCGGCGCGATAGCCGCCGATCTCGGCCTCGCGCCGCAGATGCGCCACCGCGGTGTCCACGACGATCCGCGGGGGTAGCGACGACCCCGCGCTGTCGAGGAAGACCGGCGGCGGTCCGGCGGTGTCGTAGGCGGGGATATCGGCGCGCAGTCGGTCGGTATCGAGCACCCTGTCGACCGTAGGCCATCGCCGGCTACCGACGCCCGACGCCGTTCCGGAAACGGTGCGAATCGGCTACGCGGACGAGCCGCCTGCTGGTGTGGCCGAAGAACGAGACAGCGGCGATCGGTTGGGGGCTGTGGGGCTGGTGGTGCGGTCGTGACCGGCATGTTCACCGTTTCGACGGATTCTGTGTCGGTGAGCGCGGCTACCCTGGTTCGAGCGGCGGAAGAACCGGGCGCGGTCTCTCGTTGCACTGCTACACGCAATACCGGCACTCGGTCGATGCGGCACTGTCGCCGATATCGGCTCAGGGTGGGCGGAACGCGGTGGGTGATCCCCCGCAAGCTCGAGCGGAGGTTGGCATGGCGGTAACGGTGGACAAGGCGCCGGCCGGGTTGAGTGCCGGTTTGTCTTCGCGCGCCGCGGCGGAGGCCTATGTGGGAGGTGTCTGTTTCAAACAGGGCCCGCCCACGTTGATCGGTGCCGAACTGGAGTGGCTCACCGCTCGCGGGGAGCTGTCGGCGCCGGATTCGCGTCCGCGCTTGTCGATGCTCGCGGATGCGCTGGGTCCTTATGCCCCACAGTCTGTTTCGCCCGATTCACCCGCCAAAGTACTTCCCGGTGGCAGCCGGATCACCCTCGAACCCGGTGGTCAGATCGAACTGTCCAGCGCCCCCTTCGCCGATGCCGCGCAACTCTGCGCCCGGCTGCTCGAGGATTCTCGCTTTCTCTCCGACTTGCTCGAAACCCGATCCATCCGAACGTATTCCGCCGCCGCCGATGCCGGCCGGCAGGCCCGCCGGGTGCTTCGCCTGCCGCGTTATCGCGCGATGGAACGGGCGTTCGCGGGCGTCGGCCCGTACGGCAAGCTGATGATGTGCAATACCGCCGCCACGCAGGTCAGCGTGGACGCGGGGGCCGATCCCGCCGAGATCGCGGCTCGCTGGAACGCGCTGTACGCGGTCGGCCCGGCCCTGGTGGCGGCCTTCGCCTGTTCCCCGCATCTGCACGGCGCTCCCACCGGCGCCTGGGCGTCGCAGCGGATGCGGACCTGGCTGCGGCTCGATCACGTCCGCACCCGGCCACCGGTGCGCAGCTGGGCCGATCCGCTCACCGACTACGGCCGCTGGGCGCTGGACACCCCGCTGCTGTGCGTGCGGCGCGGCCCCGCCGAGACGGATTGGTCGGCGCCCCCGGGTGCCACCTTCGCGGATTGGCTGTGCGGTGCGCTCGACGACGAGATCGGCCGCCGCCCGGAGGTCGAGGACCTCGACTACCACCTGACCACGGTCTTTCCGCCCGTGCGGGCGTCCGGACATCTGGAGGTCCGCTATCTGGACGCACAGCCGGGTGATCAGTGGTCCGTGCCGATCCACGTCGTCGATGCGCTGATGTCGACGCCGGCGGTGGTCGCGGAGGCGACCGCGCTGGCCGAACCGGTCGCCGACGAATGGGCCTCGGCCGCCCGCTGTGGCCTGGCCGACCCCCAGATCCGTTCCGTCGCGGTGGAACTGCTGACCCTCGCCGCCGAGCACGCCCGCAGCGACGACGCCGCCGAGCAGATCTGGGCCGCGGTGCGGCGATGTCGCAGCGGCCGCATGCCGGACGGGGAGGCCGCCCGTTGCGCACCCGCCGAGACAGCCGAATGAGTACGACCGGCGACGCGCACCGCAGGTCGGTGCGACGAGGCAGCCGGGCACGATCCCTGGGAGAGCACCGATGACCGTTCACACCGGAACCGATCACGCCGCGACCGAGCGATTACGCGCACAGATCGCGGAAGTCCTGATCCGCGCCCGCGCCCGCACGACGGTCCTGACCGAGGCGGTGGACGAGGCCGACCTGGTGGCCCAGCATTCGCCGCTGATGAGCCCGCTGGTGTGGGATCTGGCGCATATCGGCAACCAGGAGGAACTGTGGCTGGTCCGCGATGTCGGCGGGCGTGAGCCGGTACGCGCCGATATCGACCACCTCTACGACGCCTTCCGGCATGCCCGCGCCGACCGCCCGGCGCTGCCGCTGCTGGATCCCGCACAGGCACGCGGATACGTGGGCACCGTGCGGGGCAAGGTGCTGGACGTGTTGAATTCCAGCCCGTTGCGCGGAAACCGGCTGGTGGACAGTGGTTTCGCCTTCGGCATGATCGCCCAGCACGAACAGCAGCACGACGAGACCATGCTCGCCACCCATCAGCTGCGCACCGGTGCCGCGGTGCTGACCGCCGCGCCCGCACCGGCCGCGCGCGTCGCTGTCGGCGACGAAGTCGTCATTCCCGCAGGCGAATTCACCATGGGCACCTCCTCGGATCCGTGGGCGCTCGACAACGAGCGGCCCGAACATCGCGTGCACGTGCCCGGCTTCGCGATCGACGCGGCGCCGGTGACGAATGCGCAGTATCTGGCGTTCATCGAGGACGGCGGCTATCACCGGCCCGAACTGTGGTCACAGCGGGGCTGGGCCCACCGGGTGGAGGCCGATCTGACCGCGCCGCAGTTCTGGGAGCGCGACAGCGACAACCGTTGGTGGCGGCGGGTTTTCGGATCGCCGGCGCAGGTGCGCCCGCAACAGCCGGTGGTGCACGTGTGCTGGTTCGAGGCCGAGGCCTACGCCAAATGGGCGGGCAAGCGCTTGCCCACCGAGGCCGAATGGGAGAAGGCCGCGCGGTTCGATCCGGCCACCGGGTGGTCCCGTCGATATCCGTGGGGCGACGCCGAACCCGACGACACCACCGCCAATCTGGGGCAGCGCCATCTGGAACCGGCCGATGTCGGCGCATATCCGGCCGGTGCGTCGCCGGCCGGGGTGCATCAGCTGATCGGCGACGTATGGGAATGGACCGCTTCGGGTTTCGAGCCGTATCCGGGATTCGCCGCGTTCCCCTACCGCGAATATTCCGAGGTGTTCTTCGGCGGTGACTACCGCGTCCTGCGCGGCGGATCCTTCGGCACCGATCCGGTCGCCTGCCGCAGTACCTTCCGCAACTGGGACCACCCGATCCGCCGCCAGATCTTCTCCGGCTTCCGACTCGCCCGCGACCTGCGACCGGACGAGTGCTGATGTGCCGACATCTCGGCTATCTCGGACCACCGGCTCCGATCGGTGAACTGCTCACTCGCGGAACGCATTCGCTGCGCACCCAGTCGTGGGCGCCGAACGATATGCGCCACGGCGGAACCGTCAACGCCGACGGCTTCGGGGTCGCGTGGTGGACCGACGAAGGGGCCGCGAGCCGCTATCGCAATTCCGCGCCGATCTGGACCGACCCCGCGGTGGAGGAGGTGCTGCCGCAGCTGTCCTCGCCGGCGGTGCTGGCCGCGGTGCGTTCGGCCACGGTCGGCATGCCGGTGGAACGGACCGCCTGCGCCCCCTTCACCGACGGTGGATGGGCATTCAGCCACAACGGCGTGATTCAGAACTGGCGCACGGTGTTGCCCGTGGTGGCAAAGCAATTCGGATCGCCGGATCTGCTGGATGCCGAATCCGCGACCGATTCCGCCGCGCTCTGGGTGGTGCTGCGCGCCGCCTTGGACGGAATCGGCGCACTGTCGTCGTCGTTCGAAGGACGCAGCGAGTCCGATGCCCGGCTCCGGGCGGTCGCGGCCGCGGTGACGGCGACGGTTCGTGCCGTCCTGGCGCCGGCGCCGAGCGCCCGGCTGAACCTGCTGCTCGGCGACGGCGAAACACTGTGGGCGACAACCGTTCACCACTCGCTGTCGGTGCTCGTCACGGACGAGGTCGCGGTGGTTTCCTCCGAACCGTACGACGACGATCCACGCTGGCAGGCGATCACCGACCGGCAGGTGGTGACGGTGCGGCCCGGTCTTCTCGTGGTCGAGCCGCTGGACGCAGCACCATCCACCCTCTCCGCAGGACCTGATGAATCCGAAAGGGCCCGTTCATGAGCGAACCGACGCTGGACATCCACCTCACCGACGACGATCTCGACGCCGCCCTGCGGTCCGACGCGCGGACCGGACTCACCGCCGATCCGAAGACGTTGCCGCCGAAGTGGTTCTACGACGCGCGCGGTAGCGAGCTCTTCGAGGCGATCACCGAACTTCCGGAGTACTACCCGACCCGCACCGAGCGCGCGCTGCTGGAGCGGGTGGTCGGCGATATCGCGCGCACCGCCCAGGCCGAGGTGCTGGTGGAGCTCGGCGCCGGATCGGCGGCCAAGACGCGTCTGCTGCTGTCGGCCCTGCTGGCCGAAGGGCCGCTGAAAACCTATGTCCCGCAGGATGTGTCGGTATCGGCGCTGCGCGGTGCCGCCGAGCAGATCGGGACCGAGTTCCCGAATCTCGCGGTGCACGGCGTGGTCAGCGATTTCACCGAAACCCTGCACAATCTCCCGCGCGGTGGCCGCCGCATGATCGCATTCCTGGGCGGCACCATCGGCAATCTGGTCCCGCGGGAGCGTGCGGAATTCCTGGCCGGCATTCAGCAGGTCCTCGAACCGGGTGAGCAGCTGCTTCTCGGCGCCGGGCTGGTCACCGATCCGGCGGTGCTGGTGCCCGCCTACGACGATGCCGCGGGCGTGACGGCCGAATTCAATCGCAATGTCCTGCACGTGTTGAACTCTCGGTTGCATGCCGACTTCGACCCGGACGCGTTCGCGCATATCGCCCACTGGGACGCGGAGAACGAATGGATCGAGATGCGGTTGGCGGCGACCCGGGATATGACGGTCACCATCGCCGATCTCGACCTGGTCGTGGACTTCGCCGAGGGTGAGCAGATGCGCACCGAGATTTCGGCCAAGTTCCGCGTCGACGGACTCGGCCGGGAACTGGACAGCGCCGGATTCACCACCGAAGAGGTGTGGACCGATCCGGACGAGCGGTTCGTGCTGGTGCTGGCCGAACGACGCTGATCGCCCGGCACCGGTTTTCCGCGGGGGTCAGTTGCCGATGACCGCGGCCAGCCACTCGACGACGGGCCGCAGATCCTCCCAGGCGGCCCGGACTTCGGTGGCGGCGCGAGGTGTTTCCAGCCAGGGCGGTGCGCCGAAGTCCTTGTGGATCACCAGGGATTTGTGGCGCAGCAGGTCGATGCGTGGATGGTCGGCGGGAAAACCCTTGGGCCGGGTCTTCAGTTGCTCCCCGCCGATCACATAGCCGACCGCCGCCACACCGTCCAGCAGCGCCCGCAATTCGTGACCGCGCACCTCGTCGTCGATGGTGGTGCGCAGCCGCGCGAGCTGCTCGGGCGTCGGCGCGTACACCCCACCGGCCACATACAGTCCGGGCGCGCCGATCTGGACGTACCACCCCGCTCCCGGGGCGGTACGGACCACCGCGCCCTGATGGTCCTTGTAGGGCGCCTTGTTCTTGGAGAACCGCACATCGCGATACGGCCGGAAGATCTTCGCCGGTCCGAAGTCGTTCTCCAGCTCCGCGGTCAACGCCACCATCGGCGCCCGCACGGACTGCTCGTAGACGTGTTTGTTGGCGGTCCAGAAAGCCTTCGAGTTGTCGGCTTCCAGATCCTCGTAGAAGTCGAGCCCGGCGAACGGGAACCCCGCGAATCCGCTCATACCGCCAACTTAGCGACCGCCGCGGACACGTTCCGCGGCACCCGCCCCGACCGGTCGCCGTTCAGTCGCCCGGCTCGTCGACCACCTCGATGGCGGCGACTTCGGCGGGCCGCTCGTCCTCGTCACGCAACTCCTGACGATGCCGGCGACGGGTCCATTCCTGGTCGAGCTCGCTGCGAATCCCCAGGCGGCCGTCGTCGTCGTTCTCGTGATACCTGATTTCCAGGTCGTCGGGCGGATCGTCGATGTAGCGCTGATATTCGCGGATCTCGTCGGCCTGTTCATCGTCCCCGAGGTCGTAGTCCAGGTCTTCGCGCTCGTCATCGCCCATCTCGAACACCTCGTCCATCAACGGGTAAGTGTCGTCGTCGGCCATCCGTCGCCCACCTCTCTCGCAGGCCGGCACACCCTCAGCATTCGCGGTGCACCCTACAACCAACGCTACCGCTGATCACGAAAGAAGAGGAGAGAACAAAGACCAATACAAATCAGTCGCCTCGACGGATAGTCACCCGACGAGACGACTGATTTCGCAAGAACATGGGTAACTCCCCGGGCACGCCCGAAACCCAACACGCACCCAGGGCGAGACCGACTACCAACGTCACCGCCCGCCCAACGGCACGCTGAATACGCGGAGAGGCGGGGGAGCGAGGCTTTGCTACTACGCGGAGCCGTTGAACAGGCCGGTGACCGAGCCGTTCTCGAAGACCTCGCGGATCGTGCGCGCCAGCAGCGGGGCGATCGACAGCACGGTCAGCGAGGGGAACTTCTTGTCCTCGGTGATCGGCAGGGTGTTGGTGACGATGACTTCCTTGGCACCGCAGGAGGCGAGGCGCTCGGCCGCGGGGGAGGACAGCACGCCGTGAGTGGCGGCGATGACCACATCGCCGGCCCCGGCCTCGCGCAGCACGCGCACGGCCTCGGCGATGGTGCCACCGGTGTCGATCATGTCGTCGATCAGGATGCAGGTGCGGCCCGCGACGTCACCGACGGGACGATGCGATTTGACCTGGTTCGGCACCAGCGGGTCGCGGGTCTTGTGGATGAACGCCACCGGCGCGCCACCGAGCGCGTCGGCCCACTTCTCGGCCACCTTCACGCGACCGGCGTCGGGGGAGACGATGGTGACGTTCTCGGTGCTGTAGTGGTTGCGCACGTACTCCGACAGCTGGACCAGGGCGTGCATGTGGTCCACCGGACCGTCGAAGAAGCCCTGGATCTGATCGGTGTGCAGGTCGACGGTGATGATGCGGTCCGCGCCGGCGGTCTTGAGCAGATCGGCGACCAGGCGGGCGGAGATGGGCTCGCGGCCGCGGTGCTTCTTGTCCTGGCGGGCGTAGGGGTAGAACGGCAGGACCGCGGTGATCCGCTTGGCCGAACCGCGCTTGAGCGCATCGATCATGATGAGCTGTTCCATCAGCCACTGGTTCAGCGGAGCCGGAAAGCTCTGCAGCACAAAGGCATCCGAGCCGCGTACCGATTCTTCGAAGCGAACGAAGATCTCGCCGTTGGCGAACTCGCGGGCGGTTTGCGGCGTGATCGCGACGTCGAGTTCCTTCGCGACCTGCTCGGCCAGCTCGGGGTGAGCGCGCCCCGAGAACAGCATCAGGTTCTTCTGGTTATCGGTGGAGAACGCGGTCACTCTGTGTTGCCATCCTTTTGCTCGGTTGCCTGACTCGCTCTGTCATCGGCCGCGATCGCCTCCGCCGCCGCCTGCGCCGCGGCCGTCCCGGGACGATACCGCTGCACCCAGCCCTCAATGTTCTTCTGCGCCCCGCCGGACACTGCCAGCGCTCCCGGCGGAACGTTTCTACGCAGCACAGTACCCGCTGCCGAATAGGCGCCATCGCCCACGGTCACCGGCGCGACGAACATCGTGTCGCTGCCGGTGCGCACATGCGAACCGACGACGGTGTGGTGTTTCTTCACTCCGTCGTAGTTGACGAACACACTCGATGCGCCGATGTTGCTGTACTCGCCGATCGTGGCATCGCCGACGTAGGTCAGGTGCGGGACCTTCGAATGCGCGCCGATCGAGGCGTTCTTGGTCTCCACGAATGCGCCGATCTTGCCGGAGTCGCCGACGATCGTCCCCGGTCGCAGATAGGCGAACGGCCCGATCGTGGCGGCGGCGGCGATGGTGGCGCCCTCGCCGTGGGTCCGGACCACCTTCGCGCCCTCGCCGACGAGCACATCGGTCAAGGTCGAATCGGGACCCACCTCGGCATCCTCGCCGATCACGGTGTTGCCGAGCAGCTGGACCCCGGGGCGCAGCACCGCATCGCGGCCGATGCGCACACTCGCGTCCACCCAGGTGGTGGCCGGATCGATGACGGTGACTCCGGCGCGCATATGGCGCTCGAGGATGTAGCGGTTCAGGGTGCGGGCCGCCTGAGCCATCTGCACGCGGTCGTTGACGCCGGTGACCTTGGCGGCATCGACCAGGCGCGCGCCGTGCACCGGATGGCCGCCCTCGCGCGCCAGCTTCAGGACATCGGTCAGATACAGCTCGTGCTGGGCGTT
>NZ_BAFW01000218.1 GCF_000308535.1 Nocardia cerradoensis NBRC 101014 | reverse complement strand
CTATTTCTTCACCGGATCGCTGCTGCGCCGGGCCGAATCCGGGGAGGTCGGCATCGGCCTCACCGTGCGGCGTACCGCCCGCCGGCTGCTGCCCGCTCTCGTCGTGGTGCTCGGCGCCGTGGTGGTGGCGACCGTCACGCTGCGGCCGTACACGCAGTGGGGTGATCTGGCCGGCCAGACCCTGGCCTCGCTGCTGTACTACCAGAACTGGCGGCTCGCGACGACGTGGTCGGACTACCTGGCCGCCGATCCCTCGGTGAGCCCGCTGCAGCATCTGTGGTCGATGTCGGTACAGGGGCAGTACTACCTCGCGGCCCTGCTCGTGGTGGCCGCCACGGTATGGGTGTGCCGGCGGCTCGGGCGCGAGCGCGCGATGCGGCCGGCGCTGGCGGCGGTGATCGTGGCCGCCACGCTCGCGTCGTTCCTCTACGCCGCGCAGGGTTCGGCGACCCATCAGGGCTGGAACTACTACGACAGCGCGGCCCGGGCGTGGGAACTGCTGGTCGGCGCCGGATTGGCACTGGCCGCCGCCTCGCTGCGCGTGCCGCGCGCCGTGCGGGCGGTGCTGGCGACCGCGGGCCTGCTGGTGGTCGCGGTGGGTGGCTGGATCACCGACGGCGCGAATCAGTTCCCCGGGCCGCCCGCCTTGCTGCCCGTCGGTGCGGCCGTGGCGTTGATCCTCGCCGGCGCCGGGGTCGGGCCCGAGCACCAGCCGCGGCTCACCCGGTTCCTGGCCTCGCCGCCGCTGGTCCGGCTCGGCGATCTGGCCTACTCGCTGTATCTGTGGCACTGGCCGTTGCTGATCTTCCTGCTCGCCGAACGCGGCGGCTCCCGCGCCGGGGTGACCGGCGGCGCGGCGGTGATCGCCGTCTCCCTGGTGCTGGCCTACCTCACCCATCGCTATATCGAGCAGCCGCTG
>NZ_BAFW01000219.1 GCF_000308535.1 Nocardia cerradoensis NBRC 101014 | reverse complement strand
GGTGAGTTTGCCCGCTCCCGTGTTTCCAGGTGCCCTCGGCGGGGAATCGCTGACCCGACGCGGTACCGCGAACTCGCTGGTGAGGGTTGCTGCCGCACCGTTTCGGTGCGACGGCGCCGCCGCGGCCGCCTAGGCTTCCCAGATGCCGGTCCGGTGTCGAGCCGGTCCGACGACAAGAGCGATGGATAGGGTGTGCACTTATGACAGCTGACGCCGGATCGGACGCGACGCAGGCCGTGAGTTCCTGCTTCCGCACCGCGGTCGTCCCCGCGGCCGGACTCGGGACACGGTTCCTGCCCGCGACCAAGACCGTGCCGAAAGAGCTGCTGCCGGTGGTGGACACACCCGGTATCGAATTGGTGGCCGCCGAGGCCGCCGGCTCGGGCGCCCAGCGGCTGGTCATCGTGACCTCGCCCGGCAAGGACGGGGTCGTCGCCCACTTCGTCGAGGATCTGGTGCTGGAGAGCACGCTCGCCGAGCGCGGGAAGTTCCAGCTGCTGGAGAAGGTGCGCAAGGCTCCCGGTCTGCTCGACGTGACCTCGGTGGTGCAGGACGAGCCGCTCGGGCTGGGCCATGCCGTCGCCCAGGCCGAGCAGGCGCTCGATCCCGACGAGGACGCCATCGCGGTGCTGCTGCCCGACGACCTGGTGCTGCCGTGCGGCGTCCTCGACGTGATGAGCCGCGTCCGGCGCAAACGCGGCGGCACCGTGCTCTGCGCGATCGACGTGCCGAAGCAGGAGGTCAGCGCCTACGGCGTCTTCGACGTGGAGCCGGTGACCGACAGCACGAACCCCGACGTGCTGCGTGTGGTCGGCATGGTGGAGAAGCCGGCGCTCGAGGAGGCGCCGTCGACCTTCACCGCCGCGGGCCGGTATCTGCTCGATCGCGCCGTCTTCGACGCGCTGCGCCGCATCGAGCCGGGTGCGGGCGGTGAACTCCAGCTCACCGATGCCATATCGCTGCTGATCGCGGAGGGACATCCGGTTCATGTCGTCGTCCACCGTGGGTCGCGCCACGACCTCGGCAACCCTGGCGGTTATCTTCGTGCTGCGGTCGATTTCGCTTTGGAGCGAGACGAATACGGCCCCGCCTTGCGCGAGTGGTTGCAGCGTCGGCTTGCTCCGGATTGGAACCCGCAGCTGATCTCGTCGTGACGGCGGGATCGGCCGGGTCCCGTCACCGCGGGGCCGGGTGATCAGTCGGAGTAAAGGGGAAGGGCGGCATGCGCTCGGTTGAGGACCAGCAGATCAAGGTGACCGCGGCGGCCGTCGCCCCGCGGCCGGTCCGGGTCGCGATTTCCGAGGCCCAGGGTCTGCTGTGTGCCGAGGATGTGGTCACCGAGCGTCCGCTGCCCGGATTCGATCAGGCCGCCATCGACGGATATGCCGTGCGCAGCGTGGATGTGCAGGGCGCCGGCGCCGATATCCGCACCGAGGACGGCGATCCGATCGATCTGACGTTGCCGGTGGTCGGGGAGGTCGCCGCCGGTTCGCGCCAGCCGATTCGATTGCAGCCGCGGCAATCGGTGCGCATCGATACCGGCGCGCCGCTGCCCACCCTCGCGGATGCTGTGCTGCCCCTGGACTTCACCGACGGCGGCCGGGCCCGGATCAAGATCTACGAGCCGGTCCGGTCCGGCGATTACGTGCGGCGCATCGGTGACGACGTGCAGCCCGGCGATGTCGCGGTCCGGGCGGGCACCATCATCGGCGCGGCGCAGGTCGGCCTGCTGGCTGCGGTCGGCCGGGACAAGGTGCTGGTGCATCCGCGGCCTCGGCTGTCGGTCATCTCGATCGGTGGCGAGCTGGTCGACATCGATCGCACGCCCGGTCCGGGGCAGGTCTACGACGTGAACTCCTATGCGCTGGCCGCCGCCGCCCGCGACGCCGGCGCCGATGTGAATCGGGTCGGCATCGTCAGCGCCGATCCCAAGCGCCTGCGCGATGTGGTCGAGGGACAGCTGGTGCGTTCGGAGGTCGTCGTGATCGCGGGCGCGGTCGGCGGCTGGGCCTCCGATCAGATCCGCGAGGCCCTGGAGGGGCTGGGCGAGCTGACCATCGATCGGGTCGCCATGCATCCGGGTTCCGTCCAGGGTTTCGGCCGGCTCGGCCGCGACGAGGTGCCGACGTTCCTCCTACCGTCGAATCCCGTTGGCGCACTGGTTGTTTTCGAGATCATGGTGCGGCCGCTGATCCGGATCGCGCTGGGTCGCCGGCATCCGATGCGCCGCGTGGTGCGGGCCCGCACGATCATGCCGATCACCTCGATGGAGGGCCGCCGCGGCTACCTGCGCGCCCAGTTGATGCGCGATGAGCAGACCGGCGAATACCTGGTTCAGCCGTTGGGGGTCAACGGCTCGTCGCATCTGCTCTCGACCCTGGCCGAGGCCAACAGCCTGATCGTCATCGACCCGGAGGTCACCGATATTCGCACCGGTGACGAGGTCCAGGTCGCATTTCTCGCACAGCGCGGGTGATCTGTGGACATGAACGTATTCCGGGCCGCCCAGCATCCCGGCTGGCCCGCCCATCTCGGTCCGGTTCGCGTCGCGGGCGGGCGGGTGACCCTGCGCCCGATCCGGCTGCGGGACGCGGCGGCCTGGTCGCGCATCCGCCTGCGCGACCGCGAACATCTGGAGCCCTGGGAGCCGACCGGCCGGGGTAGCTGGGAGGCGCGCAATCACGCCTCCAACTGGCCCGCGCTGTGGTCGAGTCTGAAGGCCGAGGCGCGCCGGGGTGCGATGGTGCCGTTGGTGATCGAGGTCGACGGATCCTTCGGCGGTCAGCTGACCATCGGCAACATCGTGCGCGGGGCGCTGCGTTCGGCGTGGATCGGCTACTGGGTCGCCAAGGACGTCGGCGGCCGAGGAGTGGCCACCGCCGCGTTGGCGATGGGTCTGGACCACTGTTTCGGGCCCGTCGGCCTGCATCGGGTGGAGGCGACGGTGCGCCCGGAGAATCTGGCCAGCCAGGCGGTCCTGCGCAATGTGGGCTTCCGCGAGGAGGGCACATTGCGACGCTATCTGGACGTCGACGGCGCGTGGCGGGACCATCTGCTGGTCGCGATGACCGCCGAGGAGGTATCCGGCACGGTCGTCGATCGCCTCATTCGCTCCGGTCGTGCCACGCCGCCGTGAGCGGCCCCGTCACACGGCGTGTCCCGCGTCGACGCACCCGATCCGGGTGATGACCGGCTTGTGACGGGTGGGACAGGTGTGGGCGGCGCGCCTGCGGGATATTCCTGTGACGCCGCATTAACCTACGGACGTCGGTGGTGCGTCCGGTGCCAGGACGGAACAGGTGGCGAGAACCTGCCCAGTGGTCGAGAAGGGACAGTGGTCAGGCGGGGACGGAGGTGGGAGCGCGATGCCGAATTCGATCTTGTGGATCGCGCTGGTCGTGCTCTGGGTCTTCGTGCTGTTCCCGATGCTCGCGGATCGGCACCCGCGGATCCGCCGCACCACGGACGTGGCCCTGGCAACCCGGGTGCTGCATCGAGGCGGTACCAGACGACGTGCGAAGAAAGGGCCGGCCACCGGACATGAGACCGATCCGGACTGGGTGCCGGCCCCTCGGCAGAAAAGGCTTTCCCACGGCGATGATGCGGAGGACCGGATGACGACATCGGCCGATGAGCCCGTCATCGAGGACGACCGGAACGCACCCGAGCGCGCCGAATCGGAGGTGACGCGGGCCCGCCGGAGTGCCGGTGATCCGCCCGGTCGCGCGGTCGCGGGCGAGGAGCACGCCCGCGAAACCCCCGTAGACGCCGCCGATGCCGAGCCGGACGGCGACGAACCCGGCGATGTCGACGGCACAGCCGAGGGCGAGTCCGGCGGTGACCTCGCCGGAGACGCCCGCGACGGCGATCCGGACGATGCCGACGATCGTGAGGAGGCCGACGACGTACCGGCCCCCGCGACCGAGGACCGCCCGCAGACGAGCATGGCCCGCATCCCACCCGCGCCCGGCGCGGCGGTTCCGGCCCGGCGCGGCGGTGTGGATCCCGACGACGATCTCGACGACGATCTGGACAATTCCGATGATCTCGACGACCGCGTCGGCGACGAACCCGGATCGGCCGCACGCGATTTCGTCCCGTCCCGGCGTGGCCGCGGCGGGTTCGATCCGGAGGCCGACGCGATCGCGCGCGCGGCGCGGTATCGCTTCCGGCAGCGCACCGCACTCGGATTGATCCTGAGCACACTGC
>NZ_BAFW01000220.1 GCF_000308535.1 Nocardia cerradoensis NBRC 101014 | reverse complement strand
AGCGTCGTGATGATCCGCGTCGCGGGCGCTCGCGCGGAGGGGGAGGGCTCGGGCGTGGTGCTGTCGTCGGACGGGCTGATCCTGACCAACAACCACGTCGCCAGCGGAGCCGGCCCCAACGCCAAGATGGAGGTCGCCTTCCAGGACGGCACCACCGCCAACGCCTCGGTCGTCGGCGTCGACCCGGTGTCGGATCTGGCCGTCATCAAGGCGGCCGGCAAGACCAACCTGGCCCCGATCGAACTCGGCACCTCGCGCAACCTGATGGTCGGCCAGCCCGTGGTGGCGGTCGGTTCGCCGCTGGGCCTGGCCGGAACCGTCACCACCGGCATCGTGTCGGCGCTCAACCGCCCGGTGTCGACCAGCGGTGAGGCCGGCTCGCAGGGCACGGTCATCTCCGCGATCCAGACCGATGCCGCGATCAACCCCGGCAATTCGGGTGGCGCACTGGTCGATACGAACGGCAAGCTGATCGGCATCAACACCGCGATCGCCACCCTCGGCGCCTCGGAGATGCCCGGTTCGCAGAGCGGTTCGATCGGCCTGGGCTTCGCGATTCCGGTCGATCAGGCCCGTCGCGTCGCCGATGAGCTGACCAAGTCCGGCCACGCCACCTATGCTCAGATCGGGATCTCGGTGCGCGCGCAGGACGACGTCAACGGCGCCCGGGTCCTGGACGTGACACCGGACGGTCCGGCCGCGAAGGCGGGCATTCCGTCGGGTGCGATCGTCACCCGGGTCGACGATCAGGTCATCGACTCGGGCAATTCGCTGATCGCCGCCGTGCGGTCGCACCAACCGGGTGACAAGGTGAAGGTCACCTACACCGATCCACAAGGACAGAATCCGAAAACCGTCGAGGTGACCCTCGGCGCCGCACCGGCGGAGGGTGGCCGATGATCCGTGAACCGCGTCCTTTGACAGTGCTCCCGACACCCGACGCCGACGAGCCCGGGGGACCGGAGTGGTTGTCGCCCACGGACGCTACGGTGAGCAACATGGAAATCGATGCTCCCGTGGCGGGCCGGGCACTTGTGGTGGTCGTGGACGATCGAACCGCGCATGGCGGGGTGGACTCGCTGGGGCCGCTGGTGACCGAACTGCTCACCGAATTCGGCTTCCTCGTCGACGCCACGGTGTCGGTGGCCGGCGACGAGATCGAGATTCGCAACGCCCTCAACACCGCCGTGATCGGCGGGGTCGACCTGGTGATCTCCGTGGGCGGCACCGGTATGTCGCCGCGCGATGTCACCCCGGAGGCGACCCTCGAGGTGCTCGATCGTGAATTGCCCGGCATCAGCGAGGCACTGCGCGCCTCCGGACTCGCGGCCGGTTCGCTCGACGCCGGTCTCTCGCGTGGTCTGGCCGGGGTCTCGGGCAGCACCCTGGTGGTCAATCTGCCCGGCACCCGCGACGCCGTGCGCGACGGTATGGCGACGCTCGGCCCGCTGGTGAGCCGGGTCGTCGACGAACTGTCCGGCTTGGCGGAATAATCAGGGTATGACCGACCGGCCGACGGGGGCGCAGCGTCCGGGCGATTCGCATTCTGCGGATCGCCCGGCGAAGGGCCGCGCCCGGTCGGCCGCGGAGGCCGCGCGGCTGGCGCGGGTCTTCGGCGAGACGCTGCCGCGCACCAGCAGCGATGAGCGCGCCCCCGACGGTGAGCTACCCCGCTCCTCGGACGACTGGCTGCGCGCGCAGGTGCCCCCTCATCACGGATAACTCGTGACGTTGATGCCGATACATGCGGTAATCGACTGTGTCCCAGATCATGAGCCGTTTCACCGCCGGATGTTGGCAGCGGTGAGACAGGCCGTTTATTGTCCCGTTCAGGCGGCTTCACCTGCGGTTCTCGAAGCCTCCGGGTAGGTCCGCGCGTCGCGGCGCGCCGCCCGGTGGCGTTCGAGGCCGCCGCAAGAACCTGATGAGGGGACATATGAATACGAACCGCGCGAACGGTCGGCGATGGGGTGCGCGTATCGCGGGCATCGGTGCCGTGGCGGCCACCGCGCTCGGCCTGTTCTCCACCGGCGCCGCCGACGCCGCCACCTTCGTCGCGCTGCCCGGCGGCGAGCTATCCAAGACGCTCTCCGACGGCACCGTGGTGCATGTCCGGCTGGACGGCGAATCCGCGAATATCGATCCGTCGCTCGGCGCGCCGCCGGTGCACCGCAATGCCTGGGTCTCCGGCAACGCCCATGTCGAACTGTCCGGCGACACCACCGCCGTGGGCGGCAGCATCTACCCCGGATACACCGTGGGCTGCCAGGTCGACATGTCCGGCGGCGGCGTCGACGGCGGGCCCAGCGCGAGCATGGACTGGACCGACGGCGAGAACGCCAAGCCGGATGCCGGCGGCAATGTCGGTGGCAACCTGACTCTCGGTCCGGGCCAAGCGAAGTCGTTCTACGTCCTCGACATCGAGGAGAAGGGCGACTTCGGACAGGATGTACACAAGAGCCGTAACAAGTTTCAGGGTGACAGTGGTTCGGTCGCCTGGTCCGACGAGACCATCGGCCTGACCGGATGTGGCGGTTCCGCGCAGGCGCGCGCATTCGTCAGCGTCGAGGTCGAGACCGACAACGTCATCTCCTGGGTGACGCTGTGGGGGAAGCCGTTCAGCCTGGGCTGAGCTGTTCCGGAGACGCAGTAGGGCCGTGCCGTCAGCGGCTCCGCTGCGTATCTCCCTGTCGGCGTAGGGAATCGACGTCGGCGAACTCGTGCCGGCCGCCGGCGCTCTTGCTGCCCTCCGAGAGCAGATCGCGGATCTCGGTGAGCAGTTCGACCTCGGTCATCACGGCTTCCTTCTCGGTGCCGTAGCGCTTCATCAGCCGGCCCGCCGGCAGCACCAGAATGAAGTACAGGATCGCCGCGATGAGGATGAAGTTGACCACGGCGGTGACGATCGGGCCGAGCGCGATGAAGGTGGACGGTTTACTGGAATCCAGATAGAAGCCCCAGCCGTGTTCGTTCGCGCCCCCGAACAAGTCCAAGAGGGGATTGACGATTCCGGTCACGATGGCAGTGACGACCGCGGTGAACGCGGTACCGATGACGACCGCGACCGCCAGATCGATCACGTTCCCGCGGAGCAGGAAATCCCTGAAACCTTTCAGCATTGCGGCTCCTGTCTCATCCGGCGTGCCCGCGCCTCGCCGTTCGGTCTGGTCGTGGCATCCGATGCGATTGCTTTCCGCTATCGAATGAGGTACTCGGGATGCTAACGGACAGTTGCGGCAAATGCTCGGCGAACACAGCGAACATCAGTGAAACACCACGGTCAGGGCGGTGTGCAACGAGGCGGCCGCGACGGTGGTCGCATGTCCCGGATCGAGTGCCAGCAGCACGATTCGTTCGGGGGACGCGCGGGTCCGGGCACCGGTGTCGGCGGCCCCGGAGATCAGGACGACCGCGGCGTCGGTGGCGAGGGTGTGCGCGGACGGCGAACGCTCCCGGGGCGCCATCGCCTCCGGCTCGCCGTGCACGCCGGTGTCTTCCGCGGCGACCACGTCCACCCGGTCGCCGGGTCGCAGAATGTCGGCAATCGCGTTGTCCGCCAAGCGCATCGGCACGATCCGGGCATTCGGCGTGCCGGTCGCCGCGGCTGCCAGGCGGGGGCCGACGATCCGGAAATCGGTGAGTATCTCCCCGGCGTGCACAGCGCCGGTCGAGGTCGCGCCGAGCAGTGTCGCGGGATCGGTGACGGCGCCTTCCGGTACCGCGTCCGGTGCCAGGTCCGCGTACCGCAGATCCGCAGGAGCCAGTACCTGTCCGGGTTGCACGTCCCGGGCCGCGACCACCACCGGTGTGCGATGCCCGGCGGGATCGCCGCGCAGGGCGACGACGGCTGCCGCGGCAGCCAGTCCGACGGCCGACAGCCGGCGTACGAGGGTCAGATCGAGCCAGGGCGGTCGTATCCGGGACAGGAATTCGGTGCCCCGAGCACGGCCGAGATCGGTATCGACGGTGCGTAGCCGATCGAATCGCAAGGTCCGCATACCGGCCACCGTACGGTCCGCGGCAGGTCGGTCATCCCGGAAAAGAGCAGGTCAGAACTTTTCTGTGGATAACGGAAAGGCTGTGGACAACTGAGGCCGGCACGGGCGGGAGTGATGACCGGCCGGGCGGTGCGGGGCCGCCCGGTACGGGGGAGCGGTCAGGCGACGGCGGTGCTGGTCGACGAGGAGCTCGACGACGAAGCCGAGCTGCTCGACGAGCTGGACGAGCTGCTGGAACCGGCCGAATCGCTCGACTTGGATTCGCTCGACTTCGCGGCGGGCTCACTGGCCGACGACGAGCCGTTGCGGCTGTCGGTGCGGTAGAAGCCACTGCCCTTGAAGACGATGCCGACCGAGTTGAACAGCTTGCGCAGCTTGCCGTTGCACTTTTCGCAGGTGGTCAGGGCGTCATCGGAGAACGACTGCACGATGTCGAACTTGTCGCCACACTGCGTGCACTGATACGAGTAAGTAGGCACCTGCGAACCTCCACGGTTTTCGTCTTTTAGCACTCTACAGCCGACAGTGCCAACAGTGCCAATCCGGTCTTGATTCCCATGGTGCGCGTGAGGTCGCACCGGCGCCACCGAGTCCGAGCGCCCGGTGCCTGCTTCATACGCTCGAGTATCGACCGCCGATCTCGCGATCTCCGGCATCGAGCCTGCACAGCCCGGCCTCCGGCAGCAATGCCCACCCCATCCGGCGATCGTGGGGTTCCTCCGGCAGCGCATCCAGCAGTTCCGTGTCTCGAACGACCGCCACCAGACGTGCGTCCGGTCGCGCCGCGGGCAGCGTCCGGTCGTAATAGCCGGCGCCCCGCCCCAGCCGCACACCGCGCCGATCGACCGCGAGTGCCGGGATCACGATCACCTCCGGCCATTCGATCGCCGCCACACCCAACGGCGGCCCGTCGGGCTCGAGCAGTCCGTAGCGGGCGCGCCGCAGCCCCTCGATTCCCGTGTATTCGGCCCACCCCAGCGGTCCGGGCGGCCCCGTCACGGGGACCATCACCCGAGCCCCCGCGACCCGCAGTGCGTCGAGCATCGCGACCGAACCGGGCTCACCCGCGACCGGGATGTACCCCGCCACCCACCGCGAGCCGGGAGCCTCCGGGCCGGTGTGCGGCCCATCGGTAGGCGGCCGGACGATGTCCAGCACCCGCGACACGGACCGGCTCAACGCCTCGGCCTCCGCGGCCCTGGTCTCCGGCGGCACCGCCGCCCGGGCGGCCAGCAATTCCGCTCGCCACCGCC
>NZ_BAFW01000221.1 GCF_000308535.1 Nocardia cerradoensis NBRC 101014 | reverse complement strand
GACTGCGCGCGCGAGTCCGCCGACGAGGTGCGTAGTCCGTGGGCGACGGTGTTCTCGGCGGCGCTCGCCGCACTCGCGCTGTTGCTGCTGGGACTGTTCGCCGGCGGCACGGTCGGATCGTTCGGGGAGATCGGGCCGGGCGTGCTGCTGACCGCGGGGCTCACCTTCGCCTGGCTGACCGTCGCCGGATATCTCGGCTTGCTGTGCGGGCGACGGTTTCTCGGAATTGCGCCGGCTGTGGTCGAGGTGGATCTCGGCGGGCGGCGCGGCCGCTACCTTCCCACCGACTACTCGCACGACGAGTACGACGAGGACGACCGGGACGAGTACCGGGAGCACGGCTACGACCCCCGCCCCGCCACCGATCGCGACGACTATTACGACGATCGGGCCGAACCGGGCTATATCGACCAGCTGTACGACGACCCGCGTTACGTCGAATACGAATTCGAGGACGATGTCGCCGTGGAGGACGACTATCCACGGCCGGCCTACCGCCGCACCGTCTCCACCGAGGTCGTGGAGGTCGACGGCGAACTGCTCGACGACGACCTCGCGCCCGCGCACGCCGATCCGGACGCCGAATTCGACGCCGGAAACTCCGACATCGTCGACGCCGAAGTGGTAGAGGGTGACCTGCCGGAGAGCCCCGGCAGGGGCGGTCGTTAGGCTCTAACCCGGCGGACCTCGGGTTCGCCGCCCTCCGGCAGCCCCGACGCACAGGGAGTAGAGCGCTGACCACCCCGCCCGCCCAGCTGGTCCCTCCGACCGCGCCTGCGACCCTCGTCGTCCTCGCCTCGGGCACGGGATCGCTGCTGCAATCGCTGATCGCGGCCACCGAGCGGCCGGACTATCCGGCGCGGATCGCGGCCGTGGGCGTGGACCGGACCTGCGCGGCGACCGAGCACGCCGTCCGGGCCGGCATTCCGGACTTCCGGGTCGCCCCCGCCGACCATCCCGATCGGTCCGCCTGGGATATCGCGCTCACCGACGCGGTCGGGGCCTACGCACCCGACCTGGTGGTGTCGGCCGGATTCATGCGCCTGTTCGGCCCGAAATTCCTGGAGCGATTCGAGGGCCGGATCATCAACACCCATCCCGCGCTGCTGCCGGCGTTCCCGGGCGCGCACGGGGTGCGCGACGCGCTGGCCTACGGCGTGCGGGTAACGGGCTCCACCGTGCATCTGGTCGACGCGGGCGTCGACACCGGACCGATCCTCGCTCAGGAGCCGGTCGCGGTGCTGCCCGATGACGACGAGGCGAGCTTGCACGAGCGCATCAAAGTTGTGGAGCGTCGGCTGCTGGCGGACACCGTCGCCGCCGTCGCCACGCGAGGCATTGTCTGCGACGGACGAAAGGCAGTAATCCCAGATGAGTGAGGCCCCGGTGAGTGAGCGCAGCGAACGACCCGAAGACACGGGTGCACGCAGGGCGATCCGCAGGGCGTTGGTGAGCGTCTATGACAAAACCGGGCTCATCGAGCTGGCCACCGGACTGAACGACGCCGGTGTCGAACTGGTGTCGACCGGCTCGACCGCCGCCCGCATCGCCGACGCCGGAATTCCGGTGACGAAGGTCGAAGACCTGACCGGTTTCCCGGAAACCCTCGACGGCCGGGTGAAGACGCTGCACCCCCGCGTGCACGCCGGCATCCTCGCCGACACCCGCAAGCAGGAGCACCTCGATCAGCTGGTGGAGCTGGGCGTCGAGGCATTCCAGCTGGTGGTGGTGAACCTGTATCCGTTCACCCAGACCGTCGCCGGCGGCGCCACCCCCGACGAATGCGTCGAGCAGATCGATATCGGCGGCCCGTCGATGGTGCGAGCCGCGGCGAAGAATCACCCCTCGGTCGCGGTCGTGGTCGACACCGGTGACTACGACGACGTGCTGGCCGCGGTGCGCGGCGGCGGTTTCACCCTCGCCGAGCGAACCACCCTGGCCGCCAAGGCTTTCCAGCACACCGCGAGCTACGACGTCGCGGTCGCGAGCTGGATGACCAACGTGCTGACCGCCGAGGACGCCACGGATTCGGCTGCGGGCGGGCAGTTCCCGTCGTGGCTGGGCGGCGTGTGGACCCGCGACGCGGTGCTGCGCTACGGCGAGAATCCGCATCAGGCCGCCGCGCTGTATCGCAACGACTCGGGCCCGGCCGGGCTCGCGCAGGCGAAGCAGGTGCACGGCAAGGAGATGTCGTACAACAACTACACCGATGCCGATGCCGCCTGGCGGGCCGCGTGGGACCACGCCGAACCCGCGGTGGCCATCGTGAAGCACGCCAATCCGTGCGGCATCGCGGTCGGTGCCGATATCGCCGAGGCACACCGCAAGGCGCACGCCTGTGATCCGGTGAGCGCGTTCGGCGGCGTGATCGCGGCCAACCGCGAGGTCACCGTCGAGATGGCCGAACAGGTGGCCGAGATCTTCACCGAGGTCATCGTGGCCCCCGGCTATGCCGACGGCGCGGTGGAGGTGTTGCAGCGCAAGAAGAATGTGCGCATCCTGATCGCCGACGAACCCCGGCGCGGTGGCGTCGAACTGCGGCCGATCAGCGGCGGCGCGCTGCTGCAGCAGACCGATATCGTCGATGCGGACGGTGACGATCCCGCCAACTGGACTCTCGCCACCGGCGAGCCGGCCGACGCCGAAACCCTCGCCGATCTCGAATTCGCCTGGCGCGCATGCCGTGCCGTGAAATCGAATGCGATTCTGCTGGCCCACGACGGTGCCTCGGTCGGTGTCGGCATGGGGCAGGTCAACCGCGTCGACGCCGTACATCTGGCGGTGCTGCGCGCCGGTGACCGCGCCAAGGGGTCGGTGGCCGCCTCCGACGCCTACTTCCCGTTCCCCGACGGTCCGCAGCAGCTGATCGCCGCGGGCGTGAAAGCCATTGTGCAGCCGGGTGGTTCGGTGCGCGACCAGCTGACCATCGACGCCTGCCGGGAGGCCGGGGTCACGATGTACCTCACCGGGGCGCGCCACTTCGCGCACTGATCGGTCATCACGAACGTCGCCGCCCGCTGGTGCCTCCAGCGGGCGGCGACGTCGTTCTACGGGTTCGGTCGTGGGCCCGGCGAATCAGTTCGCGCTCAATACCTTTCGATCGCCCAACGGCTTCTTCAGCGGGATCTCCAGGGTGCCGAAGACGGCGATCATGGTGCACATGCGCCCGGCAGCCTCGGGCAGCGTGCCGGCCTTCAGGGCGACGGTGACGGTGGTGTCGGTTTCGGTGGTGGTCGCGTCCACGCCGTAGCACTCCGGCGAGCCGATCTGGAAGTTGACCGCGATCCGGTCGGGGGCCACCCGGCTCCAGCTGTCGAACGGCAGCGGGTGCGGATTGGTGATCGTCGAGTCGGCGGTGAACATCCGGCCCGGCTGCGGCGGGTTCTGCTCGGTCGGTGTACTGACCGCGGCCGTTGTCGTATTCCCTTGTGCCCCACCGTTGTCGGAGTTCCCGCATGCGGTGACCAGCAGGGCCGGTAGTGCGAGTAGCGCGATTGCCGCCGCTGCGATGCGGCGTCGTCCGGGGATGGAGTCCATGGGGCTCACCCTATCCGCGGGGGTGCGGCGGCTGTGATGCACGTCCCAGTGAACATTCTGCGAACGTCGGCGCGTAACTGCTGCGAAAATCGCGACGGGGCAAGTAGGGTTCGCAAACGATGAGCGAATGCGGTTCTGCGCCATCGAATCACCGATCGACACGACCTCTTCTCGAAAGGATCCACCGCGTGGGCGACACGTTGCAGGTAGGCCGGGAACTGGGCCTGGGTCAGGCCCTTCAGGGCGGCGCGTACACGCTGACTCTCCAGAACGACGGCAACTTGGTGCTTTCCGAGCCCGACGGCACCGTGGTGTGGGCGACGATGACACATGAGCGTGGCGTCGAGCGCGCCGTCCTGCAGGAGGACGGCAACTTCGTGCTGTACTCCGGCAGTGGGCCCGTGTGGACCACCGACACCAACGGACAGGCCGCCGATCATCTGATCGTGCAACCGGACCGCAACCTCGTCCTGTACGGCCGGGACGGCGCCTCGCTGTGGGCGTCGGGCACCAATACCGACAACCCGATCGTGGTCGAGGAGCCGGTCGCCGCACCCGCCGCCGAGCAGGTGCCTCCGCCGCCGCCGGCGCCGGAACCCCGCACCTACACCGTGGAGTCCGGTGACACGCTGTGGGCCATCGCGGAACGGTTCTACGGCGACGGCAACCGCTATCTGGAGATCGCCGGGGCGAGCGGCATCGAGAACCCGGATGTCATCAACGAGGGTCAGCTGCTGACCATTCCGTGACCGGAAACGGCCGAACGCCCCCGGTGTCGCGCATCGGGGGCGTTCGTCTGTTCGTTCGCTACCTACTGGTGAACGGCAGCAGCGCCATCTCGCGCGCGTTCTTCACCGCGACCGCCACCTGCCGCTGCTGCTGCGGCGTGAGCCCGGTGACGCGGCGGCTGCGGATCTTGCCGCGGTCGGAGATGAACGTGCGCAGCAGGTTCACATCCTTGTAGTCGACGATTTCGACGCCGGCCGCGATCAGCGGATTCTTCTTGGGCCGCCGGGCCTGTTCGGCGCGGATCCGCTTCGACGGTGCTCGCTTGACTGCCATGTGGGCCATCCTTTCTCGGCGTGAGCTCTGGTCCTACGCTGTCGCGCGGGCGCCCCGACCGCTCCTGCCGGTTCCTTCCGACGAGATCTGCGATGGTCTACCAACTCGATTTGTGTACACCGGGCAGCTCCCCCCGGTGGGCCAGCTCGCGCACACGTACCCGGGATAGTCCGAACTTGCGGAGATGACCGCGGGGGCGGCCATCGGTGGCGTCCCGATTGCGCAATCGTACCGGACTGGCGTCGCGCGGCAGTCGCTGCAGCGCGAGCTGTGCTGCCGCCCGGCGATCGTCGGCGGTGGCCGGATCGCGGATCAGCTCTTTGAGCTCGGCCCGGCGTTCGGCGTAGCGGGCCACGACGGCGCGGCGTTGCTCGTTGCGTGCGATCTTGGATTTCTTCGCCATCACCGCTCCTCGCGGAAGTCGACGTGCCGGCGCAGCAGCGGATCGTATTTGCGCAGCACCATGCGGTCGGGGTCGTTGCGGCGGTTCTTGCGGGTGACGTAGGTGTAGCCGGTGCCGGCTGTCGACCGCAGTTTCACGATGGGCCGAATCTCGTTGCTGCGCGCCATCAGACCTTCTCCCTGCGCTTGCTGCGGCGTCCGCGGGTCCCTCCGCGGTTAGGCGGGCTGCCGCCTCCGGGCCCGTCGTTCCCGCCGCGCGCACGGATACGGGCCACGACCGCTTCGATCCCGTCGCGGTCGATGGTCTTGATGCCCTTGGCCGAGACGTGCAGTGTGATGCGCCGGCCCTCGCTGGGCAGGAAGTAGGTCTTGCGCTGGATGTTCGGGTCCCAGCGCCGGTTGGTCCGGACGTGGGAGTGCGAGACGGACTTACCGAAGCCCGGCTTGCGACCGGTGACCTGGCAGTGGGCCGACATGGGGCTCCTTTCTGAAAATCATTTTCGACAACGGTCGCCGCAGACTGTACCGTGTGGCTGGAGCAAATGAAAATCATTATCGAAAGGGGTTCCGGTGCTGTCACATCCCGACCGCCGCACGCCCGTCGTGCTGCTGGCGGGCTTCCAGGGGCCGGTCGCGGACGGTATGGATCACCTGGCGCGACTGCTGGGCTCGGCGCCGGGCACCGTCGTCGTGCGACACGATCTGAGCTCGCTGTCCGAAGGTGTGGTGCGCCGCCGGGTGCACCTCGACGGCCGGGAGACGGCGAGCGTGCACGAACTCGCGCACGGCTGCGTCTCCTGCACGCTGCGCGCCGATCTGCTGCCGCTGCTGTGCCGGTTGGCGGCACGAGATTCGGTGCACCGCATCGTGATCGCGCTCGATCCGGCCTTCGAGGCGGAAGCCGTGTGTCATGCGATCGGCACCGTGCCCGTGGTCGACCTGGTGGGTCGCGTCGACGGGCCCGCCGCCCGTGACGTGCGCATCGAGGCGGTCGTGACCGGGCTCGACGCGCGCAGCTGGCTGCCGGACGCGCTGAGCGACGAGACGATCGACGAACGGGCGGGCGGCCCCGGCGACGACGACCGGACGGTGGCGCAGCTCGCCGTCGGACAGGTCGAATTCGCCGACGCGCTCGTGGTTTTCGGTACGGACCAGGTGGGCGATGGTGAACGCGAGGTGCTGCGATCGGTCGTGGATCGGCTGGTGCCCCGGGCTCCGTCGATCTGGGCCGGCGACGGACGGGATATCGCCGCGGCGCGCATCGAGATGCTGCTCGACCGCATTCCGGCCGATTCCCGGCGCGGCCGCATCTTCGACGCGCACGCACCGTTGTTGCGCGGCCGGCCGCCGCTGGCGGAGGAGAACGATGTGGCGTTGATCGAATTCGCCACCGATCGCCCGTTCCATCCGACCCGTCTGCACGAAGCGATGGATGTGCTGTTCGACGGCGTGGTCACCGCACGCGGGCGGATCTGGCTGGCGACTCAACCCGAACGCGTGGTGTGGCTGGAATCCGCCGGCGGGGGAGTGCGGGTCGGTGACGCCGGAACCTGGCTGGCGGCCATGAGTCCCGCGGAACGGGAATCGGCCGACCCCGATCGGCGGGCGCTGGCGGCGCTGCGCTGGGACGAGGATTTCGGCGATCGCGACATCTCGCTGGTGATCCTCACCTGCGGTGCGAATCCGGACGACATCCGCACCGCGCTGCACTGGGCGCTGCTCGACGAGGCCGAGATGATCCTGCTGCGCAACGCGCCGGATCTGGTCGCGCACTGGGACGATCCGTTCGGCGAGTTCCACGAGGACCCCTGCGAGACAACCGAATCCGACAACTCAGGCGGCCGTGGTGTCGAATCCCGGCCGAACGAAAGGTAGGACGATGAAATCAGGGATCCATCCGGAGTACCACCCGGTGGTCTTCGAAGATGTCAGCACCGGCAAACGCTTCCTCACCCGATCGACGGCGACGAGCACCCGCACCGTCGAATGGTCCGACGGCAACAGCTATCCGCTGATCACCGTCGACGTCACCGCGGACTCCCACCCGTTCTGGACCGGGGCGCATCGCGTCCTCGACACTCAGGGCCGGGTGGAGAAATTCGAACGCAAATACGGCAGGCGCACACCGCGTCCCGGTTCCGTGCGAGGGGAGAACTGAGATGGCGGTGCCGAAGCGGCGACTGTCGCGCGCCAATACCCACAGCCGGCGTTCGAACTGGAAGGCGACTCCTCCCGACCTGGTGCCGGTCAGGGTCGATGGTGTCGTCCACAAGATCCCGCGCCGATTGGTCACCGCCGTCCGACGTGGCCTGATCGACCCGGCCCGGCTATAGGACATGGGTTTCGGTCGCCGACAATATGTGGCGTTTGCCTGAATCGAGCGACCAACTGGTTATCAAATAAATCGGAGTCAGCAGGGCAATCGGTGTTACTGTGCTTGCGAGTCAGTAGCTGGAATCTGAATTGCCAACTGCTGGTTGGTTTTTGGTGCCGGAAAAAGTCCGTCGGAAACGCTGTTTTCCTGAGGCGCCCCCGGTACCCTCGTGGCTGAGGGCGGGTTCTCCTGGTAACGGGAGAGCCCGCTCATCGCCACTTTCGGGCCCGTTCACTCATGTCGCGCCGGGGACCGCGGCGCTTCCAACGCTCGCTGCCCGGGCTGTGGCGCATCGTCCGGCTTCGGTCGCAACGCCTCGAGCAACGACTCCCAGCGCGCGATCTGCTCGCCGATCACCGCCGCCGGATTCTCCAGCAGGGCGGCCGCCAGCGACAGCGGCCACGGCAGTTCGGCCACCGGCGGCGCCTGGCGGGTCAGTTCCAGCACGGTCGTCTCCAGGTCGGCGATCTCGGTGCGCAGTTCGGCGATCTGCCGCAGGGCGGCGCCCAGCGCCTCGACGACCGTCCGTTCCGATATGGGGCCGCCGTCCGTGCCGTCGTCGCCCAGCTGGGGCCAGCCCGCCAAACCGGGACCGCGTAGCTGCACCTGTACATCGCGCAATATCGCTTCCTGCTCCGGAGTCACATCCGGTACCTCTCTCATCGCTCCCGCCGCGGGCCGAAATGCCTGCTCCACACTGTAATTCGCGGAGCCGCTCCCGTGTGCGCCGGCGGCGCCGCCCGGCGGCGGTTTCCGTGCGGCTGCCGGGCGGTCGGCGGGTGTCGCGTATCGGGGTGCGAGATGTCGGTGCGCGGGCGGCTGCATATTTGCCGACCCGTGCTCACCGACCCGAAAATGTCCGAATTTTCAGTTTCTTAACATTCCTGGCATCTTCTTGGCGGCTTATTAACGGCCTTTGTTACGTGTTCGTAATGGGTGCACGACAGCCTGTCTAAGGGTTTCGATTTCGAGCTCAGGCGCCAGGGTATCGGCGCCGCAAACTGCTGAAGAAAGTGTATGAGGGAATGAAGCTCAGGAAGTTCGCCGCAACATCGGCTCTGGTCATCGCTGCTCTTGGGATCTCCACAGGCACCGCATTCGCAGCCCCCGCTCCGGCCGCCAACCCCGATATTCATTACACGGCAAACGTTGTCGACAAATCCGTCGTGGTGAAGACCGACGCCGGATCGCTGACGACCGAAGGCAACGAGTTCCAGGTCCGCGACAACCAGGGCAAGGTGGTAGCCGGATTTCCGCTGAGCTATCAGCACGACGGTCTGGAGTACCCGATCGCCGCGCAGATCGACGGTAACCAGGCCACCCTGGTGCCGAGCACCGACCGCGCCGCCGCCCACCCGGCGCCGATGCTGCACGATGTGGCCAGCCGTTCGGATCTCGACGCGGCCAACCAGAGCGCGATCAACGAACTCGGTATCGCCACCAGCATCGGCACCCTCGTCGGCACCGCGATCGGCCTGGCCGGCGGTTGTGCGCTCGGTGCCGTCCTCGGCACCCCGTTCCTGGTCGTTCCGGGCTGGATCGGCGGCTGCCTGACCGGTGCCGCCCTGGGCGCCCCGCTGGGTGCCGCGGCCGGTCTGGTCGGCGTCGGCGGTATCTCCGGCGTGCTCGTCGCGATCGAGTACTTCAACCGGATCAACGCGCCCGCCGAGTCGTAATCACCAGTAGCGCAACGCGATCGGGGCGGGCCGTGCGGCCCGCCCCGATTCTCGTCTGTGCGCGGCCCGACCGCCGCGCATCCGCTCAGCTCACCGGCTGCGGTGCCCGACCCGCCGATCGAGCCTTGCCGGCCGGCGAAGCGGTCTGTCCGGCAGGGGGATTCGCGGCCTGTGCCAACTGCCGCGAGCGGGTTGTTCCGGTGCGGTCGGGGGCGACCAGCACCGCGGTGATCGGTACCGCCAGCGACAGCGTCCCCACCACGAACACCGGCACGAAGAGGGTGAACAGATCGTCGCCGTCGGGCTGGCCGACCGCGGTGTCGAGATGTACGTGCACCCCGGCCTGGCCGAGGTAGTGGATCGCGGTGACCGCCAGCGCATACAGCGCGGCCGCCCCGGCCAGCGGCAGCATCGCCTGGAAACGGGTGGTGGCCCACAGCACACCGATCGAGGCCGCGACGGCCAGCGCCCCCGCGCTCAGCGACATCCAGATGTTCACGTCGACCGATCCCTGCACGCGGATCGCCCCCATGGCGAGCAGGTGCATGATGCCGATGCCGAGGCCCATCACCACGCCGCCGCTGATCACCCGTACCAGCGTGCTCACCTTGCCCGTGATCACCAGACCGGCCAGGACCGCAGCCACCGCGACGGCCGTCGCCACGACCATCCGGGCGATGTCGTAGCGGATCTCACCGGACGACACCCCGACGCCGAGCATGGTGACATACACCGCGAGCCAGGTGCCGACACCGCCGATGGACACTGCCGCCGCGGTGAGCCACACCATCCGGAACCGCGCGGTGACCGAGAGCGTCGACTGGCGAACACAGGCCAGTCCGACGACCGCGCCGGCCGCGGAAACCCCGAGTGCCAGGCCCAGCACCCAGTACCCCATGGTGAAGTAGTTCATCGCTTCCCCTCAGCTCGCACCGCTCAGCTCTGTCCCACCGTCGCGTGGGTGGCGGTCAACCGCTGAATCGCGTATTCGGTGACCGCGGCGAGCGCCCGCCGAACCTCACCGGCGTCCCGGGCGTCGATATCGACCACCGGCACGCCCTCGCGGATCGACAGCGCCTCCCGGAGTTCGGCGACCGGGAACCGCGGTGCGCTCGGAAACCTGTTGACCGCCACCAGGAACGGCAGCCCGCGCGCCTCGAAGAAGTCGACCGCGGCGAAGCTGTCCTCGATCCGGCGCGTGTCGACCAGCACGACGGCGCCGATGGCACCGCGGATCAGGTCGTCCCACATGAACCAGAACCGGCGCTGCCCGGGCGTGCCGAACAGGTACAGCGTCAGGTTGCCGGGCAGGATGATGCGGCCGAAATCCATGGCCACCGTGGTGGTTTCCTTGCCCGGGGTGGCGGACAGGTCGTCGATGCCGTCGGATACGCCGGTCACCATGGCCTCGGTGCGCAGCGGCACGATCTCCGAGACCGCGCCGACGAAGGTGGTCTTCCCGGCGCCGAACCCGCCCGCGACCACGATTTTGGTCGAGGCGGTGCGGCTGTCGAGCTCCGGGTGGGGCGGCATCGGAGCCGTCGAGTTCTGAAAGTGCATGGGGGGATTCTGGTATGGAAGCGGCGGTTGCGGGTGCGAGCCCGGGGAATTGGCTCCGAGCGGTCCGATCTGCGCGGAATCGGGTTGCGGCGCGGGCGGATACCGCTCGGCCGTTGAGGGTGCCCCGGTGTGCGGGGGCGGTGCCGCGGTGTCAAAGGGCACGGAGTCCACGCAGGGTCCTCTCCATCAGCGATCGCCGCTCGTCGAATGTGGCGTCCTCGCTGAGCGTGGTGTGCACCCGCAGTGTGCCGGCCACCACCAGGTCGCCGATCACCACCCGGATCATGCCCAGGGGACGTTGCAGATGGGCGGCGATTTCGGCGACCGAGAGCCGCCCCGCGCCCAGACGCAGAATATCTGTTCGAATATCGCCTGCGGGCCAATCGAATTGATTGGCGTAGGGCAGTGTTTCCACGACCGCCTCGAGAGGCAGTTCGACCGCGGGTTCGGTGCGCCCAGCGGTCAGCGCATAAGGACGGACGCGAGTGGTTGGCCGGCCGGACCCGGCTCCGAACGAGCTGGACATCGCAATCGTCAGACCGCCGAACGGGCCGTGGCTTGCACGACCGATCCGACTCGATCGACGAGCAGGGCCATCTCGTAACCGATGCGGCCGATGTCGTGCTGCTTGTTGGCCAGTACCGCCAGATGCGAGCCGTTGCCGACACTCATCACCAGCAGATAGCCGCGCTGCATGTCGACGATCGACTGCATCACCTTGCCGCCGTTGAACAATTGCGCAGCCCCCGCCGACAGACTCGCCAGTCCGGCGGTCACCGCGGAGAGCTGTTCGGCCCGATCGGACGGCAGGTGCGGACTGGTCGCCTGGAGCAGGCCGTCGGCCGAGACGAGCACCGCGTGCGAGACTCCAGGCACCTCTCTGGTGAAACGGGTGACGAGCCAGTTCAAATTCTCGTCCGTACTGTTCTGCGCAGTGTCGGTCATGCAAAGCCTCCGTCGTTCTGCTGAGCGTTGTTCCGCTGGTCCGTGTCGAACCGGGCCGCATCGGCCGGGTCGTACTGGGCCGTGTTGTCTCGGACGCTGACGCGTCCGCTGCGGACGCCGCTCAGATGCCTGGACAAGTTGTTGCGGATTTCCTCCGGATCCCGGGCCTCGACGGCATCGTCCTGCGTCACTCCACCGGGCACCAGCTGCGCACCGGGCCGGCGGATGGGCAGGCCACCCGTGGTACGGGTGGTCGCGGTCGGGGTGCTGGCGTCCGCGGCCGCCGCCCAGCCCTCGTCGGCGGGAGACGACCAGGCGCCGGTCGGCGCGTTCGAGGACGGTTCGACCAGCCATTCGGACACCATGCGCTGATAGATCGGTGTGGGGGATTCCGGTTTGGCCGGCGCCTGAGCATCCTGCTGAGGAGCGTCGTGCTGATAGGCATCGGGCCGGGGTGGCGCGAGAGTCGCGCCGTGGCGGGACAGCGGCGCCGGTTCGCGGTCCGGGGTGCGCTGTGCCGGGGCCATGATCGCCGTTTCGGCCCAGATATCGATGGGCTGCGGCTGGGGTTGCGGCCGTGGATCGGCCGGGGCGGGACGCCGGGGCGGCACGATCTGTTCCAGATCGCGGTCGGTCACCGGGTTCCACGGATCGGAGGCCGGGCCGAAATTCTCGCCGCGACTCGCGCTTTCGGCCTCCTCGGCGTCGTCGCGTTCGTCGCGGTGATTCTCCTCGGCGCGCTCGTCGTGGACGGCGTTCTCGCGTCCGGTGTCGGCGCCGCGCAGTACACCGTCGTCGAGCGGTTCCGGTGCGCGGTTGTCGTTCTCGGTGGCGTCCGGCAACGGGGTGAGCCGGGTGACCGGCGCCGCGGATTCGGAATCCGACTGGCCGGACGGGCGGCGCTGCGGCAGTCCGGCGCTGGTGAAGCGGGCCGGCTCCGACGTCTCCCCGAACCGCTCCGGCGGATTGGGCACCGCGGTGAGTGTGCGGCCGGGAGCGGGAAATTCGGTGACCGGGGAGGAGAAGTCCGCGATCGGTGTGGTGAACGTCGAGATGGCCGGCGGGACCACGGCCTCGGTGGGCGAGACCAGCGCACCCGGTAGATGCACACTGGCCGTGATACCCGGCTGCTGTGCCATCGTGGAGGTGCGGCGCAGGCTGACCGTGATGGTGTGCCGTGCCGCCAGCCGCCCGACCACGAAAAGACCCATGCGACGGGCGGTTTCGATGGTGACCTCACCACCGGAGGCCAGGCGTTCGTTGATCGCGCGCATATCGTCGGCGGACATGCCGAGTCCGCGGTCGGTGATCTCGATCAGATATCCGCCGTCCACCGCGCGCGATACCGAGACCGCCACCGGCGTATTCGGCGGCGAGTAGCGCAGCGAGTTGTCGATCAGTTCGGCCAGCAGGTGTTCGATGTCGACGGCGGGCTCACCGGCGACGATACCGTCGGGCACCGAACCGATTTCGACGCGCTGATAATCCTCGACCTGGGAGACCGCACTCCACAGCATGTCCGACAGCGGCACCGGCGGCAGATGTCCGCGGCGCAGCGCGGTGCCGGCCAGCACCAGCAGGTTGTCGCCGTTGCGGCGCATGCGGGTGGCGAGGTGGTCGAGGCGGAACAGGCTCTGCAGGCGATCGGAGTCGTCCTCGTCGCGTTCCAGATCCTCGATCAGCGACAGCTGCTGTTCGACCAGCGATTGGCTGCGCCGCGAGAGCGTTTCGAACATATTGCTGATCTGCAGGCGCAAACGGGCCTGCTCGGCGGCGAGGAACAACGCCTGGCGGTGCATGTCGTCGACCGCTCGGGCCAGCTGACCGATCTCCTCGGTGGTCTGCACGTCGACCGGGACGATCTCCGGGGTCGCACCGCCGCCGCGCACGACCGCGAGTTCGGCGGGCAGGTCGGTGTGGGCGACCTGCAGCGAATCGCGGCGCAGGCGGCGAATCGGGACGACCAGCGAGCGGGCGACCGCCAGCGCCAGGGCCAGACCGGCCAGCAGGGTCACGACCACCAGCGCCACATCGCGCAGGACCGTGCCGCGCGCGTCGACCGAGCGATCCGACAGTCCGGAGTCGATCAGGTCGACCAGATGATTGGTGGCCTCGTTGTAGGTGTCGGTACTGGTCTGCAGCGACTGCACGACACCGGGCACGTTGATCGGCTCGACCGCGTTCTGGCTCATCGCCGCGATGCGCGTCTGCAGCGCGCCCAGCAGTACATCCGGCTTCAGCGCCGACTCCGGCTGCACGACCGCGTACTGGTTGATCATGGTCAGCTCGGCGCCGGTGGCCGTCAGGACCTGGGCCAGCACGGCCGGGTTGTTGCCGATCTCGCCGCTCTCCAGCGCCAGCTGCTGCTGGGTGAACATCTGGCGGGCGATCGCGATGACACCCATCTGCACGTAATAACGCTCGAGGGTGGTTTCCTTCGGCGTCGCCAGTGACGAGACGGCGTTGCTGACGTGGCCGTTCACCTCGCTCGCCTGTTTGACGACCTCCTGTGGCGCACCGCCGTGCAGGCTGTTGCGCAGGGTGCGCCCGGCCGCCAGCGCCTCGGTGAGTTCGGTGGCGACGCGCTTGTCGGCCGCCGAATTCTGTAGCGCCGTCTGCAGATCCGCCGCGGCCTGGTCGAACCGGGCCGCGGCCTGGTCCAGCGCCGACTGCGGAACGTGCTCGCCGTTGCCGAGGGTGACGGCGAGATTGTTGGCCGCCGAACCGAAGTCGAGGGTCGGCCGAATGATCCGCGCCTGCTCACTGGCCGTGTTCAGCTGTGAGATGGTGCCGAGTTCGTCCTTGATTCGAAGAACGGCGAATGCCGATGCCAGCACGACCGGCAGCAGTAGCACGATGCCGACCTTGCTGGTCACGGACAGATTGGACAGACTCCTCTGCCATGGCCGCGGTGCAGTGCCCATCCCGCTTCCGTCGCCTCCGCTCGCGCACGTGCCCCGGGTTCCGGCCGCCGCCCGCGTCTGGCCGTTCGGGTCCAACGGGTTGAGAACCAACTAGAGGTTTACTTTTACCGCAGGCAACATACCGCGAGAACACGTTCGCGGCAATTTGGAGGGGTCCAGCGACAACGGTCTAAATCGGCTCGGCGCAACAACTTTCGTGTGCAACACATACTTCCCGGAACTATTTTCGATGATTCCGCAGGTCACCTGTTGTGGATGTGCGGCGTGTCGAATGGTCGGTTCTCAGTCGGCTCTCAGTCGATCCGGTCAAACTGGAGGCCATGCGCATTCTGGTAGTCGACGATGATCGCGCGGTGCGCGAGTCGCTGCGCCGGTCGCTCACCTTCAATGGATATTCCGTCGAGCTGGCGGTCGACGGCGTCGACGCCTTGGAGAAGGTCAGCGCGTCCCGGCCCGATGCATTGGTGCTCGATGTGATGATGCCGCGGCTGGACGGCCTGGAGGTATGCCGCCGCCTGCGCAGCACCGGTGATGATCTGCCGATTCTCGTACTCACCGCCCGGGATTCGGTGTCGGAGCGAGTGGCCGGGCTCGACGCCGGCGCCGACGACTATCTGCCCAAACCGTTCGCGCTCGAGGAATTGCTGGCGCGTTTGCGCGCGCTGTTGCGCCGCACCACCGCCGACCCGGCCACCGATTCCTCGGAGACGATGCGTTTCGCGGATCTGTCCCTGGATCCGGTGACGCGCGAGGTATCGCGCGGCGAGCGCGCCATCAGCCTGACCCGCACCGAATTCTCGCTGCTGGAAATGCTGATGGCGAATCCGCGCCGGGTGTTGACGCGCAGCCGCATTCTGGAGGAGGTCTGGGGCTACGACTTTCCCACCTCCGGTAATGCGCTCGAGGTCTATATCGGCTATCTGCGCCGCAAAACCGAGGCCGAGGGGGAGCCGCGATTGATCCACACCGTGCGCGGGGTGGGTTACGTGCTGCGCGAGACTCCCCCGTAGGCCGGGTCGTCGTGGCAAGAGCTCATCCGGGGCACGGTGGCCGTCCCGATCGCGTGGCCCGGCTGGGGCCGCGTCCCGATCCGCACGAAATGCGCCCGCCCATGCCGCTGACCCGATCGGTGTCGCTGCGCTGGCGGGTGACGCTGCTGGCCGCCTCGGTGGTGGCCATCGCCGTCGCGGTGACCTCGATCGCCGCCTACGCACTGGTCGCCCGCGCTCTGTACGCCGATGTGGACAGTCAGTTGCGCAGCCGCTCGGAGGTGATGGTCAAGAACAACATCGACCTGCAGGGATTTCAGGCGATCATCATGTTCAGCAGCCTGTACTCCAACGATATCGGCATCGCGCTGATCTATCCCGACGTCGATGTGCCCTATGCCCCGCCGCAGCCGATGGATCCGCCGATCGGCCCGGCCGAGATGGCGGTGGCGCACGGTAAGGCCGATGTCTCGCTGCGGACCGCGAACAATCAGCGCGTGCTCGCCCGGCGCACGAAATCCGGTGCCACGCTGGTCATCTCGCGATCGCTGGAACCCACCCGCGAAGTGCTCGATCGGCTCGCGTGGCTGCTGTTCACGATCGGCGGGTGTGGCGTGCTGGTCGCCGGAGCCGCGGGTGCGACGGTCGGGCGAACGGGGTTGCGGCCCATCGCGCGATTGACCGCGGCCACCGAACGCGTCGCGCGCACCGACGATCTGGCGCCGATTCCGGTCACCGGTGACGACGAACTGGCGCGGCTCACCGAGAGTTTCAATCTGATGTTGCGGGCGCTGGCCGAATCTCGCGATCGGCAGCGGCGGCTGGTGGCCGACGCCGGACACGAACTGCGCACCCCGCTGACCTCGCTGCGCACCAATATGGAACTGCTCATCGCCTCCTCGCGACCGGACGCGCCGCCGATTCCCGAGGAGGACATGGCCGGGCTGCGCGCGGATGTGATCGCCCAGATCGAGGAGCTGTCCACGCTGGTGGGAGACCTGGTGGACCTGGCCCGCGAGGACGCGCCCGAAACCGTCTACGAGCGGGTCGATCTCGGCGAGGTCGCCGAGCGCGCGCTGGAACGGGTGCGGCGGCGGCGCGTGGACGTCGAATTCTCGGCGCGGCTGCGGCCGTGGTTCGTCTACGGCCACGACGCCGGACTGGAGCGGGCCATCCTCAACGTGCTCGACAATGCCGCGAAGTGGAGCCCGCCGGAGGCGCAGGTCATCCTGACCATGCGCGAAACCGGGCCCGGGCTCATGGAGATCGCCATCGACGATGCCGGGCCGGGTATTCCGCCGGAGGAACGGGAACTGGTCTTCGAACGCTTCTACCGCACCACGGCGTCGCGATCGATGCCCGGATCCGGGCTGGGTCTGGCGATCGTCAAACAGGTGGTGTCCAAACACGGCGGCACCATCACCGTGGACACCTCCGAGCGTGGCGGCACGCTGGTGCGCATCGTCCTTCCCGGCGAACCGCCGGTCGCCGGGGAGCGCCGGGCGTGATCACCGGCGAGCCGGAATCGCCGGCCGCGCGCCGGAGCGCCCCATAAGCTGTGACCGTGCGGCGTCCCGCTCCCGCGGAAACCCGGATACGGCACGGAGTCACGGAGAACTGAAAGCACGGTCTCAGTCCGCTCTCAGTCGCTGTCACCAGGCTGGGCGACAGACTCGAGGAGAAACGAGAAATATGACCGAGGATTCGAGGGACAGGCGCGACGAGCCGACCGGTTCGACTCCCCAGTCGGGAGGGGCCGAGCCGACCCCGCCGCCGGCAGCTTCCGGAACCCCGTCGCAGGAGGGGGATGCCGGTAACGCCTCGCGCGGGTGGGGGCAACCGTCGCAGTGGGCAGGGCCGTCGTCGCAGGCCGGTGGGGCCGACCCAGGCGCGCAATCGCACGGATCGGGACCGGCCGGGCCGAGTGGGGGCCCGCAGGTACCGCCCGGTGAGCACGCGTCCGGCGAGCATCGGACCGAGCAGTTCACGAGTCAGCAGGGCGGGCCCGACCGACCGGGGCAGGGGTACGGACCGGGGCAGCATCCGGGGTTCGCCGCCGATCCCGCGGCCGGTCACACCGCGCCGATGCCGCCGTACAACCCGTACGCCTCGGGCCACACCTCGGGCCAGGGCTATCAGCAGCCCGGCTCGCCCTCCTCCGGCACGCCCTACGTCGCCGGCGAGCACCGCGCCGGTGACCCGTATCCCGCGGGTCCGGGTGCCGATCCCACCGGCGCCTACGCCGGGACTCCGCGCCGCCGCGGCCGCGCGGGCCTGCTCGCCGGCGCCGTCGTGCTGGCGCTCGTCGCGGGCGGTATCGGCGGTGCGGTCGGCACCCTCGCCACACGCTCGGACGACAACAAC
>NZ_BAFW01000222.1 GCF_000308535.1 Nocardia cerradoensis NBRC 101014 | reverse complement strand
CACAGCCGACCTGGCAGTTGCCCGCGCTCGCCTCCACCGCGGCCTACCCTGAGCACATGGTGTCGCAAACCGAGTTACTCGAATCCGTCCCCACTCAACTCTGGATCGGCGGGCCGGTGGATGCCACCGGTGGCGCCACCTTCGCGGTCGAGAATCCGGCGACCGGAGAGCCCCTCGCACACGTCGCCGACGCCACGCCCGAGGACGCCGTGCGCGCCCTCGACGCGGCCGTCGCCGCACAGGACAGCTGGGCCACCACCCCGGCCCGCGAACGCGGCGAGATCCTGCGCGCGGTCTACGAGCGGATCGTCGAGCGCACCGAGGACTTCGCCCTGCTGATGACCCTGGAAATGGGTAAGGCGCTGCCGGAGAGTCGCAACGAGGTGCGCTACGGCGCCGAATTCTTCCGCTGGTTCAGCGAGGAAGCGGTCCGGGTACACGGCCGCTACCAGACCGCGCCCACCGGGACCGGCCGCATCGTCGTCCACAAACAGCCGGTCGGGCCGTGCCTGGCCATCACACCCTGGAATTTCCCGCTCGCGATGGGCACCCGCAAGATCGGCCCGGCCCTGGCCGCCGGCTGCACGATGATCGTCAAGCCCGCCTCGGCCACACCACTGACCATGCTGCTGCTGGCGAAACTCTGCAGTGAGGCCGGGCTGCCGGATGGGGTGCTGTCGGTGATCACCTCCAGCCATTCCGGTGCGGTCACCGAGCCGCTGATCAACGATCCGCGGCTGCGCAAACTCACCTTCACCGGCTCGACCGGGGTCGGCAAGAAACTCGTGGAGAAGTCCGCGAACGGCCTGCTGCGCACCTCGATGGAATTGGGCGGCAACGCGCCGTTCGTGGTCTTCGACGACGCCGACATCGACGCCGCGGTGCAGGGCGCGATGCTGGCGAAGCTGCGCAACGGCGGCGAGGCGTGTACCGCCGCCAACCGGTTCCACGTGCACAACTCGGTGCGCGCGGAATTCACCGACAAACTGGTCGCCGCCATGCAGGAGGTGAAACTCGGCCCCGGTGACGACCCGTCGACCACCCTCGGCCCGCTGATCAACCAGGACCAGCTCGACACCGTCAGCGAACTGGTCGAGGACGCCGTGGAACGCGGCGCCGAGGTGCGTATCGGCGGGAAGGCGCCCGGCGGGACCGGGTACTACTACCCGGCGACCGTGCTGTGCGAGGTGCCCGAGCAGGCCCGGATCCTCAGCGAAGAGGTGTTCGGACCGGTCGCGCCGATCGTCGGATTCGATACCGAGGAGCAGGGCCTCGCCGCCGCAAATGACACCGAATTCGGTTTGGTCGCTTACGTTTACACCCGCGATCTGGATCGTGCGCTGCGGATCGCGGAGCGGCTGGAGAGCGGCATGGTCGGCATCAACCGCGGCGTCATCTCCGATCCGGCGGCGCCGTTCGGCGGGGTGAAGGCCTCCGGATTCGGGCGCGAGGGCGGCTTCGAGGGGATCGAGGAGTATCTGTCGACGAAGTACATCGCCCTGCCCTGACCCGGTAGTCCCCGGATACGAAACGACCGCCCCGGGGGATCGGCACCCGGGGCGGCCTGGGGTCGCGGAGTTCGTCGAGACGATCGCCGCGTGGTCTCGGTGGGTTGTAGCTCAGTGGCCGAGGCGGCGGTAACTCAGTGGCCGAGGCGGCCGCGGCCGAGGCGGAGCAGCAGCATGGCCAGCGTGTGACCTTCCTGACCCAGTTCGCTGAAGCGCTCGAGCACCTTCATCTCGCGCGAGTGCACCAGGCGCGGGCCACCGTTGGCCATACGGGTGCGGCCGATGATGCGCGAGACCTCGGTGCGCCGCTTGATGGCCGCGAGAATCTCGGCGTCGAGGCGATCGATCTCCTTGCGGAGCTTCTCGATCTCCGCCTCACTACTCGGCAACGTCGCATCGGAACCGGTCGCGGGCTGATCAATCGGCTCAGTAGAGGTGCTCATACTTTCTTCTCCTCGTGTCAGAACTTCGATCGGCGTGCGGCCCTGCCCCGTTACCGATCTGATTCCTCCACCGTGAAACAGACCTGTTCGGCCTTGAATTGTCCCCCGTCGAGTATGCGCTCACGTGCGAAATCGGCGACCACGAATACCTTCGTACGCCTGAACAGCAGAGGTCGTGAGCGCGCTGGTCATGTGGCCAGTCTGCCACGTGGGGCAAGTGAGGCAAAGTTCTCGTCGGTGAGAATGCGCTGAGATCGCGCCGGACTACAGCATGTCGGTGGCCGCCGGTAGCGTGGATGGACGATGGAGACGACGGTGGCGGGAACAGCGGCGGGGACGGCAACGGTGGGTACGGCGGCAACGCGAGGTGCGGACAGGTCCGCGCAGGCCGATCAGCAGGCGCAGCGCCTGCTCGAGGGCCTGAATCCGCAGCAGCGGGCGGCGGTTGTGCACGCGGGTTCGCCCCTGCTGATCGTGGCCGGCGCCGGCTCCGGGAAAACCGCCGTACTCACCCGGCGCATCGCCTATCTGCTGGCCGAACGCGGCGTCACACCCGGGCAGATCCTGGCCATCACGTTCACCAACAAGGCCGCCGCGGAGATGCGCGAGCGCGTGACGGACCTGGTCGGTCCGCGCGCCGCCGCCATGTGGGTGTCGACCTTCCACTCCTCCTGTGTGCGCATCCTGCGGATGCAGGCGAATCTGCTGCCCGGCGCGTTGAACTCCAACTTCTCCATCTACGACGCCGACGATTCGCGCCGCCTGCTGGCGATGATCATTCGCGACCAGAATCTGGATCCGAAGAAGTATTCGCCGCGACTGCTCGCGACCGCCATCTCCAATCTGAAGAACGAGCTGATCGACCCCGAAACGGCCACGGCGGACGCGGAATCCGACGAGACGGAACTGCCCGGCATCGTCGCCCGGGTCTACACCGAATATCAGCGGCGGCTGCGCGCGGCCAACGCCTTCGACTTCGACGATCTGATCGGCGAGACGGTCGCGCTCCTGCAGAGCCACCCGCAGGTCGCCGAGTACTACCGCCGCCGCTTCCGGCATGTGCTGGTCGACGAGTACCAGGACACCAACCACGCCCAGTACGTGCTGGTGCGCGAACTGGTCGGCCATCATGTGCGACCGGCGGCCGACGAACTCGACGACGCCGACGCCGGGGCCGAGGCGGCCGATCCGGAATTCAGCCCGGCACGCCGCGGCGACGCGGTGCCGCCCAGCGAGCTGTGCGTGGTCGGTGACGCCGACCAGTCCATCTACGCGTTCCGCGGGGCGACCATTCGCAATATCGAGGAATTCGAGCGCGATTTCCCGGACGCGGAAACGATTCTGCTGGAACAGAACTACCGCTCCACGCAGCACATTCTCTCGGCCGCCAACGCGCTCATCTCCCGCAACGAGAATCGGCGCGACAAGAAGTTGTGGACCGATTCCGGTGAGGGCGATCTGATCGTCGGCTACGTCGCCGACAACGAACACGACGAGGCGTCGTTCGTCGCGCGCGAGATCGACCGGCTGGTCGACCAGGGCGACTACAACTACGGCGATGTCGCGGTGTTCTACCGCACCAACAACAACTCGCGGGCGCTGGAAGAGATCTTCATCCGCATGGGCCTGCCCTACAAGGTGGTCGGCGGCGTCCGGTTCTACGAGCGCAAGGAGGTTCGCGATGTGGTCGCCTACCTGCGCGTGCTGGAGAACCCCGACGACGCGGTGAGCCTGCGCCGCATTCTCAACACGCCGCGCCGGGGGATCGGTGACCGCGCCGAGGCGTGTGTGGCGGTGCACGCCGAACAGCGCGACATCGGCTTCGCGGCCGCGCTGCGCGATGCCGCCGACGGCAAAGTGGCGCTGCTGAACACCCGCGCCCAGCGCGCGATCGCCGGCTTCCTCGATCTGCTCGACGAGATCCGCGCCGCCGGCGTCACCGACGACACCGAATTCCCCGATGTGGGCAATGTCGTCGAGGCGGTCCTGGACAAGACCGGTTATCGCGCCGAGTTGGAGGCCTCCGACGATCCGCAGGACGGCGCCCGGCTGGACAATCTCAACGAATTGGTCAGCGTGGCAAGGGAATTCAGTTCCGAAGCGCGCAACAATGTGGAGGCCGCCCGCGAGGAAGGTCTGCTGCCCGAGGCTGCCGACGGCGAGCCGGACCCCGGTTCCCTGGCGGCGTTCCTGGAACGGGTCTCGCTGGTGGCCGATACCGATCAGATCCCGGACGAGGGTTCCGGCGTGGTCACCCTGATGACCCTGCACACCGCGAAGGGACTGGAGTTCCCGGTGGTGTTCGTGACCGGCTGGGAGGACGGCCAGTTCCCGCACATGCGCGCGCTGGGCGATCCGGCCGAACTGGCGGAGGAGCGGCGCCTGGCCTATGTCGGCATCACCCGCGCCCGCAAACGGCTGTACCTGAGCCGCGCGGTGGTGCGCTCCGGTTGGGGCCAGGCGGTGTCGAATCCGGAGTCCCGCTTCCTGCAGGAGATTCCGGGACATCTGATGGATTGGCAGCGGCTGGAACCGGCTCCGCCGTCGGGCGGACGTGGTTTCCGCCGCCGCGGCGAGGACGACGGCCTGGAACGCGATTGGACCCGCGGTGACGGCTGGTCTCAGCAGCGCCCCGGCTTGCGCGACCGCAGCCCCGCCCGGCCCGCCGCCAAGCACAACAACTCCGGCCTGGTGCTCGCCGTGGGCGACCGTGTCAGCGACGACAAGTACGGTCTCGGCCGCGTGGTCGCCGCCGAAGGCTTCGGCGCCCTCGCCACGGTCACCATCGATTTCGGCACCGCCGGCAAGATCCGCCTGATCCCGCAGTACAGCCGCACCCTGGTCAAACTCTGAGCGGACCGCGACCTCAGCCGAGCGCCGGGGCGACAGCCTTGACCATGACTCGCTCCACCCGGGTCTGCGACCGGCGGTCGGTCAGTTCGTCCGGTGTCGCGGGCTCGTCGCGTTCCGGTAGGAGTTCGAAGCCGTTGCGCCGGTACAGCGCGATGGCATGCTCGTTGTCGGTGAAGACGTCGAGCCGCAGAGTGGTGTAGCCGCCCTCGGCAGCCCAACGCTCGAGATCGCGGAGCAGCAGATCACCCACTCCGGAACCTCGCGCGGATCGGTCTACCCACACCGAGATCACCCGGGCCGCACCATGATCGGGCTCCGGCACCCCACTCGCGATTCCCACCGGTTCGCCGTGGCGCAACGCCAGCAGATCGTGCGCCCCGGGAATACTCAGCCGCGCACGCCAGCGGTCTTCCCGGTCTCCGTCGCCCTGCCAGTCCGCCAGCCGAGTCCGGAATGCCTCCGGCGCCCCCGCCAGCGCCGCCAATCTGGCCTGCCGCCACAACTGCCAGTCGTCCGCGCCGACCGTACGAATTTCGATCATGACGCAAGATCGACCGCTCGAACGTTTCTCAGTCGCGCTCGGGGCCGAGGGAGATGCCGCGGGAGGCGAGCCAGGGGAGGGGGTCGATCTTGTCCTGGCCGTTGAGCCACACCTCGAAGTGGCAGTGCGGGCCGGTGGAGAAGCCGCGGTTGCCGACGGTGGCGATCTGGTCACCGGCCAGGACGTGCTGGCCTTCCGAGACGGTGGCGGTGTCGACGTGGCCGTAGACCGTGATGGTGCCGTCGGCGTGCCGCAGGCGAACCCACATACCGAAACCGGAGGCCGGGCCGGCGCTGATCACCTCGCCGTCCTCCACCGCGTAGATCGGGGTACCGATGGGGGCCGCGATATCGACACCCAGGTGCTGCACACCCCAGCGGCTACCGAAGCCGGAGGTGAAGGTGCCGTTGGCGAATTTGGAGAACAGGGGGCGCAGTTTCGCCGATTCCTGGGCCGCGAGTCCGGCCGCGAATTCCTGTCCGTGCTGCAGGATGTCCTGGAACTGCCTGAGATCCGCGACGGGCGCGACATTGAGAACCTGCGGCGACTGCGGATTACCCGCCTGCGTGCTGACCGCCTGGGCCGCGATTTCGTGCACCTGACCGGCGGCGTCGTAGTCGGCGGTCGCGGTGTGGTGCTGACTGCCGGATTCCATTCCGGCCTGTCCGGCGGCGACCACCGCGCCGGCGGCGACCGCCACCACGGCGGCGCGACCCTTGAGCGCGGCGGGCGGGGTCGGCACGCGGTGCGCACCGCTGAAGCGCCGGGGGGCTTCCGCGTCGGTGCCGGCCTCGTCGGCGTCGGCGCTGTCACGCTTCCAGGAGCTGCGCAGCCGGGACGGGGTGAACGGTTCGTTGCCGGCCGGTTCGTCGTATTCGTCGGCGGCGTCGTAGTGGTCGGCGTCGTAGTGGGCGGCGTCGTGGTCGGCGGGGCCCTCGGGGAAGTGCACACCGCGGCCGTCGTCGAAACCGGGGTCGGCGGCGGCCCATTCGTCGGTCCGCGGCCACTGCGGGTCGGCGGTCCAGTCACCGCCGGGCTGCGCCTGGGCTCCCCAGGGTTGCCACCCCCCGGATTCCTCCGAACCGGTTGCCCCCCAGGCATTCTCGGTGGAATTCCCGGTGGTCGCGGTGAGGCCGACGACGGTCGCGCCCGCCGCACCGGGGCCGGCGGACATCCAGCTGTCGGCACGTCCCGGCATACTGCGCACGGACGGGGCCGCGGGCTCCTCGGAACGGGAACCGGTGTAACCGCCGAAGGATTGGTTACCACCGAAGTACGGATGTTGGTCGAGGGATTCTCCGTCGCCGCGGTAACGGCGGGCGGACTGTGGCCGATGCCCAGGTTGTAGGCGACCGTGGCTCATCGGCGGACTCCGAGACCGGGTAACGCGGGGGATCCGGAAGACGCGGGACGCGGTGCGCCGGTGGAACGGCTCGCTACCTGCGGAGCACTGTGCTGCAACAAGCCTGCCGTCCTCCTGATCGGTGCGGTGTACGCGGCCTCATCCGGGTGGGTCTGTCGATGTGTTCTACCAGCTGGGGCCTCACGACCGAGTGACGAGTATTCCCGTCATGCCTGTGATCTGGCTGTGACATCGACCGCATCGACGGTAACGAAACGATTGCAGGTGGGCAAGCGCTCCGCTCGATAAGGGGGTACTTGTGACATTGATCACGTCTGGCGGCCGGAATATCTCACGTTCCACTGGGCACGCGAGTGAGAACAGACAACTACACTACGTAGTAGCCCATGTCGCAATTCGGACCGTCGTCCGCCCTACCTGGCGGCGTGTCGCCAAGCTACTCGCCAGTAGCCTTGGCCAGCGGTTTTGCCCGGGCGGATGCCCGCTCGTGACCTGCGCCACTTAGGCTGTATGCGGCTGATTTCGGCGACATCGAACTGATTAGAGTCCGACTCGACCCGCTTCCGACGACGGGCCGCCAACAAAGTCGTTGTCACAACAACGCAGACGAGACGGTGAGTACATGGATCTCTTCGAATATCAGGCGAAGGAACTCTTCGTGAAGCACGGAGTGCCTTCGTCGGAGGGCCGCGTCACGGACTCGGCCGAGGACGCCCGTGCCATCGCGACCGAAATCGGCAAGCCTGTGATGATCAAGTCGCAGGTCAAGGTCGGTGGCCGCGGTAAGGCCGGTGGCGTGAAGTACGCCGCCACCCCGGACGACGCCTTCACCCACGCGAACAACATCCTGGGCCTGGACATCAAGGGCCACGTCACCAAGAAGATCCTGGTCGCCGAGGCCAAGGACATCGCGGAGGAGTACTACATCTCCTTCCTGCTCGATCGCGCCAACCGCACCTACCTGGCCATGTGCTCGGTCGAGGGCGGTATGGAGATCGAAGAGGTCGCCGCCACCAAGCCCGACCGCCTGGCCAAGGTGCCGGTCGACGCCGTCAAGGGTGTGGACCTGGCCTTCGCGCGCTCGATCGCCGAGCAGGGCCACCTGCCCGCCGACGTGCTGGACGCCGCCGCGGTGACCATTCAGAAGCTGTGGGAGGTCTTCGTCGGCGAAGACGCCACCCTGGTCGAGGTGAACCCGCTGGTTCGCACTCCCGAGGGCGAGATCCTGGCGCTGGACGGCAAGGTCACCCTGGACGAGAACGCCGACTTCCGCCACCCCGACCACGCCGAGTTCGCCGATCGTGACGCCACCGATCCGCTGGAGCTCAAGGCCAAGGAGAACGACCTCAACTACGTCAAGCTCGACGGTGAGGTCGGCATCATCGGCAACGGCGCCGGCCTGGTCATGTCGACCCTGGACGTCGTCGCCTACGCCGGTGAGAAGCACAACGGCGTGAAGCCGGCCAACTTCCTCGACATCGGTGGTGGCGCCTCGGCCGAGGTGATGGCCAACGGTCTCGACGTGATCCTCAACGACGCGCAGGTCAAGAGCGTGTTCGTGAACGTGTTCGGCGGCATCACCGCGTGTGACGCGGTGGCCAACGGCATCGTCAAGGCCCTGGAGATCCTGGGGTCGGAGGCGAACAAGCCGCTGGTCGTCCGCCTCGACGGCAACAAGGTCGAGGAGGGTCGCCAGATCCTCGTCGATGCCAACCACCCGCTGGTCACCCTCGCCCAGACCATGGACGAAGGCGCCGACAAGGCCGCCGAACTGGCTGCGGCCAAGTAAGGACAAGAGAGCATGTCTATCTTCCTGAACAAGGACTCCAAGGTCATCGTCCAGGGCATCACCGGCGGTGAGGGCACCAAGCACACCGCGCTGATGCTGAAGGCGGGCACCCAGGTCGTCGGCGGCGTCAACGCCCGCAAGGCCGGCACCACCGTCTCGCACACCGCCAAGGACGGCTCGGACGTCGAGCTGCCGGTGTTCGGCACCGTCGCCGAGGCCATCAAGGAGACCGGCGCCGACGTGTCGATCGCCTTCGTGCCGCCGAAGTTCGCCAAGGACGCCATCATCGAGGCCATCGACGCGGAGATCCCGCTGCTCGTGGTCATCACCGAGGGCATCCCGGTGCAGGACACCGCCTACGCGTGGGCCTACAACGTGGAGAAGGGCAACAAGACCCGGATCATCGGCCCCAACTGCCCCGGCATCATCACCCCGGGTGAGTCGCTGGTGGGCATCACCCCGGCCAACATCACCGGCAAGGGCCCGATCGGCCTGGTGTCGAAGTCCGGCACCCTGACCTACCAGATGATGTACGAGCTGCGTGACTTCGGCTTCTCGACCTCCATCGGCATCGGCGGCGACCCGGTCATCGGCACCACCCACATCGACGCCATCGAGGCGTTCGAGAAGGACCCGGAGACCAAGCTCATCGTCATGATCGGCGAGATCGGCGGCGACGCCGAGGAGCGGGCGGCGGCCTACATCAAGGCCAACGTCACCAAGCCGGTCGTCGGCTACGTCGCGGGCTTCACCGCGCCGGAGGGCAAGACCATGGGCCACGCCGGCGCCATCGTCTCCGGTTCCTCGGGCACCGCCGCCGCGAAGAAGGAGGCCCTCGAGGCCGCGGGCGTGAAGGTCGGCAAGACCCCGTCCGAGACCGCCGCGCTGGCGCGCGAGATCCTGGAGAAGGCTTCGATCACCGCTTGATGGTTCGCTGCAGTGCGGCAGCGGGACACAGCGCGAAGGCCGCCTTGTCGTAACGGCAAGGCGGCCTTCGTTTTTCACTCGGCAGGTGAACGACGGTGCCGCTGGGCGGTCAGCAGCTCGCTGCCGTGGGCAGTCGCAGCTCGCTGCGGTGGGCAGGGTCAGCGGCGTTGTCGCGGGCAGGGGACAACCCGTCGTTCAGGGTGCCGGGAACAGGTGGCACAGGCCCAGCGCCCGCACCACGGTGCAGAACATTTCCGAAACGTCCATCCGATACCTCCGATCGTCTTCGGTGACAACACGATCGATACGGGTATGCGGTTCATAGTGAGTTCTCGAGCTTGCCGCCAGTGGCGTCGTGGCCGTGACCGGTGCGCTCGAGTGCAGTAGCGTCAAGGGCATTCAGCCTGAAAGCCGATGAAGGACTCGATAGGAGACGACCACATGTCCTACCCGACCGGGGGATCCGGGTACAACGCGCCCAATCAGACGCCCTCGCCCACACCCTCGTCCGCGCCCAGCTTCGGCCAGCAGCCGACAGGTAGTACCGGCGGCGGTTCGGGGCTTTCGGCGTTGAGCGCCAAGGGGCTGACGTTCTACCTGACCGTTGGAATCGCCGCGCTGGGCGTGATCAACTTCTTCCTGGGCTTCCTCGATTTCTCGACCTTCGACGAGGGCGCGATGAACAGCTCCAAGGAGCCCGACAAGGGCATGAGCCTGTTCCAGGAAGGCGGCACGGCGCCGCTGTTGCTCCTGCTGTTCGCGGGTCTGGTGGCCGGTATCGCCCTGCTGCCCAAGCAGGAGGCCAAGAACGCGGTGGTCGCGGCGGCTTCGGCGGCCGGCTTCCTCGGTGTGCTGTTCCAGGCGTTCGTGACGCCGACGCTGTACAAGACCGCGGGGACCGCCTGGGTCCTGGTCTTCCTGGCGCTGGTGCAGCTCGCCGCGGCCGTGGTCGCGCTGCTGTTCGAGAGCGGCATCCTCTCCGCGCCCGAGGCGAAGCCCGCGGCGGCCGCCGCCCCGGGTGCCGGCGGTGCGAGCGCCTACGGTCAGCAGTCCTCCTACGGCCAGAGCCAGCCGGGTCAGCAGCAGTCCTACGGTCAGGCCCAGGCCGGTCAGCAGGCCGCCTACGGCCAGTACGGCCAGCAGTACGGCCAGGCGCAGGGTCAGGCCCAGCAGCAGGGCCAGGCCGCCTACGGTCAGTACGGTCAGCAGTACGGCCAGGGCCAGTACGGTCAGCAGCCCTCCGCGTACGGTCAGCAGCCCTACGGCCAGCAGGGTCAGGCGCAGCAGGGTTACGGCGCGCAGGGTGCGCAGTCGCCCTACGGTCAGCGCCCGCAGACCGGTGCCGACGAGGCCGCGACCCAGCACTTCGGCGCCGCCGGTCAGCAGCCCGGCCAGTCCGGTCAGCAGTACGGATCGCTGAACTTCGGTCAGCAGGGCCAGCAGGGGCAGCCCGCTCAGCCCGGCCAGCCCGGTGCGCAGCCGTTCGGTGGCGAGCAGACCGGTAACCCGGCCGCCGATGCCACCAAGGCCTTCCGTCCCGAGGACGACCAGAAGTAGATCCGCTCGACGCGACGATCGGCGAGTCAGGCGCTTTTCACGGCGCGCCTGACTCGCCGATCCGTTTCCGGCTGAGACCCTGTCATGTCGGTGGTCGTGTCGTGCTTCGACGAGTCAACCGGACGAGTCAACCAGGATCCCGCGAGGTAGTTCTATGAAGTCCGCACTGGTCCGATGGGCCGACCTTCGCGAACAGCGGGCCGGCACGAGACCGGCGCGGGCTCGCCCGAACGCCGATGCGCCCCGGCAGCGGAGCGGTCACGGCGGCACGGGCGCCGACGGACCCGAGGATCCGGTATTCCTCTCCCTGAGTCCCGAGCGGGCCAAGGTGCTGCTCGTCATCGCGGCTCGGGCTTCGAGTTTCACCGTGGTCGCCATCGTGGCGCTCGTGCTGATCACGCTGATGGCCGCGGGCAGCGGTATGACGGGCGCGTCCGGCGCGATCGCGGCCGGCTGGCTGGCCGTGCATCAGGTGCCGGTCGTGGTCGGCAAGACCTCGCTCGGGCTGCTGCCGCTGCTGCCGACCGCGGGCGTGTTGTGGCTGACCATGCGCGACTGTGCGCATGCCGTCTCGCCGCGCTCCTCGCGGGCCGATCTGGGCTGGATCGTCGGCGCCGCGCTCGCGGGCCCGCTGCTGGTCACCGCCGTGTGCCTGGCGGTGGCCGAGGATGCCGCGACGGCGGTGCCGCTGCAGTCGCCCGATACGCTCACCGCCTTCTGCTGTGTGGGGGGTCTGCATCTGCTTGCGGCGGTCACCGGGATCGCCGCCCGGCCCAATGCGCTGCGCGACCGGATCGCCTCCTCGCTGCCGGACTGGGTTTTCGCCGGGGCGCGGGCGGCGGCGCGGGCGTTGTGGCGCCTGCTGCTCGGCGGGGCGATCCTCACGCTGGTGTCGTTCGTGCTGCACTGGTCGGTGATCGGCGATACCTACGCGACCGCGGGCAATTTCGCGGGTCTCGTCGGTCTGACCGTGCTGTCGCTGGCCTATCTGCCGAATGTCGTGATCGCGGCGACCAGCTTCCTGATCGGCGCGGACGTGCATATCGGCGGCGGGGCGCTGAGCGCCTTCTCGGTCGCCGGCGCGCCGGTGCCCGCGCTGCCCGTGCTCGCGGCGGTGCCGACCGGAC
>NZ_BAFW01000223.1 GCF_000308535.1 Nocardia cerradoensis NBRC 101014 | reverse complement strand
GCGAGATCAGGTCCAGCACGGCAGTCTGGGCCGCTTGCGTCGCTTTCGCCAGCACAGCCGCCGGATCCCAGGTCCGGCCCGCCGCGACGGCGGCGGCCTCCTGTTCGAGGACCGTGCAGGCCGCGGCGGATCCGGCGGCAGCGGCACGGTCACTGCGGATCGCCTCACCGGAGGTGCCGTCACAGACCGCGGCAAGCGTCACGCGTTCACCGTTGATCACCGCAGTCGCGATGGCGAAGTCGTCCTGGTTGGTTTTCCGGCGGCCGACATCGGTAACACCGGCGGCGTGGCCGAGGTCCACTTCCTTGTGCGGCGCCGGAGGCGGCAGGTCGAGCCACGGCTCCTGACGCGCGGCCGATGCGGATGTGACAGGGGTCTGCCCTTCGGACGGTGCCACCGGCGGCAGCTCGTCCGGTCCGGGCGTTGCCGTGTCCGGTGCGGCGACCGGCTGTGCCTCCACCGTTCGCAGCAACTCGCGGACCCGGCGATCGGCCTGGCGATAGTCCTCGACAGCCTGAGCAATTCGCTGTTCTCGCGCCAGCTGGTTCGCCGCGTTGTTCCGATCCAGCAGCGCCGCCAGCCAGTGCCGTGCCGCATCGGCATAGGAGATCAGTGCTTCGACGCGCGGGGTGGCGGGCACTGATCGCGGATTCTGCGCGAGCTTCCACAGTTCGTAGGCCGCGGTCCAAGCGTGCCGTATCTGCTGGAGCTCGGAGGCTCGCGCCGAATCGAGTTCCAGCCGAGCCGATTCCGCGGCGAGACCCTCGATGGTCTGTGCGAGTTCGGCGATGTCGACGCCGTCGAGCGACGCCGAGCCCCGGCCCCACGGTGACGCATTCGCCGGTGCGGTATCGACTTTCGCCGCTTGGGAGGCGAGGGCCACGGTGGCGGCCCGGTATCTGCGGGTTGCTTCGGCCAGGTGGCTTCGACGTGCGGTGACATCGTGGGCGAGCTGTCCGGCGGACAGATCATCGTCGAGTTCGGTATGCGCGATATCCAGCCAGCGGCCGACCGCCCGGGCAAAAGTCTCCAACTCGGTGCGCTGGTTCGTGGTGATCGGCGCGTCGCCTGGCATCAGCTTGTTCAGGTGCGTGAGGATGCGGCCGAGGTGCGCGCGCAGGGGACCGTCGGCATCGCGGAGTGTTTCGGTGATCGTGGCGTGGATCCGCGACAGCGAGGCCTCGTGCTCGGGCCGGCCGGTGGGCTGGATGGGCGGAGGCCGGACGTCGCCCTGCGAGCGGACGGCGCTGATGTTCTCGCCGCCACGCGGATCGTCCGCGAATACCAACCAGGGATTGTCCAGCTGTCCGGGGAGCACGGCAGGGGCCCGGTCGTGGCCGAAGTCCCCGAATCGGTAGAACCGTTCTTCGCGACGCGGGGTGGAACCACGTCGCCGCGGGCGAACGCGCCCGGCTGTGCCCTCGGGTGTGGTCCCGTCGGCGCGCGGAGCGGGAACTCGAGTGCGTACGGCCAGCCCGCCACTCACGTCGACCAAATGCGCAAGGGTGGCGCGACACGAAGCACAGTCCTGCAAATGGGCGTTCACCCGGATTTCGGCACGCTTGCTGCGCAGCGGCCCTCGAACCCATGGTCCGAGCTTTTCCACTGTGGCCCTGCATGATTCGTTCGGTTCCTGTGGAAGGTGCGCCTGCAGGTATGCCGCTCGCAGTTCCTCCATCGCCCGATGTCGGGCCACATTTGCGGCGTTGGCGGAGGGCGCACCGATGAGCCCCGCCAGTTCGGTCGCCGGTAACTCGATGTTGTGCAGGATCAGCCGTGCGCGTTCGGTCACCATGGCCAGCGCCCGTCCGAGCAGGTCTCGGTCCAGACTTTCGAGCGCTGGATCGTCGAAGTGGACCGGATCGTCGTAACGAGTCATGTCGTCGCTCAACATGACTCGCTCGTTGTAGGAGACATTCATCGCTGCCGCGCGGTTACGCAGCGCTGTCAGCACATATGCCCGGAACGCGGAGTCCGGCCCCGAACCCTTCATCAGGGCGGCAAGCGTTGCCTCGAACGCGTGCGACACCAGTTCGTCGGCATCCGCATGCCGGAAGCGGCTTCGGGCGTATCGCCGAACGGCGTCGATATGTCGTTCGAACAGTGCGCCGAAGGCGTGCACGTCGCCGTTGCGCACCGCGGCCGCCAGTTCGATATCCCCGCGGCTGTCGGCCGTGGCGGCGAACGCCGCGGTGTGTCGCGGTCCGGGGATCACGATGCGGGCGAACGAGGGTGAGGCGCCAGGTTGCTGCGTGATTCGCGTCCCGCTCGGGCGCTGTGTTGTGACCGCGTCCATTCCGGCTTTCGCGGATTCCGATTCGGCCGACGACTGAGCTGAATTCGGCTGTGGGCTGACGACATCGGAATCATCGGAGGTGCTCACCTCGGAACCGCCGGGCTCGGCCCGGCCCAGCCGGGTGGAGGGCGAGGAAGCGCGTTCCGAGTCTTCGCCGATCCATCGGTCCCGCGGGTCGAGTGGATTCTCGGGCGTGCCGTCGGCGTCGTAGGCGATGCTGTGGAAGCCGGCGCCCTGCGATTGTTGTCGCCCCAGCTGTGCCAGGCGCTCGCGAGCTCGGTCACCGCGCAGGTCGTGTTCGACGAGCTCGCCGTCCGGTCCGGGACGGCGTTCGTGCAGCCGGAGTTCACCGTCGCTGTCTGTGGTGAGCGTGAAGACGTGTCCGTCGATGTGGTCCTCGCGAGCGCCGGGTTGCTGAATGCTGATCAGCGCCAGCCGAGCGGGGTCCGCGGCGGTGGTGATGCGGGCGACGATGTCGTCGAGGCTGGTTCCGGTCCACCGGCCGTGGGCGTACTGGGCCAGTTCACGAGGATGAAAGCCGGTGTATTCGAGGATGACGAGTGTGTCGGCATCGGGGAGCTGGACGGGTGTGGTGCCGAAATACTCACGGATGAAGGAGAGTTCGCCGATTCCGCAGCTCGCCGGCGTGAAAGTACCTCGTACGGAGGAAGTTTCGAGGGCCGACCGCACCTCGGCGTCCACTGCCGCGTCGGCGTACGACTCCGCGGCGGTCGACGACGCCGAATCCGCTGAGACCTCGCGTAGCAGCCGATCGAACGCCGTGCTCAGCTGCGCGTACCGGTGGCCCAGACCCGCCGCGCGCATCCACGGGCCCGAATCCGTCAGCTGCTGCCGCAATTGCCGCAGTGTGTCCGGCGGAAGTTCGCGCAGCGTGGAATGTGCCGTGCCCTCTGTGGTCAGTTGCCACAGTGCGTGCGCTTGCCACAATTCGAACGCCGAGCGCAGGACGGCATGGCTTCGTTCGCTCTCGTGGCGGTCCAACTCCTCGGCCGTGGGCAGTTCGTGAGCTCGCGTCACCGCTGCGGCAATGGGCAATTCGGGTGTCGGGTCCGGTGGTGTGAGCTCGATAGGAGTGAAGCCCGTCATGACCATCGGGAGGCGGCCGGTGCCGGCCAGGATCTTCTCGATCACACGTTTGAGCTGTGCAGTGGACCGGAAGGTCGAGCGCAACTTGCGCTCGGAGGGGCGCACCAGGGTGAAGTCCCAGGCCATCACATCGGCCATTTCGTTGCCGCCGGGCTGCGCGACTCGCCATCCGGCCTTCGGTTCGAACTCGTTTCCTTCCCGGAACTCCACCGGAACGACAACGGTTTCCAACCAGCCGGCCCGAATCGGAACCACCTGCTGCTTCGCCACCGGTGCGGTGACCGGTGCCGCGTCTTCCCAGCCGGGAATCCCAGCTCGCATCAGATCGACCGCCACCCGGATCGGTGCCGGTGAATGAGTCGTGTTCCCGTCGTCGGGGACGGTCGAGAGGTCCGCACTCAGCGGCTTCAACCACTTCGACATGGGATCGGGCGCCTCGGTTCCGCGCCGATACTTCAGGTACGCGGCCATCAGGTGCTTCTCCAGCTCCCGGCGGAACGTCGCCCGGTAGGTGCGTTCCACATCCGCGGGCTCCAGCGTCGAATCCACGAGTCCCGACGGCCCGGCGTTCAATTCGATGTAGCGGATGCGCCAGCCGCGCCACAACGCGGGAGCCAGACTCCGGTCGGACTGGATCGCGGCTTCGAGCGCCCGCATGTGCCCGCCCTCGTTCGCGACCACCCAAATTTCTTGCGGTTCACCGGATTTCGGTGCGAAGCGAACCACCTGCGGCGTGACAACCTTACCGGCGCGACGCTCCAACTCGCGCGCGAACAGTTCTTCCGATGCCGGAACGATGAGGCGAGACGCCGCCCTGTCGTATCGCACCACCAGGGCGTCCAGTTCCGCCAGATCGTTCAGCCGATCTGTCGCCGCACCACGCCGCACCAACAGCGGCTCGGCCAGCGCGGCCTGAGTAGCCGGATCGTCGGAACCCAGCGGGGCGAGGGAAGCATCGATTTCGGCAATTTCGGTCCGGGCGGTCTCGCGATGCGCCCGGACGAGCCGCCGCCATGCGGCGCGGGAATTGTCCTCCGGGGTCTCCAAGCCGAGCCGCTCCCACATTTCCGTGCGTCGCTGCCGCAACTCGCGGACGTAGTCGGCGGTCGGGTGCAGGGGCTCGCCGGCACTGTCGAACGAGATGGCGTGCCAGCGCGAAGAGTTCGAGGATGCGTAGTCCGTGAATCGTCGAGTGGCACCGGTCCGGGAATCGACCAGCACGGGCATGCCGTTCGGCCGGTGGATCTCGTATTCCACCGGGCCGTCGGGGCGATGCTCTACCACCCGCAGCCAGGAATCGCGTGTCCGCCACAGCTCGGCCTCCAATGCCGCACGATCGGGATACTCGACCGGTCGACCCGAACGGGGATCACCCGACCGAATCGGGCCCGTCGGCGGGAGCTGTCGGGCTTCGGCCACGACGGCCTCCGCCAGGGCGAACTTCTCCCGAACCTCGAACTCGTCGGTCCGGCCGGTCGCGGGATCGGTTGCCGTCAGACGCACGATCCGAGCGCCCGGCACACCGGACATGGTGGCGGACAGCTGTATCGACCGCGAGATGGCTGGGGTCCGCGCAACGGCCGTCGTGTGGGTGCCGGCGACCTCGAGCAGCCAGGCCGTCGCCGCTTCGGCGGGGCGCTGCAATCCCTCCCAGCGCAACGTACCCTCCCGCACGACCTGGTCCACGAGGTGGGAGACCCAATACATATCCGTGCCGGTTCTCAGTGGGAGATCGGCGCGGATCGTCGGATGCGAGGTGTCGCCGTAACTCAGCTCGATGCCGGCCCGAAGGCCGGATGCCTCGACCGTCGCCCTCACGTTCGGTCCGAACCGGCCGGGCGCCACCTCGAGGGTGACGGGTATGTCGGTGTGTATATCGAATCGAACGCCGGACAATCCGTCCCGATAGGCACGCCGTTGCGTCGACTCCATATCGAAGATCAAGGTGGCGAGAATGTCTGCACCCGGTTCCGGCTCGGAACTGCGGGTGAGATTGCGAAGCAGCTCCTGGAATTCGGAGCGGTGGTCGTAGCTTCGTCCTCGGTCGCTCTCCCGCAGCACCAGGGAGATCGCCGTCCGGCGGCCGGATTGCAAGTCGACCCGAACGAGGCGATCGGAGCCGAGCGGCACATGGAAGATTCGCCGTCCGTCGTCGGTTGTCAGGCCCTCGACCCGACCGCGGCCGTGGCGACCTTCGCGGGCGAGTGTCTCAGTGAACCGCCGCACCGCCTCGACCTGGCTACCGGCCCACCACCGGTCGTCCGCCGACCACGGCAGGGTCTCGCGGGTGACCGCGTCATCCGATGCCACCTCCTGCGTCGGGCGCCGGTCGGTTTCGAGCTTGTGCACGGCACTTTCACGGAGCGCCCGCACATCCGCCGCAGGGAGCTCGGCGACCATCGCGATCTCGTCGTCGGTCATGCCCCGTCGGAGCAACGCGAGAACTTCGATTTCCGCATCGGTCAACGCACTCTGATTCGGTACCGGAGCTTTCCTCGTCGATGCCGCATGGTCCTCGGGCGGCTCGTCGTCGGCGCGGCCGATGCGTGTGGCGGGGGCGGCGCCCTCTGCCCATTCGGTGCCGGTCGAGGATGCGGTGTCGATCGGGTTTTCTGGTCGCCCGTCGGTTCGATAGGTGATGGTGAAGAAGCTCGCGCCGTTCTGGTTTCGCAGGTCCGACAAGCGTTGATGTGCGGCGTCGCCGTGCAGGTTGTGTTCGCCCGTCGTCTCGCCCGGCCCCGGGACCACCTCGTGAAGCCAAAGTTCGTCGTTCGCGTCGGTGGTGAGGCTGACGAGGTGTCCGTCTATACGGTCTTCGGCCGCATTCGGATTCTGCACGAGCAGCAGGGCCAAATCGGTCGACTGTTCGGAATTCGTTATGCGCGAAACGAATTCACTATCGGGAGTTACCTCTTCCCACTTGCCGTGGGCGTACTGGGCGAGTTCCTTCGGGTGGAATCCGCGGTATTCGACGATGGTGACGGTGTCTTCGTCGGGTAGCTCGATCGGGGTGCGTCCGGTGAAGCGCTGCCGCGCGAAGGTCAGTTCCGCCAGGCCGCATCGCGCCGGTGTGGTGGATTCGCCGGGTGTCCGCGCGGATTCGAGCGCGGCCCGCACTTCGGCGTCGACATCCGTCTCGACAGTCGAGGGCGCTTGTCGCCCCGGTTGGCGTCCGGGAATCTCACGGGTGGGGAAGGTCACCGTATAGGTGCCGTCCGGGATGGTGGGCCGGCCTGCCGGATCCACCACCACTGTGCCGTCGACGGACCGGACGCGCGCTCGGGCGAGTTGTTCGCGGGTGCTTTGTTCCGCGAGTTGGGTCGGGACTTGGTGGTGGATCGGTGGAGCCGACGTGTCGAAGGTGCCCCCCAGCGATGCGGCCAGGTACCTCACCCTGCCCAGTACATCGAATCGGCGGATCACCGATCCGGCGGTGATGGTGCCCATGGCCGCCGTCAATCCGATCGCGGTGGGTGTCGCTCCTTGGTTGGCGATGAGCGTGCCGCCCGCGAGACCGGCCAGGGAGTACGCGGCGATTCGGCTGACGTTGAGGAACGATGACGCGCGGCCGAGCCGATCCTCGGGCACGTTTCGGTTGAAGTAGGCGTTGGTGTGCACGCCGGCGGCTCCCAGGGCCACCCAGCCCGCCGCGTAACCGGCGCCGCCGATGTACGGGTCGTTCGTGAACGCGGTGATCAAGGCGCTGGCCGCCATCCCGGTCAAACCGACGTACCTCGCGGCCAGCAGTTTGTGGATGTCGACCTTGCTCAACCATCGTTTGGGCAAGGAATTGCCGATGATGCCGCCGATCGACGGCAGGATGAATGCCGCGGAGGTCTGGGCGCCGGAAAGTCCGGCCGCGGTCAGCGAGTGGATGAAGAAGAAGTGTTGTGCGCCCAGATATCCGTTGGTGACGACGAGATTCCAGGTGTAGTTGCGCAGGATCTTGTCTTGATGCAACGCTTCGAAACCGGGTACGAACACCGTGCGCATTCGGTCTCGAAATGATTGTGGCTCAGTCTGTTTCGGTGCGGGCGGCAGCTCGCGAACCCTACGCAGCCCCGCCACGTTGATGCCCGAGGCCGCCGAGTCGAGTCCGAAGAGCAACCACGGTTGCAACGCCCCCGCGAGACTGTTTCCGATCGTCCGGGAGAGGTTGGTCACGAAGGCGTTGTACTGGCTGAATCCCTGCTGCAACCGTTTGTCGGTGCCGAGGATTGCGCGGTTCACCCGGTATGCGGCCGGCGCGTACAGCGTGTCGGCGGCGGTGTTCACAAGATTGGCGCCGATCAGGAGCGGAACCATGTACGGCGGATGGAATCCGGATATGGCAGCGGCTGCGGCGGAGGCGCCGAACATGACCCGCTTGGCCCCCCGCATCATCCTGGTGGGTTCTATGGTGTCGGCGAGGTAGCCCATGTAGGGGGCCAGAACGATTCTCGGCACATCCGATAGCCCTGCGACGATGGCCGCGGTTTGCGGATCGATGCCCATCATCAGCAAAGTCAGGGCGTTCTGGGACGCCGAGGTTCCTATCTCGGCTACCAGTTGGCCGGAGAAGAGGGTTCGCGCCTCGGCACTGTTGCGGACCAGGCGGAGCAGCGAGCCGTTCGCTTCGGCAGCGGCTGTCGTCCGCTCGGCGGAGGTGTCGGGGTTCGGCCGCTCGCCCTTCCGGCGGGCGGGGTTGGCGTGGCCCTCGTCGCCGACCCGCGGATCGTCGGCGAAGACGATGGTGGGGTCTTTGCTCAGGTGGGCGACGAGTCCGGTGCGCTCGGCGCGGGCGATCGCACCGCGGGGCAGGTCGAGGGCATCCTCGATCCCGGACACACCGCCTGGCGGTGTGCTGAAGGCCGCGGGGCCTTGGCGAGCTCCGGAGGCGGACCGCGGTCCGGCGGAGACTTCAGCGGCGCTGGAACCATCGATCACCTCGATGCGGTGATCGTCGAGGGTCCGCCCGTTCTCGTCTTCGATCCGTATGGCCTCCAGGGCGGCCCGGACCGCCGGGTCGACGCCGATTGTGAAGTGCCACTTGACCTGTGGTGGAACGCCATCCACCCAGTAATCGCGATTCGAATAGGCGATGCGGAGTTGCTTGCGTGCCTGTGCCTCGAGCCTGCTCTGGCGCTGCCGCTGCCGCTCGAGGGTGTAATTCTTCGCCTCGTGCCAGATTCGGCCTCCGTCTGTGGAGACGTCGACTTCGCTCTCCAGACGACCGCCACCCGGCGTTTCGGCATGGACGGGAGCACCCAGCGCGTGGATTTCCCGGAGCTGTTCGGCCAATGCGACCTCGCCTTTGGCTCCGCCGAGCTGGGCGAGGTCGCTGCTCATGACCTCCTTCAGCATGCGGGGGGTGATCGGGACCCCGCCGGCGAGCCAAGTGTCGACGGCGATGGACAGCTGTTCGACCTCGGCGAGTCCGGTGAGGAAACCCGCCGGCCAGCGTGCCGCGTCGCTGTCCACCACATCCGGAATCCGCGCCAATACAGCCGCTCGGCGGGCTGCAAGTTCCTCGAATTCGGCTCGTATGCCGCGCAACCGATCCTGGAGTTCGCCTCGCCGCTCCTGGGACAGCGGCATGTGATTGCGCCGGTAGATGTCGGCCAGCAGCTCTGCCAGGTCGCTTTCGCTCCGCTCGGCCCTTCTGCGGGTCTTGTCGAGCCACTGGGTCGTGATATTCGCAGCGATATCCGCGACCAGTGCGTGGGCCTTCTGTGTCCGGATAAAAGAATCGGCGGACAGCTGGGCCAGCACGCCCGCGACATTTTCCGGGAAGCCGAGGTCTGTCGCAGAGTTGTGCTTGTTCAGCTGGTGATCGCGGTATATCGACGCGGTGGCCGACTGCACGTATTCGCTGAATATATTGAGAACGGCAAGGTTTGCCTGTTCGGCCACCGTGGTATCGGAATTGGCGTTCGCGAGGTCGGAGAGTGTCGTCGCCAAGGTGGTCGGCAATCGACTGGGGTCACGAGCGAGGTCCTCGGCTGTGGGACCGGTATACGGGGGCGCCGCCAACCCTCGGCCAGAGGATGCGAGAATTTCGAGCGCCCGAAAAAGCCCGAGGTCATCGAGCCACTGGATGGTCTGTGCTACGGCTTCACTACTTCTCGAATTCTGCGATCGACCGTTCCCGGTGTTTTTCCGGTGCTGCTGCTCGTAGCGGCGCACGATGGCCTGTTCGACCTGCGCGGCGGTTGTCGGATCGACGCCACTCTCATCGACACGGGCCAATGTGTCTCGGAGTTCATGCGGTCTGGAGCCCACGGACCCGACGCCCGGTGTGTTCCCCGGCGGTGTGCTGAAAGCGAAAGGCCCTTCTACGGACTGGCCTCGTTTCGTCCATGGTGACGGGGCCGTCACACCCCCGTCGGCGCGGTTCGCGCTCCCACGGGGGAGGTCGAGCGCGTCGTCCAGGGATGCCGGGTAGCTCCTTGGGGGAGTTCGGTATTCGACCCAGACGGTCTTGCCGTGCCGGGTCACATCGGTCCCGACGGCAAAAGCCTTGTCCCGCACGATCCGCGCGCCCCGTCCGTGCTCGCCATCGGCACGGATCCCCAGTTCGTCGGGATCGGTGCGGGCGGAGTCCAGCGCCGCCAGGTCGATACCGGCCAGGAAGGCGTCGATGTCGTCGAGGTCGATGGTGGGTGAGGGAGCGACCTCGTCGGCTGCATCGACGTCGCTCTCGATGCGCCACTTCGGCAATCCGAGTGATGTGTCGGTGATGCCGATCCGCACGCGGGTGTCGTCCGCCTCGACGGTGACTTCCGCTCCACCTTGTTTCGCGTACTGTGCGGAGTTCCCCAGCAATTCCGACAGGGCGAGCACCGCGGCGTCGATCGTCGTCTGGGGCAGCCGGGTGTTGTGGGAAAGGAATCGGCCGACATCCCTGCGAGCCCGCGCCACGCCTTGCCGAACCTGCCCGCGCTCGAACCTCATCCGCACCGCCGGTTCGGTCGACACCGGTACCGACTGGGTCTGCCCGGCAGCGAACCATCGAATGCGCGACCCGTTGGTGTGTATCCGGAAGCCCCACCGGCCGGACTTGTCCAACAACGCGGTGGCCTTACCCGCCTCGGTCGGCATCACCTCCCCGGTCGCCTCATCCGGCTCGTCGCGCACCGGCAACTTCCGGCTGTGGTCGAGCACCTCGACCCGCACGCTGTCGGATCCCTCCGGCCGTACCCGGACTGTGACCGGCCCTTCCGCCGTGCGAACCAGAGCATCGAGCATTTCCTCGGCCGCGGCGATATCGGCTTCGGCCGTGAGCAATTCACGGATGCTCGGGCGCGCTCCTGCCACGCCTGGCGAATCCGTGGCAGGCGGTGTCGGCCGGGCCACGCCGAGGTAGCGTTCCGCGGCATCGACGAGATCTGCGATCTCTCGCGGCGCGTTCGCGCGCGTGGCCAGCCGCCGAAGTTCGTGTAGCTTGTCGTCGCTGTCGGCGGCGCGCCAGCCGGGGGCCAATTGATCTTGCCCGAGAATCGTGGGGAGATCTGCTTCGAGTTGGCGGGTATCCGCATCCAATCGGGCGAGTTCTTCCGCGGTGGCTCCGTCGCTCATTGCGCGCTGGGCGCGGTACTCACGGTCGAGAGCTCGTCCCAGCCAGCCGGGAAGTTCCTCGGCTCGAATCCCGGGCCAGTCCTCGTCGTCGAGGAGGCGCAACTCCATTTGCACCTGATCGAGGACCTGTAGCAGTGCCCCTCGTAGTCCCACTACGCGCGGGTCTACGCCGAGTACCCTCGCGAGATCCACACGCGCACGCTCGGTTTCGCTCGGTTCGTGTTCTGTTTCGATCTCGCGGTCGGTCGGGCGATGTGGATTCGGTTCCGCCGCAACATCGTCCGAGCCCGCACTGTCCCGGGGCTCATCGGGTTGGTTGTGGAAGAAGAGGCCGCCGTGTTGGAAGTGGGTGAGGCGTTGTCGTCTTCCGGGGGCGGGTTTGTGGTCCATGGCGTCGTCGAGTTGTGCCATGGCGGTGCGGTGTTCGGCGAGGATGTCATCGGCGATGTGGAGCAGGTGGTCTGCGGCGGTGTCGGGGTCGGTGGGTTGTTCTCGCTCGGCGCGGGCGTGGGCTTTGGCGGCGAGGTCGCGCGCGATGCGCGGGTCGCCGAGTTGGGCCAGCAGGCGGTGGTAGACCTGGCTGGCTTGCGGGTTGTCGTTTGCGGGCGCGCGGCCGATGGGGTTGGTCGGACCGGCCTTCGTCCGATCGGTGCCGGCGCTCTCGGAGACGGGGACCACGGGCGCCCCACCGGATTCGAGCGCGGACTGCGCTTCGGCGTCGACATCCCTCTCGAGGGCCGAGGACCCTTGTCGCTTCCGTCGCCATCGCTTACCGTGCGGCCGTTGCGCGGAGGGGTGTTCGGCGCGTTCGGCGTGTTCGGGGTGGCCGACGAGCACCCACCCCAGGTTGTCGAGGCCGCGGCCCGGCACCTGTTCGGTCTCATCGGCCCAGAGATAGTAGGAGGCATGCGGCTTCACCAACAGGCGGTGGGCCAGCCCCGGGCGCTGCGCGAAGTACCTGCCACGGACCGGTACTTCGGTGGCGAGCACGGTGGCGCCGAAGATGGCCGCCGCCGGGCTGATGCCCAGGCCCGCATTCGCGTAGCGACCCTTCCGGCCCTGTTTGTGGGCACCCAGATTGGCTACCGGGTCGGCCTTTTCGCTCAAGACGAACACGGGTGCACCGAACTCGTCGGCATGCCGCATCCGACGGCCCGCGCCGGGGGAACCGGTGAGAATCACTCGGTCGACCTCGCGGGCCAGCCGCATATCCTGCGCCGCGTAGCACAGCGTGGTCGAGCCGTAACTGTGGCCGATGACGTTGCGCAGTCGCGGCACGGATACCCCGCCGGGTTGCTCGGCGTAGAACTCGCGGGTGGCGTTGAAGGCGGTGATGTCACGGGCCACGATGTCGCCGCCGACCTCGGCCAGCTGCGGTGAGGCGACGGACAGATCGACGGGGCAGCGATAGCCGATATCGACGATCGCGGCCACCGCGGCGCCGTCCGCGCGCCGCGTGGTGATCTCGTAGAGGCTCTGCGCATACTGCGAGCGGTGGTGCAGTTTCCGCATCGTCGAACCCAGACCGTTGGTCATCCGGTTCACGATCTCGGCGCGGTCGGCGTCGCCGATGGACAGGATCACGCGGCCGTTACCGTCGTGCGCCGCGGCGTCGTACGCGAGCAGTTGTACCGGCGGCCGACCGGTGAGGCGCGCGGCCTCGGCCTCGATGTCGCGCAGTTGCCGGCCCGTGTCGAGCAGATTGCGCAGTTCCTCGAATTCGGACCTGGTGAGTACCGGATTGGGAATCCTCGCCTGCAAATCGGCACCGGCGCGGCGCAACAGGGCGCGAGCGCGCGCGATACCCACCGCACCCTCGGCGACGGCATGCGGGGCGACCTTGGGCCGCCGTTGCAGGAACCGCCGGATGTCGCGGGCGATCGAAAGCCGATTCGCCTTGTCCCGCACCGTGAACGGAATACCGTCGGCGTTGCCGATCGCGTGCGGGTGGACCCGCAGCAGCGCGTACTGCTGATCGGAGAGTCCGAGCTCGACCTGGAGTGACGGCAGGTTCGGGCGGTCGGGGAGGCCGGTGCTCATCGCATCCCACCACCGCGCGACCTTGCCGGTGTGGGCGCGTGAGGCGCCGACGACGTCGGTGGTGTCGACTTCTTGCAGCAGTGTGCGTGCGTCCGCGTCGGACCCGAAGTACGCCTGTAGTCCGGCCAGCGCCGCATCGGCGAGGCTCTTCTCGGACGGGGTGGGATCGGTGTCGGCCGGCAGGGGATCCGGTGTGACGGCGGAGTTCGTTTCCGAACCGGTCGTGGTCGGTGCCGGCTTCGCGCCGATCGCGCCCTGGTCCGGTCGCTCGGTATCCGGCTCCTCGTCGGCCGAGGCAATGGCTTCCGGGTCGGTGCGGCCGGTCCTGTTCTCGCGGCCCGTTTCGTCCGTCGCAAGAGCCTGTTCTGAGTTGGACTCGGCCACAACGTCATTCGGATACGCAAGGTCGGCTGTTCTTCGGATCTTTCGCCGCGCGCTGCCGAGGTGGTCCTCCACGGTATGCGGGGCGATACCCAGCTGAGCGGCGATCTCGCGCTTGGACAGCCCCTGTTCCGACAACGCGAGCACGTGGCTCTCGCGGTTCGACAGCCCCGCCCGGCGTGCTACCTTCGATGGCTCCGCGACCGGGGAGGCGGTCCGTCGCTGCGGGGCCGTCGCGGCGCGGAAATCCGATGACGTGTCGTCGAGCAGGCCCGAACGACGAGCGATCTCGACGAGTTCGGCACGACCCTCGCCGTGGAGTTCGCGGGCCACATCGGCCACTCGCGACTTCACCGAGTTCACCGAAATGCCCAACTCGGCAGCGATCTCCCGATACGTCAGGTCCTGTGCGAGCAAACGGACGAGTCTCCGTTGGCCCGGCGTCAGGCGGAAATCCACGGTCGGCACGGCGGATGGTTCGCCTGTTCGGTTGTCGAGGATCCGCCAAGGCAGGCGGCCGGTGGGCTCCATCGGCAGAGAAACGGTGACGCCGTGTCGTTCGGCGAGCAGGATGGCGAAAATCCTTGCGGCCGACCAGAGTTCGAGCGGTTCGGCCATCGGATCGGTGGGAATGGCGCGTGGCGCCGTCGAATCGCGCCGTGCGGGCCAGAACTTATCGAGCCGCAGCTGTTGATTGAGGGGGAGTTCGGCGCGCAGGTGGCGCACTTCGTCGGTGGACACATTCGCCAACACCAGCCCGAGCGCGTCGTTCTTGGACAAGCCCGCGCCGCGTAGCACGAAATCTCCGAGACGGCGCAGGAATTCGGCGGCCGGGCGGTGTTCGGCGATCACATTGCGTGCGACGAAATCAACCCGTTCCGCCACCGTCCGGCCGCTCGTTTCGGCACCGCGCGCCGCCCGTGCGCACACTTGCGCGACGATCACCGATCCCGAGGCGGCCCCGACAGTTCTGGTAGCCAGGTCGAAAATCCGGTCGGCGAAGTGGGTTCGGATTGTCTCGGTGGTGACGGGCCAGCTGTCTCGGGGGGTGACGGTCGGTCGACCCCTGACGACGGCGAGGTAGCCCTCATCGCGCAATTGCCGGTACGCCCCCCGGACCGTGGACGCCTGTATCTTCTCGGGGTCCAGCCGCTGCATCAGCAGGCGGGCCGAGGGCAGGGCCCGGCCTGCAGCTACGTCGCCCGACAGGATCGCGTGACGCAACTGATGCACGAGCGTCCGACGCCACTGTGGCTGACCGGCTTCGCGGCCCTCGGTAGCTTGCTCGACCATCCGCAGAACGTCGGCTATGGCACGAATATCGGCGCTCGCCGAATCAGGCAGTGCGGCAATGAGTTCCGGATTCGTGTACGTGGCAATTACCGCGTCCTCCCGGGAGTGGACACCGAGTTTGACGAAAATCCGGTTGCGATAGGTCACGGCTGTTGGCCGGGTCGTGTTCAGCTCGGCCGCGATCTGATCGTCGGTGCGACCGGAGACGATCAGGCTGAGGGTCCGGAGCTCCTGTGCGCTGAGGGGTACGGCGGTGCCGCGAATGCCGGTGCGAGACGGCCAGTCGTCGGCATTGACATCCAGCCATCCCGCGCGAATGGCGGCGGCCACCATCCCGGCGCGGTCGCCGATTCCGATCCTCCGTCCGAGGGCCTGCGCGCGCTTGGTCACCGCGTCCTTCCCCACGGGCACACCGCGTACGGCGGTGAGCGTCTCGGCGATCGCGCGGTTCGACAATCCGGTGGCTACGAGGAACAGCAGGGTGTGCTCGTCGGGGGACACGGCCGGAGTCCGCACGGGGACCGCCGGAAGTTCGGTGATGTCCAGCAAGCCGCGGCGGACCGCCTCCGGCACCATCGACACGCGCTTCGTGACGTCGAGAGTCCGCAGGAGCTGGGAGTAGGTGGTGCGACCCGTAGCGCGTGACCAGCCGGTCTGTTCGATGACCCCCGACCAGGACACGCCATGGGCGATCAGCCTGAGGAGCGTCTGCTGCCGCTCGCGCGAGTGATCGCTGACCGCCGGCGTCTCGTTCGGGGACAGCAATCCGGCCAGCCGACGAAGAGCACCGGCCTCCGCCGCCCGCACGATGTGGGGCGTCACCGTAGAGGCCGCCCAGCCCCGCGAGTTCAACTCCTCCGCTGTCTCGGTGGGCGCCAAACCCTGTTGGTACCGCAGCTTCAGGATGCGTCGCTGAATCGGGCTCAGGGCGCGGAAGTGCTCGTCGAACCGTGACGGGGTGGCGCGAGAGATTGATTCGGCGAGCGGGTTCGAGTCTTCGGCATGCTCGAGTTCTCGGTACGCGGTGGCGAGTTCGTCGCGCAACCGGCTGGTTTCCGCTGCCCGAATCGCCGGTGCGGACCCGGGCTGGGTCCCATCGGCTTCGCCGCGCATGTCCGATTCGTACTGCGCGGCGGCGCGTACCAGATCCTCCGGCATCGGGTAGTCGAGCCAGCGCGCGGCGATGAGGATGATTCGTTGGTCGGCGGTGATCTCGGCGGCCGGTCGGCGCAGTATCTGGCTGACCTTCGTCTGCGACGTTCCGGCGACCTTCGCGACGTCTTTCTGAGCCGCTCGTCCGGTGAATCCGGCTGCCTGTAGGTCGCGGTATCGGGCAGCGGCAGCGGCCAATTCCGGATTCGCGAGTTCGCCGGTACGGGAGTCGCCGAGGCGAGCGGTCGCGAAGTAGTGCGTCAGCGCATCGACCAGGGCGGCGGCATGCGCCGAGTTCGACACCTCGGCCAACCGCCGCAACTCACGCAGGGGGTCATCGGCATCCGGGGTGGCGAGCGGTGCCGTGGAGTCGGAGCCGAACATCCGGTCCAGGCGCCGGGACAGCGCCTCGCTCGTCGCGACGAACGCTTGGCGAAGATGGTCGAGCCGGTCCTGCTGGTCCGGCGGCAGGGCATCGGTGCTCGCGGACTTCCTGGTCATCGCCTCGATTCGGTGGTGCAGATCGAGCGACTCCGCGATCCAGGCGATCAGCTCCGAGGTGTTCACTGCCGCAAGAACGTCGTCGGGGGCCTCGGCGATGCGCTGCCGGACGGCGTCCACGGCGGAGCGAACCGCTCCCATGACCACGACAGGTACGGGCGCCGACAGCAATTCGGCCAGAACTTGCCGAGCGGCCGACCCGGCCGCGCGGTCGGCGGAGGGGCGGGCTCCCACAGGGTCGTCGGGTTGTGTCCCGGGATTCTCCGGTCGGGCCGGCCGCGGATCGTTTCGGTCGATCGCTGCCGACGATTGCGTCGGAGTTGCCTCGGCCGAAACAGCCTCGGCGACAGGAAGTTCGGCGGCGGTCGTGTCCAGTGGCCGGTAGGTGGGGTTGGGCCGCCAGTACTGCCGCAACCGGTCGGCCTGGGCCGCGAAATCGCGCTGCCAGATTTCGGCTGGAATCTCGAAGCAGCCCAGAATGCGGTCGTTGCGCAGGCCTCCCGGCCAGTGCACGGAGACGACGTCGCCGTTCTCGTCCACCACTCCGAACCCGCCGGGCGCGTCGATGACGTAGATCCGGTGGACGACGGTCCACTGCGAGGTCGCGGGGTCCACCATCACCGACTCGCCGTAGTCGCCCGCGCGATTCACCCGCACCGTCGTGTAGACGACCTTGCCGTCGCGCTGGGAGAGCGGGACGAATCCGTCCGCCGCCGGGACGGAAAGTGGCCGCGTGTCGCCCCGGAACAGCAGGCCCCCGCCGGTGCGCCACCCCGATCGGACATAGTCCTCCGCGATCGCGCCCCACCTCCGGCGAATGGCGTCGAGGTCGACATCCGCATCGGCGGCCGACGCGAGCAGAACATCGTCCGGCACCTGACCGACCTGCTGCCAGTCCACCGGTGTCGACGGGCTGTCGAGGATCCACCGCAGCACCTGATCGACGTCGAGCGGAGTCGATCCGGCGTCGGACGGCCGGTGTCCGATCGGACCATCGGCCGCATTCGTTCCAGGATCGGTCGGCGCTCCCGGCAACCCCCGATACGCTTGGCTCGCAACGGACTTCGATGCCGCAGCCGGCCCCGTCCGGCCGATGGTCCGGAGATGCGACACGGTTCGGTCGAGAATCCGGCGGGTGGGACTGTTGTCCGCGAGCTCGTCGGCCAGCGTCACGGCCGACGCCGGGTTCTCGATGAGCGTGCGCCGCAGTTGATGTAACGGCGCCAAGACGGCTTTGATCTCCGCGTCCGCAGTGAACCGGTTGAGCAGTGCTACACCGGCGTCGAATGCCGCCGAGAGGCGTGTGCGTGCGGTCGTGGATTGGCCGAGCGAGAGCTCGTACTCGGCGATCGTGATCAAGGTGTGCAGGTAATCAGCCCCGGCCGCGGCGAACTCGTCCAGCGGATCCGCCACACCGGCCCGGTTGAACTCCCGCTCGAGACCGGGCAGCGATCGAAGCGCATCGGTGATTCGGGCAGGATTGACGATATAGATCGGCTCCGCTTCGGCGGCGGACTTCGCTGCGCGTCTCGGGGCGGGCGTTGCCGCAGGTGCCGGTGTTTCCGCTGGTGCGCGATCGAGCGCGCCGCGAGTCGTCGCCACCGCCTCGGCGTCGTCCGCCTCTGACCGGGGCCGGTCCGGGAGTTCGGCCTGTACACCACCGGCGGCGGCGATCGCCGATCCCAGATGGCGGGCAGCCGACCACAGCGCCTGCGGGTCGGTGGCAAGGGGATCGATGTGCGCCGGCCTCCTGCCGCGGCGGGCAGGGGGGAAGGCGGCGAGCAGGCGATCGCGGCGATGAGGCGGCAGCGCGTCGAGTGCCCGCCGTACGTCGGTCAGCGGCACGTTGCTCCACGCGTGCACCATCGGATCGGATTCCGTCAGACCCGCGCCGTCGACGAGCAGTTTGCGGATCCGCCGCCACATATCGGCGAATTCACGTTGTTGCGACAGCACGTTGTGAGCGACGAGCTGCACCCACTCGCCCAGGCTCCGGTCTCCGAGCCGGTCGATCCGCGCGACGGCAGCGCCGCAGATCTCGTCGAGCACGCCGGGGCCGGCTTGCAGGTCGAAACGTGCGGAGAGAGACCGAAGTTCGGTATCGAACTCCGCGCGGACGAGTGCAGCCGCTCGATCTGGCGCCCCCTCGTCGATGTGTCTCCTGATCCGCCCGAGAAGCGGCGCCGAATCGGAACCCGCTGTACCGCTGCGTGCTCGGGTGGCTGCCCACGGCGTAGCGGCCGACGTCGAGTCGTTGCGCTGCGAGGGGGTGGCTCCCACCGCCTCGTCATCGCCGCTCTCGCCGTAGCCGACGGCGGCCGGGCCGGTCCCGGGACGGGAGGTACCGCCGCGGCGCCATGGTGAGGGGGCTGTGCGTTCGGTACCGGAACCTTGTTGCGACGCAGGTGTTCGGTCAGGGCGCGCCGGTCGTGAGCCGATAGGCCTCCCGGGGGGTTCGTGGTCGGTCTGCTCGGTGGTCGCTCCATGCGGCAGCGAATTGCGTACCGTCTCGTGCGCAGGGGACGATGGCGACGGGGCGCCGGCGAGCAGCGCGTGCGCCCAGGCCGCGACGATCGGAACGTCTCCGGGCAGCGGCGTCAGTGCTCCGGCCTCGACATCGGCCGACGGCAGATCATGGAACCGGGCGTATTGCCGTGCGGCGATCCGGTCGGCGACAAGGCCCATGATGGCAGTAGCGAGAAGCCGGCCGGTGCGGTCATCGATGTCGTCGACGGCCTCGGCGAGATGTGCGGACACCATCGTGAGGAACCGATCGCGCAGCGGGCCGGTCGCGGGAAGCTCCAAGTGCAGCACCCGCGTCTCGTCCCCACTCGAGGCCAGGACCGTCAGGTAGGTGCTCAACGCGGTCTCCAGCCGCGGCCGCAGTTCACCGTCGAGCGGGCCGGGCAGTGCTGCTCGGAGTGCGCTTCGTAGGCGCTCGATCGCCGCAGCGCAGGCTGCTTCGAAGCCGGTCTCCTTGTCGGAGAACAACTCCTGATAGGTTTCGGCGGACACGCCGGCACGCTGCAGGACGGTATCCAGCGACATCTTGGCATAACCGTAGCGGGCGGCGGTTGCCACCAGCTCGGTCAGAATACGTTCGCGCTCATCCGGTTTCGCCTGTTCGGCCGAGCCGTCGTCATCCGATCGCGGATGCGGCGGTCGTGCGACGGCGACGGGCTTCACCTGCGGTGACGCCGTACCGACGCGGAGGAGGTCGGCGAGGTCACGGTGCAGGGCTGGTACCGCGTCCGTGTCCGCGGTCACCGCCCAGTTCGCCAGCAGGCCCTGAACTGCTGCCGCCAGAGCGCGCAGACCCTCGACGGACATGGCGGTCTCGTCGAGCACCTCCGCCAGGGTGGCGGCAATCGATTTCGTGGCGGTCATCGCACGGGCGGCGCGCTGAACCAGGTCGAGACCGGATCTCTCTACCAGTACGACTCGTGCGGTAACCGGTCGAGCGGCCAGGGCGCTCACATAGGTGTGGACCATGGTTGCCAGACGGGCGGTACGGTCGGGCGCCCGCGCGATACTCACTTCGTCGACGATCAGCTGCCGCAGATCGTCGAGCGCCGCCTTGTGCGCCGCGGCGAAGGCGTCGTAGGTGCGCGGGAAGTTCTCGTCGAACTCCTGCGGAGTGACGTCCGCGCGGCGGCAAATGTCGTCGATCGTCGTCGCGGCGAATCCCCGCTCGGCGACCGTCGCCACCGTGGCACCCAAGATGCGGGCCCGCGAATCGTCCTGCTGCGCAGTTCTTGTCCAAGGCGCGAACATCCACTCGTCAGGATCCGCCGCGGCGAGGCGGATCGACAGGGGCTCCCAGGACGGCGCCAGTTCGATTCCCTTGCGACCGATGATCGCATTGCGCACGGCGGGATCGGTTTCCATCACGTCGGCCACGGCGAGTATGCGCAGGTAGTCTTCTTCCTCCCCGCGCGCCACGACACGCCCCTGCACCACCGACACTCGCGTCCGCGACGGCCGGATCTCGGGACGAGCGTGCGGATCGGTATTCACTGTGGCGTGCACGAGCATCCTGGCGCTGTTCTCACGTGTCAGGGGCCGCACGAGGTCCTGCAATCTGCGGGCCGCCGCCCACGCGCCGGGCACATCGCCGATGACGACCAGGAGCTTGGCCACCCAGTCGTCGATCGGCACCGGTGCACCCTGGTCTTGCTTCACCAGGTTGAATCGTTCCGCAGCGGCGCGATGGCCGGCCAATGCGGCGAGGTATCTGCCCGCCCCGCTCGTCGACGGCACCACGACCGGCACACCCTGTTCGATCGCCTCGGTTGCGACGCTGCCGAATCCCTCTGCGCGCGAAGGCATCACGACCACGGTAGCCGCGCGAATGTCCGCTCGGATCTCAGCGCGATCCCTCGTGTGCGGCAGCACCTCGACCGCATCCGGGGCACCGACGATCTCCGCCAATTCGGTGTGGGCCGCCCTGATGTCGTTTTCGAAACCCCGGACCACCAGCCGGACATCATGGCCGTGCGCGCGTAGCCGCGACACCACCTCGGCGATCTCCTTACCACCTTTCAACGCGTCGTCCACACGGCCGAATAGCAGAACCCGTACCGGACTGCCGGGCGCGGGCTGCGGCGGCTGTACGGCCATGTCCAGGACCGGCTGCAGTTCGTGCACCGATCCGTGGCCCGCCATGGCGGTCTGCAATAGTGCATCCGTCGCCAATGCCGGGCCCAAGCCCGTCACCAGATGCGCCCGCCGCGATAGATAGATGCCCGCCGCGACGCGGCCGCGACCCTGCGCGGGATCGCTCGTGAGGCTTTCCCACAGCATCGGAATCAGATGATGGACAGCGACGATTTTGGCTGCGGGATACTGCTTCTCGGCGGCCAGCGCGGCTTGGAGGCCGTCGGCTTCGACGTGCACGACCACCATGTCGACCGAGTCGGGCAAGGTTCGCACGTGCTCGGGGTGCAGATCTTGCATCCATTCGTCGCGGAGGTAGACCTGCACACCCGGAACCCGGAACTCGGAATCGACCTGTCGCGGCAGCACGGTCACTTCATGCCCGGCCGCCACCAATCCCTCACAGAGGGCCAGGTTCAACGTGCCCATCCCGGTCCGGCCCCGCCCCCACAGCTCGCAGCACACCAGAATTCGCTGTCTGGTGAGGTCGAGCCGGACCCGATGCCAGATCTGGCCCTCCGGCAGGGGCTCGGCCGTGTCGAGGTCGATGCGGCCGTCCACATCGGACAGTCCGCGACGCAACTCCTCGACGGTCAGTCCGGGATCGGCGTCGGTGGGAGTGCCTCGGGTGTAATCCAATTGGGCGACCAAGCGGTGTCGGCCATCGGGGTCCTGGGTTGACGTGACAACGAATGCGGCGTCGTCCCCGGCAGTGATCCGGGCGAGTTCGGCCAGGCGTGCCGCCGCGGCGATGATGTCCCGGTGCGCGGGCTTCGAGTCCTCGTCGGGCAGTTGAGCCGCGACCGCGGCGGCCAGGGCAACCGGATCAGAAACGTCAGCGCCCGAGACGACCAGTTGCCAGCGGAAACCGTCATACTCCTCGCGCATCTCGGCCGCGTGCAACCGAGCATCGTCATGAGCCTCGGCCGGCCCATAGGACGTATCGGACTCCAATCGGTCGGCGATCTCCCGTGCCTTCGCGGCGTGGCCGCGACGCATATCGCGGTTGTCCGCGAGCCACCCGTCCGGTGGCCGGAATCCTGTGGCGGGATGGGCGAAGGCGGCGCGGTCGCGCAGGTGATCGATCAGCGCGCGGCGGTCGGAGTTTCCGTTGTCCGCAGCAGGCATTGCCGAACGGACCCACCCGAGAACCGCTTCGGGCTCCGACAACGACCGCAGAGTATCGTCGGGCGATCCGAGTTCCTCCGCCGGCCTGCTGCCGATGCGATCGTCGGGCCGCGGCAGCCCTTGCCGACCGGCGTTGGCGGCGGGCTCGACGAGGTAGGCCGATCGGCTGACGTCGTAACCGATGAAGGTCGTGTCGGCCGGATCCACCTGGACCGGAGTCAGCGTCGGGCGGATGTCGTCGAGGTACCGGAACAGGGCGGGGCGGTTGGTCGCGGCTCGGCCGCTGGCGCCGTCGATGACGATTGCGAGGTGACGGCCGCGAGCTGCGGCAATACCCTGTGCCCAGTCGACGAATGCGCGATAGAAATCATCGATCGACACATGATTGATATAGGTCTCCAGGGGATTGAGACCGCGAATGAGGAGCAAGGGCACACCGGATGTGCTGGTGGTTTCGATGAGCAGGCCCGCTCCCTCCAGCCTGGCGCGGTCCGGGTCTTCCGGATTGCGGACGATGCAGGCGGCCGTCATATTCGGCATCGCTTCGGCAACAGAGCGAAACTTGCCCGCCCAACAGGCGCTGGCGATATGTCCGGAAAGCTCGAGCAACGGCCCACGTGTCGGAATGAACCGCAGCGGAGTCGTCGCGCTCGCGACACCGACCCCCTGAGCGCGTGCTATCGCCTCCTCGAGCGCGATAGCACTGGTCATTCGACCGAAAGCGCGGGCGCCGTTACGGCTGGAGAAGTAGTGTGAGAACACCTCGCGGTTCGTAATATGATCCACAAATTCCTGGACCAGGACGATATCGTCGAGCGTCGGCTCTCCCGTGCCGATATCCCGTAGCCGATCGATCCATTCCGGTTGTTGTTGCATCGCCCACGCAAAACAAATCGTCCGCAGGTGGTCGTGCAACTCACCGACTCCGGCCAACAGCTGGAAATTGTTCTCGAAATCCTTGAGTGAACGCAATGCCGGAAAAGGATTCACACCACCGGATTCTGATGCGACGAGTTGACGCAGCTCCTGCGCGAGAGCTCCCATTTTCCGGCGCGCCACATCGTTCATCACGGCGCCGTTGGTGAGCCTGCCCGACGCAAGCGAACGCTCCAACGCAGAGATGTGCTCGGTGATGGCGCGCCCGAGCTCACCGAGTAGTTGGGTGATCGGACGCCGGGCATCGGTCATCGCCGAATGCGCGGCACGCAGATTCGCCGCCAGCCGCGAGAAACGCGTCAGTAGATCCTCGGTGAATTGCGGCCCGGACCCGGTTCGCAGCTTGGCGATCTCCACCACGCCACTCGGCTGGTATTCCGCGGGCATCGCCGCGATACGCCCGTCGGCCGTCGCCCGGTCGAAATACGCCAGCAACTCCCGCAAAGACGCGGTATCGCCGCGGTGCCACTCGGACGTCGAAAATCTGGTCACGGCCATCAGAACGCCGGCGAGAAGATCCGACGACCGCACTTTCGTCAAGCTTTCCCGCGAGAGATGCGCTGTCTTCACCTCGGCCACGAAGGCTCGCGCAACAGCCTTCAATTCGGGCAGCACTGCCGCCCCGGTGCCCCGCAAGCCGAGTACTGTGTGTTCTCCGCCTTGCTCGTCATCGGCCAAGACGGCACGCACAGACCGGGCGAGTTCCACCGGCACGTCAGCGACCAATTCCATGGCCGCGCTGATCGTCGGCGGCCGACGGCTCGGCGACAGCGCCGCGGCCAGAGTGAAATATCTGGAGAATGAAAAAGGGCTCGCGCGGTCGATGTACAGGTCCTCGACCTCGCGCAGCTGCTGCTCGGTGAACGTTACTTCACCCTGCATTTCCTCCGAAAATTCTCCGATTCGCCCCGACCGCAAATAGTCGTTTGCGATGCTTTGCCGGATTGCGCTCGCGGAATTGTCGTCCAGGGCAACCAGATAACTCCAGGCCTGGTAATCGAGGACCATCCTCGCGCTGCGCAGATCGGTTGTTTCCGGAGCGTCGGGATCTGCGCTCTTCGACACGAACTGGCGGATCATTATCAGTAGGGCTTGATCCAGAGCCCCCGCCGGTATGTCAGCCAGGCGACGCAGCTCCCGGCCGATCCTGCCGAGATCGTCCACCCATGGCAGACCCAGACTTCCGCGCACAACGGGAGCGAAATCTGGATTGTTCGCATCGGCCCGCCGCAGAGCCGCACGGATCTCGGCCTCCGCCAAGAATTCCACTCGAGCAGCGATCCCGGCGATACTCCAACCCGGAGTGTGCGCGACATCGAGCACGGCCTCGTAGCCTATCGGCGTGGACAGCGCGTCCAGGATGTCGGGATGGGTGGCGAGGGTGATGCAGATCTGGTGTTTGTGCGAGCTGTCGAGCAGTTCGGGATCGCCGATCGCCGCGGAGGCGTCGGCCATCCTGATCTCCTCGACCCACTCGACGAGCTGATCGAAGAACTCGACGATATCGGCGTGCTCGGTCACCGGCCGTGCGGCCACCGCGCGAACCAGGCGTTCGATATCGTTCGTGTTCAACGACAACCGGGAGGCGGATCGCGCGACGCGGCCGGCAACATCGCGCGGTGGCGGCACCTCGTCGTACGTGTCCCGCGCGGCCGGGAGGGTATCCACGAACCATGCGTGCAACCGGTCTGCGGTCTTTTCCACCTCGAGTTCACCGGCCGTCAGCCACCGGGCGTCGGTGATCCGGCCCTCGGTGATACCGGCGGCGAAACGCACGGCGGCTTCCATCACCGCCACTCCGGCATCGGTGAACGTCACCGAACCCGTCGCCCGCACATTCAAGGCCACCGCCTCCGCGACGGTCGGCGACCGCCAGTCGGCGGGCGAACCACTGGGACGGGGAGATTCTCTGACCATCAGGAAGCGTTCGACACCGGTCGCGTCGACATGCCTGACCAGCGCGCCCGCATCCGGCGGCAGGACGCCGGACACACTGCGGATATCGATTCCCGCGATATCCCGGACGGTGGCGTCGCGCGGAAAGTCCGTCGCCAGCGAGCCCGGTGGCCTGCCGAATAGCTGCGCTAGTTCGTCGTCCAGTTGTGCGGTGAGCGTGGAGGATTCGGTTGCGTCGTCGTGAGCGATCAGCGCGGCGGTCAGAGATTCCAGGCGGTGCGCCGGGACTCGCCGACTCGCGGCCATATCCTCGGCGCTGCCCTCGGCCTCGGTGACGGACCGGCGCCGCGCCTCGGCCCACACGCGACCGGCCAGCTCGTCGAGGCATTGCAGACGCCAGGCGAGCCGGACGAGCCGGTCGGCGTCGGCCGGCACGCCCACGTCCCCGTTCATGTCGACGGCGCGATCGAGGACCGGCCGCAACTCCGGCCGCAGGACCGTCGACAGCGGTCCTCCGGCCACCGCACCAACTTGTTCGGCCAGGTCCCGGTACTGCTCACCGAGCCGGTGCCGGTAACGCTCGTATGCCGAACCCGCATCCGCGAGCGTGGCACCGATCGAGTCGTGGCGCAGCGGGTTCGCCTCGTTCTCCGAGGGCCTGCTGCCGATGACGTCGTCGCGTCCGGTCTGGTCCGTTGCGGCGGCTCCCGAATCCGCTTCGCCGGGAGGAAGATTCACCACGAGGTCCGGAGAGATCTCCGGTGGGCGCAGGGTGGTGACGAACTGGTGGATCACCCATTGCGGACTGCCGACGACGGGGCCGTCGATCTCCACAGCGGCGAACCCGACCGCGATCGCCTCCACCACGTCGAGCGTGGACTTCGTCCGATCGGTGAAGGCCGCGCCCGGGAGGCGCCGTAGCCATTCCTCGAACGGCTCGGTGAGCTGTCCTTCGATTCGCATCGACGCCCAAGCACGTCGCAGCACGCCGTCGACGTCCTGGCGGAGGCTCTCCTCGGCTGCCTGGTCGATCGCATGGGCGAATTCGTGGATGACGTCGTCGCGATAGGACCGTCCGCTGGTCGGGTGAGCCCCGGTCCTGTGGTCTTCCGCATCGGTGTCGAGCGCCCGGGTTCGGTCGGCCACTCGGGACAGGTTCAGCCTCATCCACACGGTCCGTTTGCTGCCCGCCGGGCCGAAGGTCTGGGCGTTGTCGCCCGGGGCATCCATGAATTCGATGCGCAGTTCGCGAATATTGGTCATGTGCTCGACCAGGTCGGGGGCATACCGGAATCGAGAGAGCAACTCGTCCAGCGTCTCCAGAATCTCCTCGACCGCATCGACTGGGACATCGGGATGATCGAAACCGGTGATCACGAAATACGGATGGTCGAGACTGAATGCTTCGACCAACCGGGCCTTGGCCTGCGCATCGGCGCTCAATCCGGTGACGTGCGCCGTCTCCTGCGGCGTGTGCGCCGCATGCCGCTCGGCTCGGACCAGTTCGGCCAGCACCTGTTGGTGCGCGTCGGTCAGCACCTTCCGCTGCGCCTCGGAGAAGTCCGCCAGTCGATCCGCGATGTACGAAACCTGTTCTCGCATCGCGGTGACGACCGCCCGCGAAATCGGGTGGTTCTGCCACACCGGACGACCATCGACATATCGAATGAACTTGGCGGCGAACGGGCTCGGCACGGCCTGCTCGGTGTCGAGTGCGGTCCGCCCGCCTGTCACCTCACCGTCCGGGCCGATATTCCAGTGCTGTGTGCTGCGCCGAGTCCCGGTGACCGCGTCCAGCAGGCCGAGCAGCTCACCGGAAGCCGAATCCAGATATCCACGATCCACGGGGCCGAACGCCGCGAGTCCTTCGCTCGCCGGATCATCGCCGACCAATCCCAGATCGTATGCCCGTGACATCCGCTGCGGCAGAACGGTATTCGCCGCCCCGCCGGGCACGGTTTCCCGGTACAGCACCTTGGGGTCGTCGGTTGCGGGGTGGGTGGCGGCGACCGGCGCGCCCATCCCACCGGCGATCTGTGAGGTCAGCCACTGTTTCGCGGCATCGCCGGCGTCGTCGTAGACCTCCCGGTCGCACTGGTAGCCGTTACCGAACGTGACCCGCTCGACGCTGACCCCCTGCCCTCCCGACAGCGGTTCCCGGCGCACCACACCGGCGTTCAGGCCCTCGGTGAGAAGCGCCGGAAACCTGGTCACACGCGGGCTGTGGGGCGCGCTGCCGATCCGGCCGTCCGTACCGCCGGAAGGTGGGTCCGTCGAATCGTCGTCGAGGTCGGGGAACAGTGCGCTCAGACGGTCCAGGTCGTCGCCGGCTCGATCGTCACCGCCGGGTCGCTCACCGCGGAGCTCGAACCACACGGTCTTCCCGTCGACATGCTCGACGACGCCGTAATCGGTCGCGAGCATCGACAACAACGGGCCACCCCGGCCCGATTCGGCGTCACCGTCCGGGTCGCGCCACCCCGGAAGGGTGCGGTTGTAGTCGCGAACTCCGACCCGGATGACCGGACCGTCGGGCCCTTCGGTCACCGTCGCGATCACGAACCCGTGAGTTCCGGCGTGACGCGGAATGTTGCCCGCCAACTCCGACACCAGCAACTCGGCCGAGTCGACCTGATCGGTGTCCGGCCATCCCACCTCGCCGGCGTGTGACCAGTTCTCCATGATCCGGCGCACCAGCCGCCTCGTGCGCCAGCTGTCCGAACCGTCCGGGGCGCTGACCCGCACCAGATAGTCGTCGACGTCGGGCAACGCGGACGGTGCCGCACTCGGGATCGCTCCCTGGATCTGGATCCGAGTAAACCGCGCCACAAGGCCTTCGACGGACGAGCGTGCCGCACCGAGATCGAGGAGCATGGCTTCGAGGTCCGCAGGGTCGAGCCCTCGAATCGCCTCGACCACAGACGCTTCGAGCCCTTCGCTCACCGCAGCGGCGACGTAGCCGGACGCTGCCCCGGCAACGTAGTCGAGGACCGCCAGCATGCTGCGCTCTTGCGGTGAATGATTCCTCGATTCCGTATCGGGCGCCGCTGCGTCGGCGGATTCGACCGACGATCCCGACCCCCACAACGCCCTCGACAGCGCAGTACGGAAACCGTCGGGCGCGGTTGTCGCGGAACGGAATTCGCTCGGACCGCCTGCGTCCGCCTCCTCCGCATCGTGCGGTCGACTGCCGATCGGGCGACGTCCGATATTTTCCCCGGATGCGGGGTCATCGGGCGTAGACCGGGCGTCGAGCTGCTCACCGGTCAAGTCGATGCCGCGGTTCTCTGCCTCCTCCACCGCAGCCGCTCGTCCGCTCGTGCGCAGCTTGAGGCCGATACGGATCAGGTAGGCATTGACGGTTGTGGGTGAGATCCCTTGCGCCGCCGCGATTTGCCGGTTCGTCTTGCCCTGTTTGACGAGCCCGAGAATCATGGCCTCTGTCTCGGACAACGAATCCCTGCCCTGGAACGCCCGGGAATCGGTTTCCGCTGGATCGGAGGCAAGCACGAGGCCACCTGTGCGCAGCGCCTTGCCCACCATTCCCGCCCGATCCCGAATGCCGAGCTTGACGCCGAGCCGGTTCAGCCGACTCTTCACCTGATCGGGTGAAAGCCCGAGAAGGACTGCAATCTCCTTGTTGCTCATCCCTTCGGCAACCAGCCCCAGTACCTCGCGTTCCGCATCGGACCACTCGATACCCGGGCTGCTGTCGGTTGTGGTGATAAGGCCGGCGTGAAAGGCCCGCGCCACCATCCCGGCGCGATCACTGATGCCGAGTTTGCCGCCGATGCGGGCGAGATGGGCCTTCACCGTGAGCGGTGACAATCCGAGTTGCGCCGCGACCGCCTTGTTCGACATGCCGTCGGCGACGCTTGCGAGGATCGATACTTCTCGTGCGGTCACTTCGAGGTTCGAGGGTTTTCCGAGCGACTCCGCGATGTCGTCGTCCGCGAGCAGCCCCAGCTCTCGCGCGGCCGATACTATGCCGGCCCGGCCGTTGTCCCCGAGCTTGTCGCCGATCTGCTTGAGGTAGAACTTGACTCGGCTCTCCGAGCGATCCAGCCGACGTGCGATGGCGTCATTCGACAACCCGGCGGCGACCATCCGGATCAGCTGGAGCTCATGATCGGTCAGGTCGTGCGCCGGCGCTTCAGGACCCAGCTCGCTCGGCAGTAGCGCCTGGACGGACCGAACGAACGCCCCGAAGGCCCCGCGCTGCAACGGTGTGCGGTCTCGTCGCGGTGAGGTGATCGCTTCGGTGATGATCCGGCGCTGTGCTGGGGTCAGGCCGGACCATGCCCCCGCGGCAAGCTGCGCAACGTCGCGAATCCAGGTTCCGATGTCCTCCTCCGCAGCGACCGGCCAGCGCCGGGTCTCGGCGATTCGAAAGACCACCCCGTTGATGTACTGAGCCACGGTCCGCAGACGAGCGGCTTCAGGGCCGGCCGAAGGTTTGGTGCCCGGCGTCAGAGCATCGAGCACGCGTCGAAATGTCTGCTCGCCGTACCGCTCCCGCAGTTCCCGGAATGCCGCAGCGTCACCGCGCCGTGCTCGATGCAGCGTTGCCGAACTCTCCTGGCGGTTGGTGAGTGCCGCGTCGGCCTCCCGCACCGGGTCCTGCTTGCGGGTGGTCGGCGACGGCGGATCCGCCGCGTTCTCCGACGGCCTGCTGCCGGCCGGTGACCGTTCGTCTCGGCGTGGGTCGTTCGCCCCGTCTCGGGGGGCACCCGATCGGACCGGCACGGCCATGTCCAGGTCCGGTAGTCCCGCGCTGATCGCGTTTATCGCGTCCACCATGGCGGCGGGAGCGACGACCTGCTCGGATCGCGGCAGGCTCTCGGCGGCCGGGGCGCCGATGCGCGGATCGGCGACGAGGTTGCCGTCGCGATCGAACTCGATGGTTTCGAACAGCCGCTTCTCCACCGGCAACCGGTCGATGAACTTCTTCTGCTCGCGGCGCCATTCATCGAATCCGACGGCTTTGTTCAGCAACGTGCGGCGGTTTCGCAGGTCCCCGGGACCGTAGTCGTTCGCGGTGTCACCGTCGCGCGAGGCCGCCAGGTCGACGACGACCAGGTTCGGTTCGTCGATCGAGTCGTTGTCGTTGACCAGCAAGACCATATGGTCGTCGGCATCGGTGCTGCCGGACGCTCGGGTGTCCTTCCATTTGTAGACCAGGACGCTGATCCCACCCGGCCGGGACTTCAATGATTCGGCGACCTGCTCCAGCGAATCCGTTTCCTGGAGCTTGGCGCCGAACACTTTTCGCACCACATCGCGTCCGTGGCCCCCCAGTGTGGCGGCGGGCATCTCGAAACGGCGGGCGTTGCCGGGGCACAACACTCGCATGCCGGTCACGGCGTTGTTGACGCAACTGTTGGGGCTGCGGCGGTGGATCTGCACGACCAGATCGAGCAGGGCCGCGGTGGCCAGATACTGTGACGCGGCGGCGATGATGTCGGCGTCCGTCCGATCATCGGCGCGCGAGGTTTCGGCCTCCGGATCCCGAGCGTCCAGCTCCGCCGACCCGGAATCCGCCGCCCCGGAATCGACAGACCCGGAATCCATCGCAGCCGGATCGTCCCGGGCGGCGAGTTGTCCGGCGTTCGCGGCGGTCAGGTTGTCATCGACTGCCTCGCCGAGGATGTCGCGAGCGATGATCGGGGTGATGCCGGCGGCCGGGTAGCCCAGGGCTGCTGCCAGGGCATCGCGTGCCCGAGTGTGCAGCGGATCGAGGGTGCGCATACCTTCGGCACCGTCGATATCGGCGATCGGCACACCGAGCTCGACGGCTAGCCGATTCCGCAGGGGCGTCAGGTGGTCCAGCGCTTGTTCGTCGGTGAACAAGGCGCGTTGCAGGACCGTCGCGGGCGCGGTCGCATCGACGTGTTGACGGAGGGCCTCCACCGCCGCAGACGGAATTCCGTTCTGCTCCAGCAGCTCTCGCAACGGATCGACGGCACCGTCGCGTTCGAGAACGGTCAGATGATCGGCGACGACCGGCGCGGGTATGCCCAGCAGCCCGGCCAAGCGGGCCGTCCGGTCCACCGGCCCGTCCGGGCGGCCGAAGTCGGTGTCGTCGCGGTAGTGCCCGGTCTCGGCCTCGGCGACGGCGAGGGCGGGAAGGTATGTGGCGCTCGCGTGATGGCGGATGAACTCCGCGGTGGAGTGCCGCAGCGCACGCTGCTGCAGTTCCGGTGTCATCTCACGGATGGCATGGCTCGCCGCGACGACCGCGTCGTGGGTCCGGGGCGTCGGATCGGCCCGGTGGGCGGCCACGGCCTGTTCGTAGACGACGACCGCCTCACGGACCCCGCGCAGGTGCATGGCATTGCGGATCAGGGCGTCCTGCGTCGACATCACCACTTGCGCGCTGCCGCGGTCGCCGTTGCGCGCGGTGCGATTCTTGGCCTGTTCGTGGATGTAGGACTGCTCGGGGGCCTCGGTCATCCAGACGTGCATGCCGCCCTTGGCCTTCACCGCCTCCGACACCGAGATGTCGACACCGCGCTGGCCCTGCCGGTTGATCACCAGGATCTTGCCCTGCTCACCAGCTTCGTCGAAAACCTTCTGCAACTGGGCTTCCCAGTCCGCACCCCAGCCGATGATCCGCTTGGCATCGACCGCTTCGATCGCCTCTCGGGGCACTCCTGCGCGCACCAGTGCCTCGACCTGCCGGGCGACCAGATCGTTGCGGTGACACAGGATCTCCTGGAACCGGCCCTCGCCTCCGGCCCGCATCTCGTTCGCGTATTCGGCGATCGCGCGCAGTTTGGCATGGGTGCTCTCGACCACATCATGCTGTCCCTCCACCAGCCGATGTGTCTGCGACCGTGCGACCTCGTGGGCCTCCTGCAGACCGTAGATCTTCTTCAGTACCGGGTTCAGGTCGGTGAGGGTGCCGGATGCACCGGTCACTTCATCGAAGAAGGATTCGGTTCCGACGCGGTAGATTTCGACCGAATCGATGCGTTTGGCGGACTCCGCGTCCGCGCGCACCACGATCCGATGCGCCTCGGCCTTCTCTCCTCGGGCCTCGGCCGCCCGGAACTCCTTGGCTTCGATCGCCTGGGCGAGACTCGCCTTGCCCGGTTCCGCGCTCCACCGTGATTCGCTCGAGGTCTTCGGGTTTCGTTGCAGACCGTGTTCGGCTTGGTCGATGATGACGATCTTGCCCGCGTCCATCTCGTAGTGGACGCCTGCACGGACGAGGAATTCGGCGTGGGCCGCGGTCTCCAGCCGGGAGGCGCCCATTCCGTCCAGCCAGTCTTTTCCGCCGGGCAGTGCCTCGACCTTCGCCCGGCCCTCGGGCGTGAGTTCGGGCTGACCGTCGTACCAGTGCATGACCTCCGGTGTCCCGTCGGCATGCTCTCCTACTTCCTCCGAGATGCGCCGGAGGCCGAAATCCTCGTGTGACAGAGCCCCTTTCGCCAATGCCTCGGTGAGAAAATCGTGGGCATCGAATACCTGCTTGGCGGTTGCCTCCGGCGCCGCCTGCTCGGCACCTTCCGACCGGAGGAACTGCCGTTCGCCCCGGTCGATGATTCCGTCCATCTCGTCGATCAACGCATGTCGCGGTGGCTTGTTACCGGCATTGCACAGATGCCCTACCGTCTCGCCGGTCGCGACCACGATCGCCGGCCGGCCCTCCGTGATCGGTCCGAAGCCGTTCTGCTGGTCGGCGCGAAACACGTCGATCCCGAAGTCGCCCAACAACTGTCGTACTTCGGCGACGTCTCGATCGTCGGTCAGCAACTTCCGATACGTGTCGACTTCGCGATTGGCCAGCCCATCGGTCGTCGTGACGAGCAGAACCGATTTGTGCTGCACCGCCCGTTGCATTGCGGCGGCCATGAATACCAGCGATTTGCCCTGGCCTGGTTTCATTTCCACCGGACGCCATTTCATCGCGTAAACGGCTTCGGCCTGTTCGACCCGCAGCACCATGCCGCCGGGCACCTTCTCGCTGATCGTGCCGCGCCGGATGATCTCCATCGTCGCCAGCAACGACTGGTGCTCATCGCCGCTGTGCAGGCCGGCCATCAGCACGTCGTCCGGAAGATTGTGCAGGCGTTGACTTTCCGGAACATGGTCGGCGGAAGCCGCGTGGAAGTCGATCAGTAGATCGACCGCCCGGTCCCGGTCGCTGCGTGGCAGACCGGCGTCGTCGGCGAGACTGTCGTGATCGGTGGCCGGACCACTGTGCTCATCGTGCGCCGAGGACGAATGTTGCTCCGCGACGGGCGTTTCAGCGCCGTCCGTCTCGGTCCGGCCCGAGTGCTCGGGACTTTCCGGGCCGGACTGCTCGGCGGTCGCCTCCCGCTGCGGGACCGAACGCTCCGCACCACCAGGCGATTCGTGCGCGTCGCGAGCCGTCGGCGGCGAACCGGCTTCACCCTCGGCGACCGGATGGGGTCGTGCCGATGTCGCGGTGCCGTCCGCGACCGCGATGTGTTCTCCGGCCGGGCTCGGCCTGGGTTTCGCGTGCGCACTGTTTTCGCCTGGGGCGGCGGCTTTTTCGTGAACCTCGCCCACCGGGCGTGGCGTCGCGCTCGCGGGGAGCTTCGGCGGCGGCGAGGTTTCGCCCAGCGCGTCGACCGATCGGGGCGCGGTCGGCTTCGCGGCGGCGACCGGTTTCTCGGCCGCTGGCCGCTCGCCCGGAGCAGCTGTCTCGGAATGCGTGCCCGACCGTGTCGGGGCAGCGTCGGAGGACGGCGGACGCACCTGTTGCCCGGACTGGCGGCCATCGGCTCCGATCGATGCACCCCGTTCGCTGCGTGGGCGTGGTTCCGCGGCCGCGGTCTCCGCTGTGACCTCGGCGCGAGGCCCGCCGCGCTCACCTGCGGTCTTCGTGGGCTCCGCGGTCGGGCCCCACGCCTTCCGCGCGTCCGCCCACGCCCGTTTCGATTCCGCCGACACCTCGACCGGCCGCCGCGGCGTGCCGGCTTTCCCGTCCTGCCCTGCCGCGAACGCGTCGGGTGGTGTGAAGGTCCCGCCGCCGTCGACGGTCCTTACGGGGGCGCCGCCGCGGGAATGCACGCCCCCGGCGAATGCGCCGTTGAGCAACGGCGCGAGCACCTGGTCGTAGTGCTGCGGCCAACCGGCCACCATCGAGGCCGCACCCAGACCCGATATCGCACCGGCGGTGCCGTGCACCAGGCCCATGGCCAAGCGACTGCTGCCGATCCCGGGAAATACCATCGGCGCGAACTTTCCGGCGAGCATGCCGCCCGCCGCTCCACCCATCCCCGCCAAGGCCGCGACTTCGATCGACTTCAGATCGATGCCGGTCGGATTCGATCCGTCCGATCCGATGATGTCGGCGGTGCGATCGCCGGTGGCGACCTGCAGCGCCTGCACCCCCGCGTCCACGCCCACGGGCAGCGCGGCCGCCTTGCCCAGCATGGTGGCGAACTGCAACGGGCCCGCCGCGGCCAGCCGAGTAGCCGCCTTCGCCGCACCGGCCTGGATCGCCCGTTCCAGGCTCGCCCGCATGGCCGTTACCTCGCCGCGTCCCTCGACGAGCATGGCGTCCACGGTGGGCGCGGCGGCGGCCGAGCCGGCCGGTCCCGCCGCCGCGGCGCTGCTCACCACACCGAAGATGCGCCACGCCAGGTGGATACCGAACGTGAACATCACGCACAGCCACTTCTCCGCGTCGTTGGCGGCCGCCTGCGCTTGGTCGGCCAGGGTGGCCGCGTCGTTACCGAGCTGGGCCGCGCCTTTTCCGTACGATCGCAATGCGTCGCGCAGTCGGTCGGCCAGCTCGCCTACTGAATCTTCCTCCGCGAGAACGGCTTCGATATCTCTGGCGTGTCCGTCCAGCTCCTCCCCGCGTGCTCGGAGCTCGGCGGCCATCCGGCGCATCTCGGAGATGTCGGCGCGCGGGAGTTCGCCGCCGAACACCACCATCTCGATCGGGCGCCGGAGCATGTCGGGCAGACTTTCGAAGGTGTTCCGCAGCTCGACGACGGGGCTGAACAACGAACCGTCCACCGGCACCACCTACACCGGTCGAGATGCCGCGGCGACCAGCACCGCATGCAGCAATCTCGCCTGGATGCCCGCCTCGGCACCGTGCTGCACCACCTCGGCGAACGCGATTCCGAGCGCGTGGCCTACATCGAATTCGCCTGGTGCCGTGGCCTTCCCGGCCAAGCCGGCTCGCCAGTCCCGGTAACCGCTCACCACTTCGGCGAGTGTGCGGTCCGGCTGCGGATCCCGGCGCAGGTATTCCTCGATCAGGACACGCTGCGCCTGCTTGCGCGCTGCGCCGCCACCGGCGTCGTCGAGGGCCCGGCCCAACTCGTGCAGCGTCGCCGGATAGATCTCCGATCGCGCCGGCTCGCCGCCGGATTCCGTGGTCGGGTCGGCCGCCGGTTCTCGCGCGGTGCGCAGGTCGAGCGTCATCGAGCTGAGGGAGCCCTCGTCGCCCGGTTCACGACTCCATCGCACCGTGCCCCGTTCACCGCCGAGCTCCGCCACCGCGACCGAATTCAGCCGGATCATCGGGTACTCGGTGAGAACACGGTCCACCGCCGCCAGAAAGTCCCGTACGGGCGGCAGCTGGAGGCCGGGTGTGTCGAACCCGGTCACCTCCACCCCGTGGCGCTCGGCCACTGTCCGTGCCAGCCAGCCGATCATCGGATCGGACGCCCGCTGTTCGCGGGAGCGGCGCCGATCATCCGCACGTGCCTTGTCGCGGGACGGACGGCCGGATCGTGGCGGGGAACCGTGCCGGGGATTCGACTCCGGCCGGCCGGGAGATCCGGTCTTTCCGGGAGTTTCGCTCCTTCCCGGTGTGCCGGAAGGGCGAGGCGGCTGCCCTCCCCACGGCGTATCGCCCCGTTTCGGCGGTGCCGCTCGGCCGCCGGACGAGGCGTCCGTGGCCCGCGGCGCGTTGCGGCGGTCGGCGGGAGGCGGTGCCGACGAGGACGGCGGCGGCGCCGACACGGAGGAGGGCCGGCGATCGGAATCACCGGCCGGGTGTCGCCCGTCCTGCCCGGACGGATCGGACGTCGGCCGATCCTGATTCCACGGCGAGCGGGACTGCGCCCCATCCTGCGGGACGGTCCGCGCCGGAGAACCGTTCGGTGACTGCGAGCCACCGGCCGGGGGTTGTCCGGCGCGCCGCGCCGGACCGTCGGCGACCGCGGAATTGCGTGCCGGAGCGGACGCGGCGGGGTCGTACGGGACCTGTGCACCGGTATCGACCGGCGCCGTCGGGCCGGCCGCATTGTCCGGTCGAAGCGTCGGCGAGCTCCCGCCTCCCGGAGTCCGATCCTCTGCCGCGTCGGCCAGCCGGGCGGCGTTGCCGGCATCCTGGGCGTCGAATTCGTCTGCGACACCGACGATTCCGGACGCCGTGCTGTGCAGCCCCTTCTCCATCGCCCGCACATTGGCCAGCATCTGATCGGCATGCGGTGTGAACTGCTCGGCGAACTGACGGCCCATATAGTCGTCGCCCCAGCTGCCGCGAGCCTGGTCCAGGCAATCCCGCAGTCCCGCGTAGGTCTGTCCGACGCGGTCGGCGAGTTCGCTCAGCCGTGCCCCCCGTTCGCGCAGACCGGCCAGGTCCAGTCGAAGTTCGCCGCTCATATTCCGCCTCGAACCGTCAGATCCGGCCGCCGACCCGCAGGCGGAGCCGTCGCTCGAAGTCGGTCACGAAAACCGACAGCGGCACCGACGAACTCGAGCGTTCCACGACACCGTCGTCGGCGACATAGAAGACCGCACGGTCCAGGGCGATGTCGTTGTCCGGCACCGGCGATCGCACCATCCAGCCCACGCTGAGCCGGTCGGCACGCAAGGACGACGGAGGGTAGTCCGCGGTGTCGTACCCGCGCTCGCGGATGTGATCGCGCACCAGCCTCAACGCCTCCGCTTCGCCGATCCCGGCGACCTCGCCGGCCACCAGATCGGCGAGGACGAACTGGAACAGCGCACCGGCGACGTCGGCCCCGGTGTCGGCACCGACCACCTGCACGATCGCCTCACGTGTCACCGCCGCGGCCTGCGCAGCCGACACCAGCAACGCGGCGGCATCCGGCGACGGATTCTCCACCACATCGGCGACTACTCGCGCCACCGTGTCGGCAGTCCACACCGCGGGCAGCGCCGCCGCGCATTCCGACACCGGAGCGGATTCGCCCCGGTACCACTGCCCCTCCTCCCACCAGTAGCAGAACGACAGCATGCCGGTCAGCACCCGCGGATTGAGCACCGGGTCCGCCACCCAATCCGGGGCTCCCGCAAACACATTCGGCATCGCGCCGCCCCTGTTGTAGGCGACGTCCAAGGCGGGGGCTTCCCACACGCCACCCGACAGCACCGCCCGATCCCCGGGAAGCAACGTCAAGGTCGACCCGCTGTGGGTCGCGCTTTCGAAGATGCCCACGGACGGGCCGATTCGTGGCCCCCGTTCCGAGCCGACCGCTACGAAGGCCGCGGCCAGCACCGCCCACCGTGCCCACAGTATCCGCAGGTCCGGCAACTCTCCCGTGACCGGCACCGCCCGCACGCCCGCATTCCGGTCCGCTCGCATTCCGTCCCAGGCGGCGCGCGGTGGCCTCGACTGGGATTCACCGCGCCCGAGGTAGGCCGCCAACCACACCGGCAGCCGCCGGCGCGGATGATGTTCCAGGTCGGCCAGGTAGGCCTGCGGTGCGAACAGCTGCTCCCCGGGAAACGGCTCGGCTCCGTGATCGACGACGACCTCGGCCTCCTCCGCGTCGGCGCGCACCACGATCCGCCACCACGGCTCGCTCTCCAGCTCGGCCGAGATCTCCCGGTGCCGGCGCACCCAGGCCCACACCTCGTCCGACACCTGACACCTGGTCGGCCCGTCACCGTCATCGACCAGGAACAACGCCGACTCGGTGACAACGGTCACCGCGAACGCCGCCTCCAGCCGCTGCCATCCGGGCGGTGCGAGCTCGCGCAGGCCCGTGGTGATCCGGTCCGCCACGTCCGCGAGATCCCTACTCCCGGACCCGATCACCGCACACTCCCTGATCCACGAAACGCCGATACGCGGCCACTCCCGCGGCTGCGTACCTCGGCCTCGGGAGGAGCAGAAGCAATTCCCACCACCGCCTCGATCTATCGCTCGTCAGGGCCGCATTCGGATCGAGAATTTCGTAACCGAGGCCCGCATGCAACCGGGCTGCTATTGCCAGCCCTGGAAAGTGGCGCGCACATCGGTGTGCGTTCCGTGCGCGGCGGCGGCGAGGCATTCGGCGGCGATCCGGAGGGCGCGGGGGAGTTGGTCACGGGGCACCGCGGTGTATCCCAGCGCGATGCCGAACGCCTGCCGAGGTCCGGCGTGGTGGCGGGCCAGCCCGTCGAGGAGGACACCGCGGCGGCGCGCGAGCGCGATGGCACGGCCTTCGGCCGCCGCATCGGGGAGGGGAACCACCAGGTGGGATCCGGCGTCGTCGCCGCGGATATCGAGGCCGTGGCGGCGTAGTTCGGTGACGGTGAGGGTGCGCCGGGGCGGCACTTCCCGGCGCAGTCGGCGCAGATGGCGGGCAAGATCGCCGTGGCGAGCGAGTTCGGCCAGCACCAGCTGACCGGCCGGGGCCGGCCAGGCGCCGGTCGACTCGCGGTGCTCCAGTACGGCCGCCACGATCCATGGGGCGGCGACCAGCCATCCGACGCCCAGGGTGGGCGAGAGGATCTTCGAGGTGGTGCCGAGGTGGACGACCAGATCGGGCGCGAGCCCGGCGAGCAGGGGCAGCGGTGCGCTGTCGTAGCGCAGTTCCCCGTCGTAGTCGTCTTCGATGATCACCGCGCCGGTGCGCCGCGCGAAGTCCACGAGCTGGATCCGGCGCCCTGCGGGCATCCGTACGCCGAGTGGAAATTGATGTGCCGGAGTGCAATACACCGCGCGGACATGAGCGGGAATCGATTCGACCAGGATCCCGTCGCGGTCCATCGGCACCGGGACCACCTCGACTCCGGCGGAACGAAAGGCGCCGACCGCGCGCAGATATCCGGGATCTTCGATGGCGACGGCATCGCCGGGCCGCAGCACCGCACGGGCGAATTCGGCCACGGCGGAACTGGTTCCGGCGGTCGCGATGATCCGTGCCGGTTGATCGACGCGCAGTCCGCGATGGCGCAGCAGATGTTCGGCGACCATGGCCCGATAGCCGGGATCGCCGGCGCGGTCCTTGCGCACCGCTGGGCCGCGATCGCCGGCAGCCCGCCAGGCTCGTCGCCATGCGGCGCTGTCCATCGCCTCCGCGCAGGGGGCGCCGGGCGCGAGGTCCAGCAGCTCCCCGGCGGAATCCGAATCCGCCTGGGCGCCGGCATGGTTCGAGGCAGGCGCGGGTGCCGCGGTGAGGTATGTCCCCGATCCGTGCCGCCCGGAAATCCAGCCCTCGGCATGTAATTGGTCGTAGGCGGCGGTGACCACGGTGCGGCTGACGCCGAGGCGGGCGGCGAGGGCTCGCGAGGAGGGCATACGGTCACCGCCGCGCAATCGCCCGTCGGTCGCGGCGTTGCGCAGCTCGTCGGCGATCTGTACCGACAGCGGACGCCGGTCCGATCGATCGACCGCGAGCGGCAGCTCGTCCACGGTTGTTCTCCGATCCGCTCCGAAGTGGACTTCTCGAAAGCCGGCGTATTGGCCATTTCATAATGCCATTCGCCGCGCGATGCTGTTCCCATGTCCGCCACACCAGTCCCCAGACCTGCGCTTTCTCCTACCCGCCGCAGTACCGTCACTCGCTACCGGGACCGCGCGGCGACCGACCGCGCGGCATTGGACGACGTTCTCGACGCCGGCTTGATCTGCCATATCGGCGTGCTACTGCACGGCGCGCCCGTCGTGCTGCCGACCATCTACGGACGGGTGAACGACACGCTCTATCTGCACGGATCGACCGGTGCGGGCAATATGCGCGCCGCCCTCACCGGCGAGATCTCGGTCGCGGTGACGTTGGTCGACGCGATCGTGTATGCCCGCGCGGCCATGCACTTTTCGATGAACTACCGCTCGGCCGTCATCCATGGCCGCCCGGTCGAGGTCACCGATCCCGAAGAGCGGCTGCGCGCGTTGCGCGCCATCGTCGAACATTCCGCCCCCGGCGCCTGGGACACCGTCCGTGCGCCCGACAAGAAGGAACTGGCGGCCACCCTGGTTCTGGCTCTCGACCTCACCGAAGCCTCGGTGAAGACCCGTACCGGCGACCCCTCCGACGATCCCGCCGACCTGAACAGCGACGCCTGGGCGGGTCTGCTTCCGGTCCGCTACGCCTTCGGCACGCCGACCCCGGCGCCCGACCTGGCGCGCCCGGTGGCTGTCCCGGACCACGTGGTGGCGCGTATCCGGACCGGCGAATTCGCCGAAACAGAGGGAGCGATCTCCCCTCGGCGGTAATACCGGATCACCAGACGGTGACCGGCACCTCGAGCCGCTCGATTTCCTTGCGCGCGACATCGACCAGAGCAGCGGGGGATCGGATGTATTCCTGATCGAGGCCCACCAGCGCGAGGGTGTACGTGTGCCCGATCCTGCACAGGTAGGCGGCGAGACGGGTGCGAGGCAGCGCCGTCGATTGCAGTCCGGGATGAATCGCCCGGGCGGCGACGCCGGTGCAGCGATGGGGACCCAGCTGGGCCAGCGAGGCCGGGAGGGTGCCGATATTCGAGCACAGGATGTCACGTTCGCCCGCACCGCGGGAGAGCCGGTGGGCGACGCGCGCGGGGAGCACCTGCAGCAGTTCCGGGGGCATGCCCGGGGGACCGGACATCCGGTATTCGTATGCGGCACGGCACTTCTCGCGCAGGATCGCGGGTGTATCGGTGCGCTCGACCACCACTTCGGTCATGGCCATGTCGTTGTTGACCCGGCGATCGTCGCGGGTGTCGACGGGTACGGCGGCGGTTATCGATGGATCGGGGAAGCCGCTGTCCCACAGCATCTTCGCCACGACGTGGAGGAACAGGCTGTTGGCCGTGCCGCCCCGCCCCGCCGCGGCCAGCTCCCAGTCCGCCGCCGGAAACTGCAGCACCGCATCGGATGTCGTCGCCGTCTCGGCGCCGCGGCCCGGCCCGCCATCGGATCCCCTGGGCACCCCGTGTCGCAGGGCGCGCGCGGTGCCGGACACCACCGTGGACCACTGCCGGGCGGCATCGGCCCAATCGGACTGCGGGGCAGCGTAATCCGTGACCGGCGTGCCGGACAGGGCGTGGTCGACGGCCAGTGCCAGACCGCGTCCGTCGGCGAGGGCGTGGGAACATGTCAGCGCCACCACCGAACCGCCCTCACGCAGCGCCGCCGCGGACAGCCGCCAGCCCGGCCCGAATTCCGGATCCAGCTCGTAACCCTGTTCGTCGGCCCAGCTCAGCAGGTCCGCGGTGGTGATGCCGCCGCCGGCGATGCGCAATGGATGGGCCCCGTCGTTGCGCCGCCAGTACGGCCTGGCACCCGGAACCCGCGGCCGGACGACGCGGCGCCCGAGCGGGCCGACGCGCAGGGCGGCGTGGATCTGTTCCAGCAGCCGGCGATCGATGGGATCGGCGGTGCGCCACAATCCTTGCAGCGCACTGGGAGTGCCCAGACCGCGATGGGCGCGCAGGAAGATCTCGTCGACGACGGTGAGCCGGCCCATCGCCGCTCAGGCCGACGATCCGTGCCGGCCCGCGCCACCGGCGAACCGCTGCGCACCCTCGAGCGCGCCGTCGGCCAGCGCGGTGACGCCGTAGCGGAACTCGCGCGCCATCGCCTCCGATTCGTCCAGCCCCCACTGCTCCAGCGCCGACATCCGATCCGAGCGCAGGCACGTCTGCGGCAGCGCGGCCAGTTCGGCGGCGAGCCGCTCGGCGGCGGCGCGAGACTCACCGGGAGCCACGACCTGGCTGACCAGTCCCATCTGCAGCGCCTCGGGTGCGGCGACCGCACGGCCGGTCAGGATCATGTCCATCGCCCGGCCGTGGCCGATGATGCGCGGCAGTCGCACCGTGCCACCGTCGATCAGCGGGACGCCCCAGCGGCGGCAGTACACGCCGAATGTGCTGTCCTGCTCGGCGATTCGCAGATCGCACCACAGCGCCAGTTCCAGTCCACCGGCTACGGCATAGCCGGAGACCGCGGCGATCACCGGCTTGGTCAGCGTCATGCGCGTGGGGCCCATCGGCCCGTCGCCGTCCTCGGCCGCCCGGTTGGATTTCTCGGTGCCCAGCGATTTCAGATCCGCCCCGGCGCAGAAGGTGCCGCCCGCGCCCCAGAGCACCGCGACCGCCGCCGTCTCGTCGGCATCGAATTCGCGGAACGCCGCCGCCAGCGCCTGTGCGGTCGGTCCGTCGACGGCATTGCGTGCCTCGGGACGATCCAGGATCACCGTGAAGACCGGCCCGCTGCGCTCGATTCGTACGCTCACGAATTCGACCATACGGCCCGCCCCGGCCCTTGCGTCAAGAAATGAATGTGTGATTCACTTCTTGCGTGGCGTACCGCAGAACCCCCGCCGTGCAGGCGCGACTGGACGCCCAGTCGCGCGCCATCGTGCACGCGGCCATGAAGGTGCTCTCGGAGCAGGGCTTCGGTGGGCTGTCGATGGCCACCGTCGCCGCGGAGGCCGGGGTCGCCACCGGAACCGTCTACAAGAGCTTCAGCGGTAAGGCCGAACTGGTCACCGCCGTGTTCCGCGACGTCGTCACCCGGGAGGTCGCCGCGGTCGCGCAGGCCGGGGCGGAGGGCGGCGTGGTCGAGCGCGTCACCGCCGCGGTGGAGACCTTCGCCGGGCGCGCGCTGAAGAATCCCAAACTCGCCTACGTCCTGCTCGCCGAACCTGTGGACGCGAGCGTCGACACCGAACGCCTGCGCTTCCGCCGGGCGTTCGCCGAAACCTTCGAGACCGCGATCGCCGACGGTGTCGGCGCCGGGCAGCTGCCGCCCCAGGATCCGCGCACCACCGCCACCGCCCTGGTCGGCGCCATCGGCGAGGTGCTCGTCGGCCCGCTGGCCGAGCAGTTGCAGAGCGAATCCGTGGTGCCCGAACTCGTCGCCTTCGCCCTGCGGGCCCTCGGCGCGCACGAATAGGAGAACTCATATGGCCACCCACGAAGTGTTCAACCAGGTCCCGCCGATCACCCCGTTCGACTTCTCCCGCAATCCGGCCCTGATCGAGGGCCTGCACCGCGAGGGCGCCGGCTGGGCGGAAGCCGAGGTGCGCGAATTGGGCGCGCTGGCAGGCAGTGTCGAGGCGCAGGAGTGGGGCCGGCTGGCCAACGAGTACCCGCCGGTGCTGCACACCCACGATCGCTACGGCAATCGGGTGGACGAGGTGGAGTTCCACCCCTACTGGCACAACCTGATGGACGTCGCCGTCCGGCACGGCCTGCACGGCAGCCCCTGGCTCGACGACCGGCCCGGCGCGCACGTCGCCCGCGCCGCGAAGTTCTACACCTGGGGCATCGCCGACGCCGGACATATGTGCCCCATCTCCATGACCTACGCCGCGGTTCCGGCACTGCGCCACAACCCCGAACTGGCCGCCCGCTTCGAGCCGCTACTCGGTTCGCGCACCTACGATTTCGGCCTGCGTGAGCCCTCCTCGAAGGCCGGGCTGATCGCCGGGATGTCGATGACCGAGAAGCAGGGCGGCTCCGACGTTCGCGCCAATACCACTACGGCCACACCGCAATCCGACGGCACCTATCGCATCGTCGGGCACAAGTGGTTCACCTCCGCGCCGATGTCGGATATGTTCCTGACGCTGGCGCAGGCGCCCGGCGGCCTGTCCTGCTTCCTGCTGCCGCGGGTGCTGCCCGACGGCACCCGCAATGCGCTGCGGCTCCAGCGCCTGAAGGACAAGCTGGGCAACAAGTCCAACGCGTCCTCGGAGATCGAGTACGAGAACGCGACCGGCTGGCTGGTCGGCGCCGAGGGCGCGGGCGTGAAGACCATCATCGAGATGGTGAACATGACCCGGCTCGACTGTGTGATCGGTTCCGCGACCGGTATGCGCACCGGCGTGGTCTACGCCGCCCATCACGCCCGTCATCGGGAAGCGTTCGGCGCCGAGCTGATCGACCAGCCCGCCATGCGCAATGTGCTGGCCGATCTGGTGATCGAATCCGACGCCGCGACGACGGTGATGATGCGGCTGGCCGGTGCCACCGACCGCGCCGCGACCGACCCCGCCGAGGCGGCGCTGCGCCGAATCGCGTTGGCGGTCACCAAATATTGGGTCTGCAAGCGGGCCCCCACGCATGCGGCCGAGGCGCTGGAATGCTTCGGCGGCAACGGCTACGTCGAGGAATCGGGTATGCCGCGGCTGTACCGCGAGGCGCCGCTGATGTCGATCTGGGAGGGCTCGGGCAATGTGGCGGCGCTGGACGCGCTGCGCGCCATGGGCCGTCAGCCGGAGACGGTCGAGGCGTACTTCAACGAGGTGTCGCTGGCCCGCGGCGCGAACCACCACCTCGACGACGCGATCGACCGGATCGGCAAGGAGCTCACCGACCTCGGCGATATCGAGTTCCGCGCCCGGCGCGTGGTCGAACTGATGGCGTTGGTGCTGCAGGGCGCGCAGCTGGTGCGCCACGGTCATGCCGCGGTCGCGGATGCGTTCTGCGCCAGCCGATTCGGTGGCGACTGGGGGATCGCCTTCGGCACCCTCCCGGTGGGGGTGGATACCGAGGCGATCCTGCAGCGCGCCTTCGTCTGATCCGGCTCAGCCGACCGGCTCGCTCGACATCTCCCACGGGGCCTGCGGCAATACGTCGCCGGTCTCGAGGAGGGATTTGAGATTGGCCAGCACCGCCGGCCACCCGCTCGAAATGCCCTGCAGCATCTCCTGATTCGGCAGATTCTCGTGGGTGACGGTGAGCCGGACGATATCGCGGTGCGGTTCGATGAGGAAGGTGACCAGCGACGGCGACCGGTCGGCATCCGGCATGTCCTCGAAGGTCACCACGAGGCGGTGCGGCGGATCCAATTCGATCACCTCGCCGACGACGTCGACGGCGCCCGAGCCGTCGACGCGGCGGTGTTCCCAGCTCGAACCCGGTTGCCAGTCGGACACATTCGCATGTCCCCAGTAGCGGGCGGTGAGATCGGCGTCGGTCAGTGCCTTCCACACCTGTTCGGCGCCGGCGTGAATGTAGGTGACGTAGACGTAGGTGGGCACGGTCGTGCTCATGGCGTACTCCTCAGCCTGATTTCTGATGGCCCGGATCGCATCCAGTCGCGGCCTGTCGAAGACGGAGATCCATCGTTGTTCGATGTCGTGGATTGGTGCCGGATTGATGTAGTGCACCCGTTCCCGCCCGCGTCGCAGCACGGTGACCAGGCCGGCTCGCACCAGGATGTCGAGATGCTGCGTCACCGACTGGCGCGCCATCTCCACCCGCTCGCACAGTTCGCGCAGGGTCTGCCCGTTCTGCTCACGAAGCCGGTCCAGTAGCAGTCGCCGAGTCGGGTCGGCCAATGCCTTGAAAACCACGTCCATATCCGGTTCGGGTCGCACGGGAAAATTATGCAGGTATTTACCTGCATAAGTCAACGAGGCCGGGTGAGCAAGCACACCCTTCCGCTATCCGACACTGGACGACGCGCTCACCGACCTGTTGCCGCGGTGATCGCAAGCACTCGGTTCTGCACCGCGGCCGGCCTCACGGGGCGGCGGCGAGGGCCAGGCCGATCAGGCCCACCACCTTGAGCAGCTCCAGCCCGATGTACCAGTAGTGCGCCGTCGAGCGCGGTCCGTGGGGGTGGCGAGTCAGCGGTGGCCGCGATACCACCGGATCAGCGCATCGGTCGACGAATCCGATTGCGGTGCCGGATCCTCGGCGGAGGTGAGCAGCGGCTCCAACGCGAGCGCCTGCTGTTTGCCCAGTTCCACGCCCCACTGATCGAAACTGTCGATCCCCCAGATGGTGCCCTCGACGAAGACCTGATGTTCGTAGAGCGCGATCAGCTGTCCGACCACCGACGGGGTGAGCTGCGGAGCCAGGATCGCGGTGGAAGGCCGGTTACCGGGCATCACCCGATGCGGCACCAGGGCCGGATCGAAATCCGGAGTGCCGCCGTCCTCGGCCTCGATCTCCGCCGCGGTGCGCCCGAAGGCCAGCACCTTCGTCTGCGCGAACAGATTGCTCATCAGGATGTCGTGCATGCTGCCCGATCCGTCGCGCGTCGCGAGATCGTCGGTGGGACGGGCGAATCCGATGAAATCGGCCGGCACCAGCCGGGTGCCCTGATGCAGCAGCTGATAGAAGGCGTGCTGTCCGTTCGTGCCGGGTTCACCCCAGAAGATCTCGCCGGTCGAGGTCGTCACCGGACTGCCGTCCAGGCGCACCGATTTGCCGTTCGACTCCATGGTCAGTTGTTGCAGATAGGCCGGGAAGCGCGCCAGGTCGTTGGAGTACGGCAGCACCGCGCGCGACTGGGCGCCGAAGAAATTCGAATACCAGACGCCGAGCAGACCCAGCAGAATCGGCGCATTGCGCTCCGGCGGCGCGGAGACGAAATGTTGGTCGACACTGTGCATTCCGGCCAGGAATTCGGCGAAACGCTCCTTGCCGATCACCGCCATCATCGACAGCCCGATCGCGGAATCCACCGAATAGCGGCCGCCGACCCAATCCCAGAACTCGAACATGTTCGCGGTGTCGATGCCGAAATCGGCCACCCGCTGCGCATGGGTGGACACCGCCACGAAATGTTTGGCTACCGCGTCCTCGCCGAGCGCCGCCACCAGCCAGCGCCGCGCCGCGGTGGCATTGGTGAGCGTCTCCAGCGTCGAAAACGTCTTGGAGGCAACGACGAACAGGGTGTGCGCCGGATCGAGGCCGTCGAGCTTCGCGATCAGATCCGCCGGGTCGATATTGGAGACGAATCGCGCCGAAATACCGGCATCCGCATAGTGCCGCAAGGCTTGATACAGCATGGCGGGCCCCAGATCCGAGCCGCCGATGCCGATGTTCACCACCGTGGTGATGCGTTCACCGCTCGCGCCGCGCCACTGTCCCGAGCGCACCGCATCGGTGAAATCGCCCATCCGGCGCAGCACTTCGTGCACCTGCGCGCCCGCGTCGGCGCCGTCGATCGTCATCGAGGCACCGGGCGGCAGGCGCAGCGCGACATGGCCCACCGCGCGGTCCTCGGAGGTGTTGATGTGCTCGCCCGCGAACATCGCGTCCCGGCGCTGGGTCACACCCGCCGTCTCCGCCAGATCGAGCAGCAGATCCAGGGTTTCGCGGGTGATGCGGTGCTTGCTGTAGTCGATGTGCAGATCGCCGACCTCGACGGTCAGCTCGCGTCCCCGCTCCGGATCCTCGGCGAAGAACTCGCGCAGATGCCGGTCGGCCACGGCCGAATAGTGATCGTGCAGTTTCCGCCAGGCCGCCGTCGCGGTGATGTCGCTGCTCACCCCCGCGAGATTACAGACCCGTTTCGCTACGCGCAGGTAGT
>NZ_BAFW01000224.1 GCF_000308535.1 Nocardia cerradoensis NBRC 101014 | reverse complement strand
GTCGTGTCGACGAACCGCAACGCCGCCGACAGCACTCGGGCGGTCCCGGATCTCACCGCGCCGGCCATGGTGAATCCGGGCGCACTGCATCTGCCCGACCTTGCCCATCCGGCGCCGCCGGTGGCGCCGATCAAGGCGCCCGACGGCACCATCCGGATCGGTTCGGTCGTCACGCCCCGGCCCGATTTCATCGATCCGCAGCTGACCGCGCAGATCAACGATTCGGCCGCGCAGACCGAGGCGGGCCTGGCGCAGACGCTGGACTCGGCCGGATTCGAGCCGTCGCGCTCCGACCGCATCGCCGCGGACACCCTCGGCGGTGCGGTGATCGGGTCCAGCGTGGGCAATATCGTCAGCAGCCCGATCGCGAGCACCAGCGCGGTCGTCGGCGCGGTCGCCGGTTTCATCGCCGGGATCCCGTTCCTGCCCGCGGGCCTGGTCGTCATGCCGGTGGTGGGCGCCGCCATCGGTTACGCGGTGATCGCGGCGCCGGCCGCTGCCGCGGGTGCCGCGATCGGCGCCGGAGTGGGCGCGATCGAGGGTGCGGTCGCCCCCGGTGTGGCCACCCCGCCGCAGGCGGCTCCCGCTCAGCTGTGATCCGAACCGCGTTCCGCTGTGATTCGCGCGTTCCGTGATGCCGACGGCCGTGTTCTCCCGGTGGGAACGCGGCCGTTCGCGTCGGCCGGGCCGGCGGCCGGCGCGCGAATACGACCGGTTGTCGGTGGGCGCCGGTAGGCTGCGGGAATGCCCGAGTTGCCGGAGATCATGGCGCTCGAACAGTTTCTGGTCGAGCATGCCGTCGGCGCGGTTGTCGGGCGGGTCGACGTCGCGGCGCTGAGTGTGCTCAAGACGTTCGATCCGCCGGTGACCGCGCTGTCGGGGCGTGACGTCACGGGCGCCGGGCATTGGGGTAAGCATCTGGGCCTCGACTGCGACGGACTGTGGCTGATCACGCATCTGTCCCGCGGTGGATGGTTGCGCTGGATCGACGAACCCGGTGCCGCGCCGCCGAAACCGGGGAAAGGCCCGCTGGCGCTGCGGGTCCACTTCTTCACCCCGGAGGGCGCGACGCCCGCCTTCGATCTCACCGAGGCCGGGACCAAGAAGCGGCTCGCGGTCTGGATCACCGAGGACCCGCAGTCGGTGCCCGGAATCACCCGCCTGGGCCCCGACGCGCTCGAGATCTCCGAGGACCAGTTCGCCGAACTCCTCGCCGGCACCTCCCAGCGATTGAAGACCGTACTGGCCGATCAGACCGTACTGGCCGGCATCGGCAACGCCTACTCCGACGAGATCCTGCACGCCGCCCGGCTCTCGCCCTTCGCCACCGCGTCCACACTCGGCGCGGACAAGGTCGCCGAGTTGTACCGGGCGATGCGCGGCATCCTCACCGACGCGATCACCCGCTCTGTCGGTCAGGACGCGGCGCGGCTCAAGGGGGAGAAGCGGTCGGGCATGCAGGTGCACGCGCGGACCGGACTGCCGTGCCCGGTCTGCGGTGACACCGTGCGCGAGGTCGCCTACGCCGACAAGTCGTTCCAGTACTGCCCGACCTGCCAGACCGGCGGCAAGATCCTCGCCGACCGGCGTATGTCCCGGCTGCTCAAGTAGTTCAGACCAGCGCCGGAACCCGGACTCCGTGCCACGCGAGCCGTTTCGCGCGATCCGGATCGACCTCCACCCGAGCCGGGCTGTCGATGATGCGGGTGCTGCGGCGCTGCTCGGTGTACTGCGGCCAGGAGGGCAGCGGCTCGCCCTTGCGGGCGAACGACAGCCAGTTGTCCTGGAATTCGCGCTGCACCGCGAGGAAGTCCCGATAGCCGCCGGCCACGGTGAGACCACGTCCGATCGCACTGTCCACGCCGCCGAATACCGGAATCAGATCGAACGCGTGGGTCGCGCCGAACCCGGCCAGTTGAACCGCGCGCGGCGCGTAGTCGAGCCGATAGGCGTAGGTCGGGGCGTGGCGGCTGTGGCCCTCGAGCACTTCCACGGTGGGACGCCAGAAGACGAAGTCACCGCCCATGCGCACGGCGGCCCGCCGCGACGGATACCCGGGATAGGCTGCCACGACCCGCTTTTCGAGGTCGGCATCGCCGCAGCGCGACAGCGCTACGTGCAGTTGCCCGGGGGTGGTGGGCAGGCTCCGGTCCCAGCGTTTGAACAGGGTCGCCTCGTCGCGGTTGGTGCCGATGATCAGCGGGACGGCGTGGGCGCGCCCGGCGGCGATGGCGTCGATCGGATCCATCGGCAGGAAGTCGCCGTCGACGACCGGGGCGGCGGGGAAGCTGCCCGGCTGCCGCCACAGCACATCAGCGATCGCGCGGTCGGCGGCCTTGCGGATGTCGTTCGCACCGGCGCTGCTCAGCGCCTCGGCCGCCTCGCCCGACGTGGCGTCGATATTGTCGACGCCCAGATTTTCGACGCAGCGCCGGGCGAAGATCCGCGCCTCCTCGGCGGTCAGCGACCAGTCCGCCGGTGCGCTCTGCGCGATGCCTCGATGGAACAGCCCGGCCGCGGCCGGGGTGGCGAGCAGGCTGACCACCGCGTGCGCGCCGGCCGATTCGCCGAAGATGGTCACGTTGTTCGGATCACCGCCGAAGGCAGCGATATTGCGCTGCACCCACCGCAGGGCCGCCACCTGATCGCGCAGGCCCAGATTGGATTCGAACGGCCGTGTCGCCGTGGAGAATTCACTGAAGTCGACGTAGCCGAAGGCACCCAGCCGATAGTTGAACGACACGACGATCACATCGCCGCGCAGTGCCAGCCGGGCGCCGGAGTACAACCGCAGCGCCGAGGTGCCCAGCACATAACCGCCACCGTGGATGAACACCATGACCGGCCGGGGCGCGGTGGCCGGTGCCAGCGGCGCGGTGACGTTCAGGGTCAGGCAATCCTCGCTCGTCGGCTGCGGGCCGCGGGGGCCGATGCGGGCGCCGTCGCGCTGCTGCATCGCGGCGAATCCGTATTCGGTGGCCATGCGCACCCCGGACCAGCTCTCGACGGGCTGCGGCGCGCGGAAACGAAGATCCCCGACGGGCGGCGCGGCGAAGGGAATCGAACGCCACTGCGCGATGCGACGCCGCCGGAGACCGCGGACAACGCCGTCGGCGGTCGTGATGTCAACCATTAGCCGATGGTAACCGTTACTGCAGGTACCCTTCGACCTGCTTCACGGGGTTGGCCTGGGCTTCGTCGGGGTTGCCGCCCTGCTCGATGCGGGCCCGCCGCTGCCGCAGCAGATCCCAGCACTGATCGAGCATCACCTCGAGATCGGCCAGCTTCGCCCGCTCGGTCTCGGGATCGAGTTCCCCGCTGGTGGCCTTGGACCGCAGCTGATGCTCCTGCTTCACCAGGTCCTGGATATGGGCAAGAATGTCCTGTTCGGTCATGAGCCCATGGTACGGCGAGAATCGACGAATCCGGTTCCTGGATGGCGTGAGGTCAGACAGGCGGTGTTTGTGAGCGGGCGGCCGCGAGCACATTCGCGAACAGCGGTGTGCCGGCAAGCGCTCGCGGATCGTATCGATCTCTCACCACCTCTTGGAGGTCACGGGCGAACTGTAGGAATTCTGGGCGTGGGTTGCGCTGTATATAGCGGCCGAAGTCGTATTCGTCTCCCATCAGGTCCCGCACGGCGGCGACGAAGTGATCGATCAGCGGGTTGTCGGCGGACGCGCGGTATTCGCGCAATGCGCGGCGAAGGATTTCGGGTGCGTCGGCAGGAGGTGCGGCCATGGCTGCGACCACTACCGATGTGAACCAGCGGGCGACCTCATTTTCGGGAGATGGTGTGGCGCTGTCGAATTCGTCGAGAATGTGGCGGGCTTCCGCGAGCAGGTACGGCTCGACGACGTTGGTCAGATAGAACTCGAAAGTCTCCCGGCAGGCAACCTGAGGCAGCAGCACGTCGCCGGCCCATCGGGCGCGGAGATATGGCCGGTGTTCGCGTGGCAGCGCCCGGCACCCGGGGAAGTTCCAGCCGAAAACACCTTCCCGAGGAATCGGCCGGAAGACCGTGCTTTCGGCAGCGGCGAGCTCTTCGTGGGTCCGGGTTACATCGATGTCGAGGATCGTTCGCGCCGCGACCATATGGAGCGTCCAATATTGCAGGAGTTCGTCCAACGACAACTTGCGACCGATCCCCCCGATAACCGTCGCCAAGTCCGCGGTTCCGGCTGAACTCGATTCCTCCGGTGTGTCTCTGCGCAGTGTGACGTACTTGTGGACGGGGAGCATCTCGTCGGCTGTTCGGGGACGTTCCTGCACGATAACCAGCGGACCCGGACCGGTATTGGTCATACCCAGAGTTCTTTCCGCTTCCAGTGCCGCCGTGAAGAAGGCCGCCAGCATGCTGATTCTCGGGCCGCGTTCGGCGAGCCACGACAGATTCCACGACCAGTAGTCCGGGGTGCCTATCCAGGACGGCCCGTGGGGATGTTCAGCCGCGATCCGCATCAGCGTACGGATGTAGTCGAAGCTCGGTCCAAGGGCGAGTAGTTCGCCGGCCGGCGTGTCGGGGTTCGGCTGGAAGACAGTCTGTTTCGCCTCGATCGAATCGCCTGTCGACTGCTCGAGCGACTGGTCGCCGGACGTCTCTCGCCCATGTGCGATCATTCGATGTCGCGGGGATTCCACAGTCTGTGAGATCTCGTGGTACAGCCTGGCGTACTCGTCCGCGTCGTGATGGGCTCCCGGTGTGAACGGTGCGGATCGTCCGCCGGCCTGGCGGTAATTGGCTTGCTTGCGTTCGAGACCGAAGACCGTCACCAGGTCTGTTGCCGGATCCGATGATTCGGTTGCGACTGCCCATCGGCCGTATTGCAGGCTGCCCGCCCTGATGATTTCGGTCCATTCCGGCAATCTCGTGACGATGTCCAGATCGAATTCTTCGATTGCGCTGGGCCACAAACCGACTTTCTCCAAGAACCAGTTCATGAGCAATCGTGAGACGCGTCCGTTGTAATCACGCTGGGCGGGATGGAGCGATATGAACCATTGTTGGAGTTTGGCGGCGATCGCATAAGGATCGAAATCGGGGCGGCTGCGCGCCGTGTCGGTCGTTGCTTCGTTGAACCAGGTGCACAGTTTCTCCAACTCTGCCGAAATATCGCGGAACCGCGGATACAGAATCAGCCCGTGTTCGGAAAATTCGCCGGGCGGCACATAGGAGGTTAGTGCGTCGGCCCCGATAGCCGCTTTCTCGCTGTCGGTCAAGGGAGACTCGAGCAGGCGATACGTAGCGGCGCCCTCCTCGCCGTTGACTACCGGGTGCATAACGATGCCGTGTTCTCCGGATGTGAAGGGGCCAGGGCAATACGTCAGGAGCGGGTTTTCGTCGACAACTGCGATCTGCTCCTCGGTGAGCGGTTCGTGTAATGTTCCCCAACCTCGAACTCGCGTGCCCTGCAATAACCCGCCGAATTCCGGCATCGTCCTCGCCGCGAGCTTCCTGTGCAGTTCGCGAATGAATTCGACGGTCAGAGGGCCACGATACCCCCGCGCGAACTCCCGGGCATCCAGATGACCCAGCCACTCCTGCTCGCCGAACAGCTCCCAGGGGCGCGGCTGACCGGAAACAAGGGCAATGTCGAGAAACTTCCGCTCGATCAGCAGCCTGGCCTCCAGTATCGCCTGTATCGACGTCTCGACTCGGGGTCGTCCGGTACGTACGCCGCCATCCACCGACGGACCTGTCCGCGGTTGCCCCCCGGGCCGGCCGGAGTCGGAAGGTGTGACGGTCCAAGGATTTGGGAGGTTGGGAAGCATGGCACTGCGGCTGGGTTGCCGCGGGCTCGCTTTTTCGGCGGCGGGCCGAGGGGCCTGCCGTGACTGCTTCTCCTTCAGCCGCGCTTGCTCCGCTTCGAGCAATGCCGCGTCCTGGTCTTTGCGGGAGACTCCGGCCTTCTTGCGGGCATCGGCCAGTGTGCGCCGCACCTGGGCTACGACCGTGCCCATCTCGGCGGCGATCTCGGAATGTGTCAGCCCGCGGCGTGCCAGTCGTAGCACCCACTCTTCCTCTGCGGTCAACCGGTTCACCGAGGCCTCGCCCGGGCCCGGCTCGGCGATTGTGTCGGTGGGAGATTCGGCGAGCCGCGCGAGTTCGGTCTCACCGAATGCGTCGAGCGCGCCGACGAGCCTCGGCATGGCCATGAGGAGACTGGGTGATTCGATGCGGTGTAGCGATCGGTCGACCGAGGTGTCGACGGTGCGCCTGGAGATGGACAGCTTGTCCGCGATCTCTCTTTTGCTGAGCCCACGAGACAGATACGCGAGTACGACAATCTGGCGTGGCGTCAGTACCTTCCGGAGCTCGGTGAATGGCGCTTGCACGGGAACGAGGTTGCGACGTGCACCCTCAGCGGCCATCAGATAGCGCTCGGTGGGGAATCCGAATCTTTGTGTCAATTCCCAGATATATCTCCACGCCGGGCCCTTGCCCCCCAGCTCCTCTGTGATCTCGGCGTCGGTCCACCCCCGGGAGATCCACAGCAGCACACGCAGATGATCAGGGCTCAGCGATGCAGGTACGGCGCCGGGCCGAGATCCGATCGGTGTCCCCTCGTCGGTCCGATCCACGATGGGTGCCGATTTCCGGGCGGTTGGTGTGGTGTCGCCCGAAGACCACGGAGTCGCGCCGCGGGCGGCGCGTGCTGTCCCAGTAATGTTGCCGGACCGTCGGCTGTTCCGAGAGGTGTACGCAGTCCGGCCGCCCGATTCCGTTGCGTCGGACGACGGCCGGCTCCCGATGGGGGGTTCGGCCGAGGGCAAGCCGCGCCGCTCGGCCTCGGCCGCGGCCAACTCGCTGAAGTTGCGGTGGACTATCGCTTCGCCCTCGGTCGGCGTCAGGCTGTCGACCTCGGCAGCCACTACTGATTCGGCCTCGGCCTCGTCCGGTTGGAGAGCTCCGTCCTCCTGGCGGATGCCGTACGAGCTGAATTGGGTCGCCATCCATGCCCGCAAAGCGGGAATGTCGTTGGAGCCGTACCTCTCCTCGAAGGCCCGACTGACCACCTCATGCGCACTCGGCGCGTGGACGGGCAGGAGTCTGCGCAGCAGATGCGCCAATTCGTGAATGGCCAGGCAGAAGTACACCCGATCCAGATCGAGGCGCAGCCGTTTGGCAGCCAACTGCTCTATCGCTTCGGCGTGCATTCGCGCCGGTGCGGTCATCCACAATTCGTTGAATTCGATGCCCTCGAAGGAGGTGTGGCCGAAGTTGCCGACGTCCCCGGGAACGATTCTGACCTCGGACAAGATTCTGATCTCGGACGAGTCGCCGAGGAGGATCGGGAATCGGGCGATCATGTGCCGTATCGCCGCGATGAGATCACCGGCGGTGGCCGCTGGGATGCCGGGGTTGTCGAGACCGATGATGTCGATGCCGTAATCGGCTCGCAGCGCCGCGGCCATGGCCAGCTTGGCCTGTTGTTCCATCGGCGTGACCGGGCGGTATTCGGCCGTGAGTTGTTCTCGACCTCGGTCTTTCTCGGCTTGGCGCTGCGGTGCGAGCTCGGCCAACAGGTTGTGAAGCACCTGCTCCCCGACCGATGTGTCTCGTGGATCGTGTTCCATGGCCGCGAAGGCTCCCGCCAGCGCCGCGGCCGAGTTCAATCGTCCTTTTTCGCCGGGGCCGTATTCGCGAAATTGGCTGCTCGACCAGGCGAATGCCTCACGCGGAGACCAGCGCGTCGGACCCTGGTGACTGTTCTCATGGTGGTCGATAAGCGTGGTCTGGGCTTTTCGCTGTGCGATCAGCCGAGTCGCAATATTGAGTGAGTAGCCGAACTCACGGCGGATCAGCCCGAGTACCGGTTCCGCGACGGATCCCACCGCGCGGCCGCTGTTCACCATGTCGGCCCATACCGAGGCGAAGAGCCCCCGGTCGGCTGCGACTGCGTCGGATACCGTGATCGACCGCGTGTAGGGGTAACGCGTGTCGGTTCCGGCGACGTGGTCGCTCACGGCGAGCAGACGCGGCCCGGAGACGGGGCCGAACCCGGTCCGGAGTAGTTGAACGTAAGGGTATTTCGTCAACAGCTGGTGTATCGCGCGAGCGAGCTCACGTACGAGTTCCACCGGGATGCCGGGCATGTCGAACCCGAACATACGAACGGCGTGTCTGCGCCACATCTCCGCCGCGACCGCGGCACCCGTCGTGCACGACCGGAACGGGTCGGCCACGGTCCGATCGACTGCATCGGCCGCCACCACCGAATCGCGTGCGGCGCGCGCGAGGCGCCGATGGTGCTCGCGCAGCTGCTCGGGGTAGCCGGGATCGTCGAACGGGAGTCGCTGTTCCGGGGTGGCGGTGCGCCAATGGCGTTGGAGGCGCCCATTGTGAATTCGGCTGCCCAGGTCGTCCAGGAAGTCGTCGGCCGAGACATCCGTTCCGGAAGCCAGCGCGGCGCGCACGATCGGCACGGCGATCTCCGCCAATCGCACATATTCGGACAGCACGTCGTCCGGAAGATCGTGAAAATCCGTGACGGCCGGCGAAATTCGGTTGCTGCCGTCGTGCGCTTCGATCCAGACCGGGTCGGCCGTCGTGTCGAGCACAGCCCCATATCCGGGGGTTTCACCAGGTGGTTCATCGGCCGCAACCGCGTACAGTCGAGCCGCCGATCCCACGACCAGCGAACGCGGAGGGGGTGCGGGAACGTCGCTGCTCGTCTCCTCGGATCGGGGCGCGGAGCCGATCAGCCCCTCGTCGACCCGCCGGCCGGGCGCTTCGCCGGCTTGGTGCGGCGCAGGGTTTTCGGCCCGTGTGGTGCCCGAGCTCGGATCGGCCGTCGACGGCCGGGGTGGGTCGGACCTCCGGTGGGGGACTCTGCGCGCGCCGGGTTCGTGGTGGTCGTACGGGTTCGCGGTGGTGACGATTTCGGCAGCTGAGCGGTTGCCGGAAACCTTTCCGATCCACGATTCGGCAGAGCGCGTCGTATGGGCGCGACCCTGCGGCAGTCCTCCGGTCCACGGCAGGGTGCGCGGGTCCACGGGCGCCGGTACTTCCCGGTGCGCGGGTTTCGTCCACGGTGATGTCCCTACGGCACCCGGCGGGGTCTCACCTCGTCCCGAGGGGTCCGGCCCGGCGATCAGCACCACCGTGACGTTGTCCCTAGTACCGGCGTCGACGGCCGCGGTGGCGAATCCTTGCGCGGCGGCGAGGAGATTCCCCGAGGTCCGGGCCAGCTGGGCCCGGACCTGGTCCGCGATCGCATCCGGCGTGCCGATCTTCTTGATCGGACCGTCGGAAACGAGCGCGACCACGCCGCGGCCGGTCAACTCGTGGGCGGTCGGATTCGGCTCGCGCCATTCGTATTTCATGCCGAGGCCGCGGGTGAGAGACGACGCGTGCGGCATGCGTGCGGCCTGTTCCGCGCTCAGGCCCATCAGGTCCATATAGCTCTGTAGTGCCGAATCGTCGGTGGTCAACTGTACTGCCGGGCCGCCGTCCAGCGGAACCCAGTACGCGCGGGAGTCGCCGGCGCATTCCGTGAACACCTGGGTCGAGGTGACCAGTGACAGCACGATCGTGCTCACCGGTGGCAGATCGCAGCCGGGGAACTCC
>NZ_BAFW01000225.1 GCF_000308535.1 Nocardia cerradoensis NBRC 101014 | reverse complement strand
CCGTTGGTGATGTGGATGTGTTGTCGGTGGGTGAGTTGGCTGGTGTGGTGCGTGGTCGGAATGAGACTGCGTATCCGGTGTCTGCTGGGTTGTTGTTGGATGGTTTCCGGCGTGCGGTGGTGGGGTCGCCGGGGGCTGTTGCTGTGGTGGGTCCGGGTGGGGAGTCGTTGACGTATGCGGAGTTGGATGCGCGGGTCAATGGTTTGGCGCGTGTGTTGGTGGGGCGTGGTGTGGGGCCGGAGTCGTTGGTGGGGTTGGCGGTTCGCCGGTCGGTGGATCTTGTGGTCGGTATGTATGCGGTGCTGACTGCGGGTGGTGCGTATGTGCCGTTGGATCCGGATCATCCGGTGGAGCGGGTGGGGTATGTGCTGGATGTGGCGCGTCCGGTGTGTGTGTTGACGGTGTCGCGTGATGGTTTCGTGGTGCCGGGTGATGTGCCGGTGGTGGAGATCGACACCGTCGATCTGTCGTCGGTAGCCGTGGATGCTCTGGCGGAGTCGGAGCTGCGGGCGCCGGTTCGGCCTTCGGATACCGCGTACGTCATTTTCACGTCGGGTTCGACGGGTCGTCCGAAGGGTGTGGCGGTGTCGCACGGGGCGATTCACAATCAGATCGAGTGGATGTTGTCGCAGTATCCGCTGGCTGCGGGTGATGTGTATCTGCAGAAGACGGCGACGACGTTCGATGTGTCGTTGTGGGGTTTCTTCATGCCGTTGCGGGCGGGTGCCACGTTGGTGGTGGCGACGCCGGATGGTCATCGGGATCCGTTGTATGTGGCGGAAACGATTGCGGCGCAGCGGGTTACGGTGACGGATTTCGTGCCGTCGATGTTGTCGGTGTTCGCCGCGCATGCGGATCGGGCGCAGTTGGCGTCGTTGCGGCATGTGTTCGTGATCGGTGAGGCGCTGCCCCCGGAGACCGTGAGCGCCTTCGCCGCCGTCTCGGACGCCGAACTGCACAACCTCTACGGCCCGACCGAAGCTGCGGTCTCGATCACCTACTGGCCGGCGGTGCCCGGCGCCGGTGTGTCGGTGCCGATCGGTGTGCCGCAGTGGAATTCGCAGGTTTATGTTCTGGATTCGCGGTTGCGTCCGGTGCCTGATGGTGTGGTCGGTGAGTTGTATCTTGCCGGTGATCAGTTGGCGCGGGGGTATCTGGGTCGTCCGGATCTGACGTCGGATCGGTTCGTGGCCAATCCGTTCGGTGTGGCGGGGGCTCGGATGTATCGCACCGGTGACCTCGTCCGGTGGACTCGTACGGCATCGGGCGATCCGGTTCTCGATTATCTGGGTCGTATCGACTTCCAGGTGAAGTTCCGGGGTCAGCGTATCGAGCTGGGCGAAATCGAGGCCGCGTTGCTGGCGGCGCCGGGCGTGAGCCAGGCGGTCGCG
>NZ_BAFW01000226.1 GCF_000308535.1 Nocardia cerradoensis NBRC 101014 | reverse complement strand
GGGCGGACCGTCGAGCCGGCCACCCCCGGCACCTCGATGCGGCGCTGGGCCGACGCGCTGGTCGAAGCCGCCGCCGCGCGCGCCGAGGAGTCCCCGCTGTGGCACCACCTGTGCTCCGTTCCGGACCCGATGCTCGGACGCGCGCATGTCGATCCCGCGCTGGACACCCAGTCGACGGTGCGCCACCTGACCGTCACCCTGCCGGTGGACGTGACCTCGGCCTTGCTCCGCGAGGTGCCCGCGGCCGCCCACGGCACCGTCGACGATGCGCTGCTGGCCGCGCTGGCCATGGCTGTGCGACGCTGGCGCGAGTGCCGCGGCATCGACTGTGCGACAACGAGTGTCATGCTCGAGGGACACGGGCGCGAGGAAGGGATCGTGGAAGGGGCCGACCTGTCGCGGACGGTCGGCTGGTTCACCACCCGGTATCCGGTGGTCCTCGACCTCGACGGGACCGACTCCGCCGACGTGCCCGCCGCCGTGCAGTCGGTCAAGGATCAGTTGCGTGAAATCCCCGACAAGGGAATCGGTTACGGACTCTTGCGCTTCCTGAATCCCGCCACCGCCCAGCGATTCGCCGATCTGCCCGAACCGCAGATCGCCTACAACAACCTCGGGCGCAGCGGCGTCGATCTCGCGGATCCGGCGGATCCGGCGTGGGTTCCCTCCGGCGAAACCTTCGATCAGCGTGCGGCATTCGAGCCGGATATGCCGGTGGCGGCGGTGCTCACCATCGACGTGAACGTGCTCGACACGGCCACCGGACCGCAATTGTCGGCATACGTCGGCTACGCCTCCCGGCTGCTCGACCACGACGAGGTCGCCGAGCTCACCGGCGAATGGGTCCAGGCGCTCACCGCCGTCGCGGCCGCCGCGGCCCGGGACTGGGGGCTCAGCCGAGCCGATGTGCCGCTCGTCGACGTGACCCGGACCGATCTCGACGTTTTCGCCCACCGCTACGGACGCCTCGACGATGTGTGGCCGTTGGCGCCGCTGCAGGCCGGTCTGCTCTTCCACGCCGAGATCGCCGCGGGTCACCTCGATGTCTATCTGGCCCAATCCGTGCTCACTCTCTCCGGCGAGGTCGACGAGGCCCGGTTCCTGCGTGCCGCGCGCGCCCTGCTCGACCGGTATCCGAATCTGCGGGCCGCGTTCGCGCGTACCACCGAAGGTGTTGCGGTGCAGGTGATTCCGGGTAGTGTCGAGGTGCCGTGGCGGCAGGTCACGCTCTCCGGCGCCACATCCGAGACCGCGGCCCTGCTCGATGCCGAGCGGGCGTCGTTCTTCGACCCGGCGCAACCGCCGCTGCTGCGATTCGTGCTCGCCACCGTGGGACCGGGCGACTTCCGGCTGATCCTGACCGCCCATCACCTCCTGCTCGACGGATGGTCGCTGCCGCTGCTGTGGCGGGAACTGATCGGCTTGTACGCGGTGGACGCACAGGCCGAGTTGTTACCGAATGCGGTGTCCTACCGCGACTATCTGGCATGGCTGGCTTGCCGCGATCGTGCCGCGAGCGAGGCGGTGTGGCGCGACGCGCTGCGCGATGTCACCGAACCGACCCTGGTCGCCGATCCGCATGCCGACGCGGCCGCGACCATGCCGATCGATCTGCCGGTGGAGGTCGACGGTGAGGTGAGCGCCGAACTGGCGGACTTCGCGCGCTCCCACGCGGTGACGATGGCGACGATCGTCCAGTTCGCCTGGGCGGTGGTCGTGGGCAATCTGCACGGCCGCGACCGTGTCGTCTTCGGCAGTACGGTATCGGGCCGGCCCGCCGACCTGGCCGGGGTGGAGTCGATGATCGGACTGTTCATCAACACGATTCCGGTCGTCGCCGACGTGCGCCGCGAGGACACACTCGAGCAGGCCCTGACCCGGCTGCAGGCCGGCAACACGCGCCTGCTCGACCACCATTACCTCGAACTGCCGCGGATCCTGTCGGCGGTCGACGCGGTGACGCTGTTCGACACGCTGGTGGTGTTCGAGTCCTATCCGGTCGACAGCAGCGGACTGGGCGCCGCCGATATCGACGGCATGCGGGTGGTCGCGGCGGACGGGCGCGATGCCGCGCACTACCCGATCACCGTCCAGGCCCACCACACCGACCGGCTGCACATCCGGTTGCGCTACCGGCAGGATCGGATCACCGATGCGACGGCGTCGGGCCTGGCCGACCGGCTGGCGATGGTGGTGCGAGCGATCACGAACAACCCGGGTGCGCAGCTGATGTCGCTGGATCTGCTGAACCGGGCCGATCGCGACGCCGTCGTGCCCGCCACCGGAGGCGTGGCTGTCGCGCCGCAGCGCACGGACCGGTTGCTCGCCGCGGGCATGTGGTTGAATCCTGCTGCGCTCGCGGTGGTTTCGGGACCGCGGACCATGTCCTACGCCGAACTCGACGCGCGCTCCAACCGGTTGGCGCGATTGTTGATCGAGCGGGGGATCGGTCCCGGTGAGCAGGTCGCGCTGGTGATGCCGCGCTCGGTGGAACTCGTCGTCGGACTCTGGGCCACGGCCAAGACGGGCGCGGCGTTCCTGCCCGTCGACCCGCGCAATCCCGCCGACCGCGTGGCCCACATGCTCGCGGATTCCGAAGTGCGAGTGGCGCTCACGGTCTCGGAAGGGCAGGGCCTGCTACCCGATGCGGTGGTCCCGCTGATCCTGGACGACCCGCGGACCGAGACCGCCATCGCCGCGCAGTCCGCGGCCACGATCACCGACGAGGAACGCGTACGCACACCGCGAACCGCGGATGCGGCCTACGTGATCTATACCTCGGGATCGACCGGAGTGCCGAAGGGGGTCGTGGTCACCCACGAGGGACTGGCGAACCTCGCCGCGGTGGTGCGCGAGCGCTTCGGCATCGACACCGGCTCGCGGGTGCTGCACGCGGCGGGCCCGGGCTTCGACGCGATGATCCTCGAGATACTGCTGGCCCATACCGGCGGCGCCGTGCTGGTCGTCGCGGGGCCGGACGCCTACGCCGGGGAAGAACTGACGGAAGTCGTTCGGGCCCAACAGGTAACGCACGCCTTCCTCACCCCGAGTGTGCTGGCCACCCTGTCCCCGGACGGTATGGATTCGTTGCGCGTACTCGTGGCGGGCGGAGAGGCGGTGACACCGGAAGCGGTTGCGGTGTGGGCGCCGGGCCGGCGGCTGCTGAACGGGTACGGACCGACCGAGGCCACCATTTTCGCCGGGATCAGTGCGGCGCTGGCGCCGGGCGAGGTCGTGACCGTCGGCGGCCCGATTCGCGGTATGGAGGCCGTCGTGCTCGATCCGTGGCTGCGTCCGGTGCCGGTCGGCGTGGCGGGGGAGCTGTACCTGGCGGGCCCGCAACTGGCTCGCGGCTACGCGAACCGGCCCGCGGCGACCGCGACCGCCTTCGTCGCGAATCCGTTCGGCCGGGCCGGTTCTCGCCTGTACCGCACCGGCGATCTGGTCCGCTGGACGCCGGAGTACGCGGTGGAATATCTCGGCCGCCGCGACTTCCAGGTCAAGATCCGCGGGCAGCGCATAGAACTCGGCGAGATCGAGGCCGTGCTGTCCGAATACCCCGGCGTGGAACGGGTGGCCGTGGCGGTGCGCGCCGACGAGCACGGCACCCCGCGGCTGGCCGCATATCTGGTCGGCGATGCCGAGATCGATCCGGACGAGGTCACCGCCGTCGCCCGCCGTCGTTTGCCCGCGCATATGGTGCCCGATGTCGTGCTGCGCATCGCCGAGATCCCGCTGACGGCGACCGGCAAACTGGACCGATCGGCGCTGCCGACACCGGATTTCGCGGTGCGGCGGCGCAGGGTCGCCCCCGGCACCGACACCGAACAACGCGTCGCGGACATCTTCGGTGACGTTCTGGGCGTCGCCGACGTCGGCGCGACCGACAACTTCTTCGACCTCGGCGGCACGTCGCTGTCGGCCACCCGGGCGGTG
>NZ_BAFW01000227.1 GCF_000308535.1 Nocardia cerradoensis NBRC 101014 | reverse complement strand
GTCCGTCCCGCATTCCGCGGTGGTGAACCAGATTCGCTGGATCACCGGCGAATACGGCATCGGCGCCGACGATGTGGTGTTGTTCAAGACGCCCGCCACCTTCGACGTCTCGGTGTGGGAGCTGTTCGCACCGCTGTCGGTCGGTGGCCGGATGGTCGTGGCCACCCCGGACGGGCACCGCGATCCGCGCTATCTCGCCGATGTGATCGCCGCCGAGCAGGTCACCATGACCTCGTTCGTGCCCTCGATGCTCACCGTCTTCTCCGGTGCGGTCGACAGTTCCGCGCTGGCGTCGCTGCGGGCGCTGTTCGTCGCCGGTGAGGCCTTCACCTCCGATGCGGTCGAGGCGTTCCGCCGGGTAGGCACGGCACGGCTGTACAACCTGTACGGCCCCACCGAATTCACCGTGCACGCCACCCACGCCGCGGTGGCCGACGACGTGCGCGGCGCCGTCCCGATCGGTCTGCCGGTGTGGAACGCGCAGGCCTACGTGCTGGACGCGCGGCTGCATCCGGTGCCGCCGGGCGTCGCGGGTGAGCTGTACCTCGCCGGTGATCAGCTGGCCCGCGGCTATCTGGGCCGGGCGGATCTGACCGCCGACCGCTTCGTCGCGAATCCGTTCGCCGACTACGGCTCCCGGATGTACCGCACCGGTGACCTGGTGCGCCGCGGCGCCGACGGTGCGATCGTGTACCTGGGCCGCACCGACTTCCAGGTGAAGGTGCGCGGTCTGCGCATCGAGCTCGGGGAGATCGAATCCGCTCTCACCGCACACGAATCCGTGGCCCAGGCGGTCGCGGTGGTGCGGTCGGACGCGCGTCTCGGTGATCAGCTCGTCGCCTATGTGGTGCCGTCCGCCGGCGTGGTGGACCTGGAGGTGCTGCGCGCACATCTGACGCAGCTGCTGCCGTCGTACATGGTTCCGGCGGCGATCGTCACGCTGGACGCGATGCCGCTGAACCCCAACGGCAAACTGGACCGGCGCGCGCTGCCGGAGCCGGTGTTCGCGGCCCGCGAGTTCCGGGCGCCGTCCACGCCGGTCGAGGAGATCGTCGCGGCGACCTTCGCAGACGTACTCGGCCTGGACACCGGCGAGCGTCCGGTCGGTGTGGACGACGACTTCTTCGATCTGGGCGGCAACTCGCTGATCGCCACCCAGGTGGTGGCGCGGCTGAGCGCGGCGCTGGACGCCGAGGTCGGCGTGCGCACCGTCTTCGAGGCGCCGACCGTGGCCGGTCTGGCCGCACGCGTCGAATCCCAGGTGGGATCCGGTGTGCGCCAAGCCCTTACGCCTCGCACGCGCCCGGAATTCCCGCCGCTGTCGCTGGCGCAGCAGCGGATGTGGTTCCTCAACCGCTTCGACACCGATTCGGCGACCAACAACATTCCGGCCGCGGTGCGGCTGACCGGCGAACTCGATATCGACGCGCTGCGGACCGCGATCGCGGACGTGGTGGCCCGGCACGAATCGCTGCGCACGATCTACCCCTCGCACGAGGGCCTGGCCTACCAGCAGATCCTGCCCGCGACCCGGGCCGTCCCCGAGCTGGACGTGGTCGATACGACCGAGGCCGACCTGCCGGCCGCGCTGACCGAATTCGTCGGCCGCGGTTTCGATGTCACCGCCGTGCCGCCGACCCGGTTGCGGCTGTACCGCCTCGGCGACGCCGACCATGTGCTGGTCGTGGTGGTCCACCACATCGCCACCGACGGTTTCTCGATGACCCCGCTGGTGCGCGATCTGATGACCGCCTATCTGGCCCGCACCGCGGGATCGGAGCCCGGCTGGGCGCCGCTGCCCGTGCAGTACGCGGATTACGCACTGTGGCAACGGGAATCGCTGGGCTCGGAGGACGATCCGCGGTCGGTCATCTCCGAACAACTCGGGTACTGGCACAACGCGCTCAACGGCCTGCCCGACGAACTGCGGCTGTCGACGCGTCCGCGGCCTGCCGTCGCCACCTACGAGGCCGGCACCTATCGGTTCCGGCTGCCGGGTGAGCTGGTCGACGGGCTGAGCCGGGTCGCACAGGGCCAGCAGAGCACCCTGTTCATGGTCGTGCACGGCGCCTTCGCCGCGCTGCTGGCGCGGTTGAGCGGCACCGACGACATCGCCGTGGGTATTCCGGTCGCCGGCCGTGGTGAGCGGGCCCTCGACGACCTGGTCGGCATGTTCGTCAACACCCTGGTGCTGCGCGCCCAGGTCGACCCGGGCGCGCGGTTCACCGAACTGCTGGCCCAGGTCCGCGAGCGCGACCTGTCGGCCTTCGCGCATGCCGACGTGCCGTTCGAGCGGCTGGTCGAGGTGCTCAACCCGGCCCGTTCGCAGGCGCGGCATCCGCTGTTCCAGGTGATGCTGTCCTTCCAGAACCTGGGCCGCACCGCCCTGGAGCTGCCCGGACTGACCGTCGCCGAACTCGGAATCGATTCGCAGACGGCGAAATTCGATCTGCAGCTGACGCTGAGCGAGGGGCCGGTCGGCACCGGCGCGGACGCCGCGGCCGGTGGTGCCGCCGGCGCGGAGATGGCCGCCGAGCTGGTCTTCGCGACCGATCTGTTCGACGAGGCGTTCGCCGAATCGTTCGCCCGACGCTTCCTGCGCGTGCTGCAGGCCGTGGCCGCGGATCCGTCGGCCGTCGTGGGCGCCCTGCCGGTCCTCGACGCCGCCGAGACCGCGCTGGTGCTGCGGCATTGGAACGACACCGAATTCCCCATCGATGCCGCGCTGCCGACGGTGTCCGACGACGCCGCCGCGACGCTGGTCTCCCTGTTCGAGGCGCAGGTCGCGCGCACGCCGGACGCGACCGCGGTGATCTTCGAGGGGACGAGTCTGTCCTACGCCGAGTTCGCCGCTCGCGTGCGCCGGCTCGCGCGCTGGCTCGTCGATCAGGGTGTCGGACCCGAGTCGCTGGTCGCTCTGGGTATGCGGCGTTCGATCGATCTGGTGGTCGGCATGTACGCCGTGGCCGCCGCCGGTGGCGCGTATGTGCCGCTGGATCCGGATCATCCGGCCGAGCGCACCGACTACATCCTCGACACCGCCCGTCCGGTCTGCGTGCTGACCTCGGGTGAGGCGCTGCGCGACAACGTCTCCACCGCAAGCGATATCGCGCCCGAGGTGCGTATCGATCGGCTCGAGCTGTCGGGTTATTCGGACGCGCCGCTCACCGACGCCGACCGGACCGCCCCGCTGCGACCGGGCAATACCGCCTACGTGATCTTCACCTCCGGCTCCACCGGCCGCCCGAAGGGTGTGGCCGTTCCGCACACCGCGATCGTGAACCGCCTGGTGTGGATGCACGCCCAGTACGGCCTGGCCGCCGACGACGTGGTGCTGCAGAAGACCCCGGCCACCTTCGACGTGTCGGTGTGGGAGTTCTTCTGGCCCTTGCAGGTCGGCGCGCGCCTGGTGGTGGCACGACCGGACGGCCATCGCGACCCGGCCTATCTGGCCGAGGTCATCGTGCGCGAGGGCGTGACGGTCACCCACTTCGTGCCGTCCATGCTCGCGGTCTTCGTGGCCGAGCCGGCCGCGGCCGCATGCACCGGCCTGCGCAACGTCTTCGCCTCGGGTGAGGCGCTACCCGGCACCACCGCACAGCAGTTGCGCCGCCTGACCGGCGCGCGCCTGCACAACCTCTACGGCCCGACCGAGGCCGCCGTCGACGTCACCTATCACGAGGTCGTCGACGCCGATGTGGCGTCGGTGCCGATCGGTGCGCCGGTGTTCAACACCCAGGTCTACGTGCTGGACGCGCGGCTGCAGCCGGTTCCGGTGGGTGTCGCGGGTGAGCTGTATCTGGCGGGCGCCCAGCTGGCCCGCGGATATGTGGCGCGGCCGGATCTGTCCGCGGACCGCTTCGTGGCCAACCCGTTCGGTGACGGTGAGCGGATGTACCGCACCGGAGACCTGGTGGTCTGGACCGAGGCCGGTGAGCTCGAATACCTCGGCCGCACCGACTTCCAGGTGAAGGTGCGCGGTCTGCGCATCGAACTCGGGGAGATCGAATCCGCGCTGACCGCCGTCGCATCGGTGGGTCAGGCCGTGGTGGTCGTGCGTTCCGACGATCGCGCCGGCGATCAACTGGTCGCCTACGTGATCGCCGCACCGGGCGCCGAGATCGCCGTGGACGCGGTGAAATCTGCGCTGGCCGAACAGCTTCCGGCGTACATGGTGCCCGCGGCCTTCGTGGTGCTCGACAGCTTCCCGCTCAACGCCTCCGGCAAACTGGATCGCAAGGCGCTGCCGGCGCCGACCTTCGCGGCCAAGGTGTTCCGCGCGCCCAGCACCTCGGTGGAACAGTCCGTCGCCGACGTGATCGCCGAAATCCTCGGCCTGGACCGCGTGGGCCTGGACGACGACTTCTTCGAACTGGGCGGCAACTCGCTGCTGGCCACCCAGGTCGCGGCCCGGCTGGGCGCGGCGCTCGACACCGAGGTCGGGGTCCGCACCCTGTTCGAGGCTTCCACGGTCGCGGCGCTGGCCGCGCGGCTGGAAACCCAAGCGGGACAGGGCGGCCGGCTCGCGCTGACCGCGCAGCCGCGGCCCGAGCCCGTCGCGCTCCCGGACGGCGAGACCGCGCAACTGGTGCCGCTTTCGCCGGCCCAGCAGCGGATGTGGTTCCTCAACCGGTTCGACAACCGCACCGCGGTCAACAACATCCCGGTCGCGATCCGGCTGACCGGCGCGCTGGACCGCGAGGCCTTCGCCGCGGCCGTGCGCGACGTGGTCGCGCGGCACGAATCGCTGCGCACCGTGTACCCGGAGGTCGCCGGCGACGGCTATCAGCGGGTGCTGTCCGCGCAGGTCGCCGGCGTCGAACTCGCCATCGAGACGGTGGACGCCGGCGACGTGCCCGCGCGCGTGGCGGAATTGGTCAACGTCTTCTTCGATGTGACCGCCGAGGTCCCGTTCCGGGCCACCCTGCTCGAGCTCGGCCCGCGCGATCACGTGGTCGTGCTGGTCATGCACCACATCGCCGGGGACGGCTTCTCGCTGCGCCCGTTGCTGCGTGATGTGGTCGCCGCCTACTCCGAGCGCTCGCGCGGCGAGGCCCCGCAGTGGGCGCCGCTGCCGGTGCAGTACGCGGATTACGCGCTCTGGCAGCGCGAGGTGCTCGGCGCCGAGGACGATCCGGAATCGGTCGCGGCCCGCCAGATCGCCTACTGGACAGAGCAATTGCGCGATCTGCCGGAGCAGATCGAACTGCCGGCCGATCGCCCGCGTCCGGAGATCGCCACCAATGCCGGTGCGACACACGAGTTCTCGATCGACGCCGACCTGCACGCGCGGCTCACCGAGTACGCGCGCGCCCACGGCGTGACGCTGTTCATGCTGATGCACGCGGCCCTGGCCACCTGGGCGGCACGGCTGTCGGGCAGCAGCGACGTCGCCATCGGCACGCCGATCGCGGGCCGCGGTGAACGCGCACTCGACGATCTCGTCGGCATGTTCGTCAACACGCTGGTGCTGCGCACTCCGGTGCGCCCGGATGCCACATTCGCCGAGCTGCTCGGCGAGGTGCGCCGGACCGACCTGGCCGCCTTCGCCAACTCCGACGTGCCGTTCGAGCGGCTCGTGGATGTGCTCAGCCCGGTGCGTTCGCAGGCGCATCATCCGCTGTTCCAGGTCGCCTTGACCTTCGAGGCCACCGGCCGGCGCGACGCCACCACGGCTGCCCTGCCCGGCCTGGATCTCGCGGTCGTCGACGCCGATCCGGGAATGGCGAAATTCGATATCCAGCTGACCGTCGGTGATGGCGCAGACGGCGCCGGGCTGGCGCTGTCGTGGACCTACGCCACCGATCTGTTCGATCCGGAAACCGTCGCCGCCTTCTCCGACCGCCTGCTGCGGATCCTGCGCAGCGTCACCGAGGGCAGCGTCGCCGAGGACGCCACCACGGTGGTGGGCGATATCGATCTGCTCGGCGAGGGCGAACGCCTGGACGTCTCGCAGCGCTGGGTCTCGGCCGGCGAGGACGGCGGCACCGGGCGGTTCGCCGACCGGGCCGTGACGCTGTCGGATCTGTTCGACGCCGCGGTCGCCGAGCACGGCGACCGGGTGGCGGCGAAGTTCGGCGCCGATCAGCTCACCTACGCGGAACTGGATCGGCGCGCGAACCAGTTGGCGCGCAGGCTGATCGCCGACGGGGCGGGTCCCGAGACGCTGGTCGCGGTGGTGCTGCCGCGCTCGCTGGATCTGGTCGTCGCCCTGCTGGCGGTCGTCAAGTCCGGCGCCGGATACGTGCCGATCGATCCGAGCTATCCGGCCGAACGCATCGCCTACGTGCTCGCGGATTCGCGTCCGGCCGGGGTGATCGTGGACGGCGGCACCGAGGTGGAGCTGCCGGCCGGTCTGCCGACCGTGCTGATGGACGGATTCGGCGCGGAGACACCGGAATTGGTGGACGCGGGCGAGGGCCCGATCACCGATGCCGATCGCAACGCGCCGCTGTCGGCGAGCAATATCGCCTACGTCATCTACACCTCCGGCTCGACCGGCCGCCCCAAGGGCGTGGCGGTCGCGCACGGGAACGTGGTGCGGCTGTTCGCCAACACCGATCGCGAGTTCGGTTTCGGCGCCGACGACGTGTGGACGATGTTCCACTCCTTCGCCTTCGACTTCTCGGTGTGGGAGATCTGGGGTCCGCTGCTGTTCGGCGGCACCCTGGTCGTGGTCGACTACTACACCTCGCGCTCGCCGGAGCAGTTCCTGGAACTGTTGCGCCGCGAACGGGTGACGGTGCTCAACCAGACCCCCTCGGCGTTCTATCAGCTGGCCGAGGCCGATCGCCTGGCCGGTGGCCGGCCGCTGGCCCTGCGCTATGTGGTCTTCGGCGGTGAGGCGCTCGAGCTGCGCCGGCTCGCGGACTGGGTGGCCCGCCACGGCGACACCGCGCCGCGACTGGTCAACATGTACGGCATCACCGAGACCACCGTGCACGTCTCGCATCGGGTGCTCGATGCCGAAACCATCGCCGCCGCAACGGGTTCGGTCGTCGGCCGGGCCATCGCCGGACTGCGGGTGTACGTCCTCGACGACCGGCTGCATCCGGTTCCGGTCGGCGTCGCCGGCGAGATGTATGTCGCCGGTCCGCAGTTGGCGCGCGGCTATCTGGGCCGCCCAGATCTGACCGCGGCCCGCTTCGTCGCGGATCCGCTGGGCGAGCCCGGGACTTTGCTGTACCGCTCCGGTGACGTGGCGCGCTGGAACCGCTTCGGGGAACTCGAATATCTGGGCCGCGCCGACGATCAGGTCAAGGTGCGCGGTTTCCGCATCGAACTCGGCGAGATCGAGGCCGCGGTGCTGGCCCAGCCGGGGATCGCGCAGGCCGCGGTCGTCGTGCGCGAGGACCAGCCGGGCGACCAGCGCATCGTCGCCTATGTGGTGCCCCCGGCCGGCCAGACCGAGCCGGCGCTGGACGTCGTGCGCGACGGCGCGGCCGAACGGCTGCCCGCGTACATGGTGCCCTCGGCGTTCGTGGTGCTGGACCGTATTCCGCTGACCGTCAACGGCAAACTGGACCGCCGCGCCCTGCCCGCCCCCGCGGTGCAGTCGCGCGCCTTCCGGGCCGCCGAGACCCCGGTTCAGGAGATCGTGGCCGCGGTCTTCGCCGAGGTGCTCGACGTGGAACGGGTCGGGCTCGACGACGACTTCTTCGATCTCGGCGGCAACTCGCTCATCGCCACCCGCGTCGTCTCCCGCATCGGGGCGGCGCTGGGCACGACGGTGGGTGTGCGCGCGCTGTTCGAGGCCTCGACCGTGGAGTCGCTCGCCGCACGGCTGGAGACGCACACCGGCGGCGAGGCGCGCCCGCGCCTGATCGCCCGCCCGCGCGCCGCCGCGGAACCGGTGCCGCTGTCGTTCGCGCAGCAGCGCATGTGGTTCCTGAACCAGTACGACACCTCCTCGGCGGCCTACAACCTGCCGCTGGTGGTCCGGCTCTCCGGTGAACTCGACACGGCCGCATTGGAATTGGCCGTCTTCGACGTGGTGCGCCGGCACGAGTCGCTGCGCACCCGCTATCCGGAGCACGGCGGCACGCCGATGCAGCTGGTGGTGCCGGCCGAGCAGATCGTGCTGGATCTGCGCGCCTACCCGGTCTCGGATGCCGATCTGACCACCGCGGTGACCGATTTCGCCTCCGCGGGATTCGATGTCGCCGAACAGGTTCCGCTGCGCGCCCGGCTGTTCCAGGTGCACAGCGACGAACACGTGCTGGTCGTGGTCGTGCACCACATCGCCGCCGACGGGTTCTCGATGACCCCACTGGCCCGCGACGTGATGACCGCCTACACCGCCCGCACCCAGGGCAGTGCCCCCGGCTGGGCGCCGCTCGAGGTGCAGTACGCCGATTTCGCGATCTGGCAGCGCGAGGTGCTGGGCTCGGAGGACGATCCGCAGTCGCTGCTGGCCCGCCAGGTCGATTACTGGCAGCGCTCGCTGTCCGGAATTCCGGAAGAGCTCACCCTGCCCGCCGACCGCCCGCGCCCGGCGATCGCCTCGCTGCGCGGCGCCGAACTGCACCGGACTCTGACGCCGGAGCTGATCGGCGCGCTGGAAGGCGTTGCGCGCGAACAGGGTTCGTCGCTGTTCATGGTGATGCACGCGGCCCTGGCCGTCCTGCTGGGTCATCTGTCCGGCACCGACGACATCGCCGTCGGCACCCCGATCGCCGGCCGCGGTGAGGCCGCGCTCGACGATCTGGTCGGCATGTTCGTCAACACCCTGGTGCTGCGGACCGGCATCGACCCCGACGAGTCGTTCACCGGACTGCTGGAGCGGGTCCGCCACACCGACCTCGAGGCCTTCGGCAACGCCGACGTGCCGTTCGAGCGGCTGGTGGAACTGCTGGCGCCGGAGCGTTCGCAGGCCCGCAACCCGCTGTTCCAGGTGATGCTGGCCTTCCAGAACCTCGACCGCGCGAGCCTCGAGCTGCCGGGCCTGACCGTGTCCACGGTCGAGCGGGAGGAGAACATCGCCCGCTTCGATCTGCAGTTCACGCTGTCGGAACGGGTCGGCGACGCCGACGGTGCGGCCGCCAACGGCATGGCGCTGAATCTCGTCTACGCCACCGATCTGTTCGACGAGCAGACCGCCTCGGAAATCGCCGATCGCTGGATCCGGGTGCTGCGCGCGGTCGCCACCGATCCGCGCATCGTCGTCGGCGCGGTCGACATCCTCGAGGCGTCCGAGCGCGCGGACCTGCTCGCGCGCACGGGTGGCCCGGCGGTCGCGGCCTCGACCCTGCCGCAGCTGCTGGCCGAGGCCGCGGGCCGCGACCCGCAGGCTCCCGCGGTGATCGCCGACGGCCGCACCCTCACCTACCGCGAACTCGACGAGCGGTCGAACCGCTTGGCGCGCTTGCTGATCGAACGCGGTATCGGCACCGAGGATCTGGTCGCGGTGGCCGTGCCGCGCTCGGCCGAGAGCTATCTGGCCGAATGGGCGGTGACCAAGTCGGGTGCGGCGTTCGTGCCGATCGACCCGGCGTACCCGGCCGACCGCATCGACCACATGGTCACCGATTCGGGTTCGCCCGTCGGCCTGACCGTGGCCTCGGTGCGCGACGATCTGCCGGGGTCGGTGGACTGGCTGGTTCTCGACGAGCTCGAACTCGACGGTTACGACGCCGCCGCGATCACCGACGCCGACCGGGTGCGCCCGCTGCGCGTCGAGCATCCGGCCTACGTCATCTACACCTCCGGTTCCACCGGTGTGCCCAAGGGCGTGGTGGTCACCCACGCCGGCCTGGCGAACTTCCGCGCCGAACAGAACGAGCGCTACCGGCTCGATTCCGATTCGCGCGCACTGCATTTCGCCTCGCCCAGCTTCGACGCCTCGATTCTGGAGTTCCTGCTCGCCGTCGGTGCGGGCGGTGCGCTGGTCGTGGTGCCGCCGGGCACCTACGGCGGCAGTGAACTCGGTGAGCTGATCGCCCGCGAGGGCGTCACCCACGCCCTGATCACCCCGTCGGTGCTGGCCACCCTCGATCCCGCCGATCTGGCCGGCATGCGGGTCGTCATCGCCGGTGGTGAGGCGGTCACCGCCGAGCAGGTCGCCAAGTGGTCGGTGACCCCGGACGGGTCGGCGCGCCGGTTCCACAACGCCTACGGCCCGACCGAGGCGACCATCGCCACCAACATCAGCGATCCGCTGGCCGCCGGCGATCCGGTCACCATCGGCGGCCCGATCCGTGGTATGCAGTCGCTCGTCCTCGACGCCCGGTTGCGGCCGGTGCCGGTGGGTGTCGCGGGTGAGCTGTATCTGTCCGGCGTGCAGCTGGCGCGCGGTTATCACGCGCGGGCGAGCCTGACCGCCGAACGCTTCGTGGCCAACCCCTACGAGCCCGGACAGCGGATGTACCGCACCGGTGACGTGGTGCGGTGGAACCACACCGGCGAGGTCGAATACGTCGGCCGCTCCGACTTCCAGGTCAAGGTGCGCGGCTTCCGCATCGAACTGGGTGAGATCGACGCCGCGCTCACCGCCCACGACTCCGTCGATTTCGCGGTGACGGTGGGCCATACCCGCGGCGCGGGCGCCACCTCGCTGGTGTCGTATGTCGTCGCGGTCCCGGGTGCGTCGATCGACGTCGCCGACGTGACCGCGCATCTGGAACAGCGCCTGCCCGGCTATATGGTGCCGTCCTCGATCATGGTCATCGACCGGGTGCCGCTGACCCCGGCCGGCAAGCTCGATCGCAAGGCGCTGCCGGAACCGGAGTTCGCCACCGACACCGCCTTCCGCGCCCCGCGCACGCCGGTCGAGCAGACCATCGCCGAGGTGTTCGCCGAGGTGCTGGGTATCGAACGCGTCGGCGTCGACGATTCGTTCTTCGCGCTGGGCGGTGACTCGATCGTCTCCATCCAGCTGGTGTCGCGGGCCAAGGCGCGCGGCGTGGTGTTCAGCCCGCGCGACGTCTTCGAACAGCGCACCGTGTCCGGGCTGGCGATGGTCGCCGAATCTGCTGCGGGACAGGGTGATTCGGTTCCGGTGCTGGCCGAGCTGCCGGGCGGCGGCGTCGGCACCATGCCGCTGACGCCGGTGGCCCGGTTCATGGTGGAGCGGTCGGGTTCGTTCGGCCGGTTCCATCAGGCGCTGGCCCTGGAACTGCCGATCGGCATCGACCGGGCCGGGCTGCTGGCCACCGTCGCCGCCGTCGTGGATCGCCACGACATGCTGCGGGCGCGACTGCGCCGGCACGCCGGTGCGGAATGGATCGTGGAGACCGCGGCACCGGGCAGCGTCGATGTCGAGTCACTGCTCGACCACACCGAATTCGACGCCGCCGCAACCGATTCGGAACTGATCGAGATCGCGACCGCGGCCCTGCACACGAGCCTGGACCGGCTCGATCCGGAAGCCGGTGTGGTCGTGCGCTTCGCCTGGCTGGAGCCGTCGGCCGCCGACCGGGCCGGACGCCTGATCGTGGTCGCCCACCACCTCGTCATCGACGGTGTGTCCTGGCGCATCCTGGTGCCCGACTTCGTCACCGCCTGGGGACAGCTCTCGGCCGGACAGACGCCGGAGCTGGCCGCGCCGCCGACCAGCATGCGCACCTGGTCGCATGCGCTCGAGCGTGCCGCCGCCGATCGCGACGACGAACTCGACTGGTGGCGTGCGGTCGTCGACGGCCCGGACCCGCTGCTCACCGAGCGGCCGTTCGATCCCGCCGTCGATGTGGCCGGGGTCGCCGGCAAGGTCGAGGTCGAGGTCTCGCCGGAGGTGACCAAGGCGCTGCTGACCGCGGTGCCGGCGCTCTACCACGGTGGAATCAACGACGGCCTGCTGGCCGCGCTGGTGCTCGCCGTCGCGAAATGGCGTGCCGCACATGCCGGTTCGGACGACCGGGCCGACAGTGCGCTGGTGCGCCTCGAGGGCCACGGCCGCGAAGAGGACGTCGTGCCGGGCGCGGATCTGTCCCGCACGGTCGGCTGGTTCACCGCGATCTTCCCGGTCCGCTTCGACCTGTCGGGTCTCGACATCGACGCGGCGCTGACCGGCGGTCCGGCGATGGGCCGGGTCGTGAAGGCGGTCAAGGAACAGCTGCTGGCCGTGCCCGACAAGGGCCTGGGCTACGGTATGCTGCGCTACCTGAACCCGCGTGCGGCCACCCAGCTGCCCGAGCAGATGCCGGGCCAGGTCAGCTTCAACTACCTGGGCCGGGTCTCCGACAACGCGGTGCCCGAGGCGCTGCGCGGTTTCGGCTGGATTCCCGCCCCGGAACTCGGCGAACTGGCCGGCGACTACGACGCCGACATGCCGGCGATGGCGCCGCTGGACATCAACGCCATCGTGGTCGGCGACCGGCTGACCGCGCGGATCGGCTATCCGACCACGCTGCTCGACGCCGACGCCGTGCGCGAATTCGGCGAACTGTGGACGCGGGCGCTGGAAGCCGTTGCGCGGCACGCGGAATCGGCCGGTGCGGGCGGACACACCCCGTCGGACTTCCCGCTGGTGCGCGTCGGCCAGAGCGATATCGAGGGCTGGGAGCGGCGCTTCGGTGAGATCTCGCAGGTGTGGCCGCTGTCCTCGCTGCAAGCCGGTCTGCTGTTCCACGCCGAACTGGCCGCCTCTTCCGTCGACGTGTACACCGGTCAGGCTGTTCTCGATCTCACCGGCCGCGTCGATCCGGCCCGGTTGCGCAGTGCCGCACAGGCTCTGATCGATCGGTACGAGACGCTGCGCACGGCCTTCGTCACCGACGCGCAGGGGCATCCGGTGCAGGTCGTGCTGGACGGCGTGCGGGCGACGTGGGCCGAACACGACCGCCGCGAGACCGGCGAGGCCGCGGATCTGATCGAGGCCGACCGGACCCGCCGCTTCGACCTGGCCGCGCCGCCGCTGATCCGGTTCACCCTGATCCGGGTGGCCGAGCAGCGCTGGTCGCTGGTCGTCTCGAACCACCACATCCTGCTCGACGGCTGGTCGATGCCGCTGCTCATGCGGGATCTGCTGGTGCTCTACGCCACGCACGCCGACTCCGGCGCGCTGCCCGCGGTGCGCTCCTACCGGCATTTCCTGGAATGGGTTGCCCAGCAGGATCATTCGGCCTCGCTGGCGGCGTGGACCGATGCCCTCGCCGGTATCTCCGAGCCGACCCTGCTGGCGCGCCCCGACGCCGGCCGCGAGATCACCGCGCTGTCGGACGAGTACGTCTTCGAACTCGACACCGCGCAGACCGCGCGGCTGACCGAATTCGCCGCGCGCCTCGGCGTCACCGCCAACACCGTGCTGCAGACGGCCTGGGGCATCGTGCTGGGCCGCATGACCGGCCGCGACGACGTGGTGTTCGGCACCACCGTCTCGGGCCGCCCGCCGGAGCTGGCCGGGGTCGAGTCCATGGTCGGCCTGTTCATCAACACCGTGCCGGTGCGGGTGCGCCTGGATGCCGCCGAATCCGCGGAGCAGCTGCTCACGCGGGTACAGGGTGAGCAGGCGGATCTGCTCGACCACCACTACCTCGGCCTGGCCGATATCCAGGACGCGATCGGCGTCGGCGGGCTGTTCGACACCCTGGTGGTGTTCGAGTCCTATCCGGTGGATGCCGAGGGCATTCAGCGCCAGGCCGCCGATATCGACGGCATGGCGGTGGCCGGACTCGAGGCCACCGACGCCACCCACTACCCGCTGAGCCTGATCGCCTCGCTGGGCTCCACCCTGCGGGTCCGGGCCGGTTATCTGCGCGACCTGTTCGACGAGAACGCGGTGCGCCGCATCGCCGACCGGCTGGTGCGGGTGCTCACCACCATCGTGGGCGAGCCCGCGATCGGCGCCGGCGATATCGAACTGCTCGAGCCCGCCGAGCGCGACCTCGTGGTGTCGCAATGGAATGCGACCGACCACGAGGTCGACGGTTCGGCCACCCTGGTCTCGCTGTTCGAGGCGCAGGTCGAGCGGACCCCCGACGCCACCGCGGTGAGTTTCGAGGGGACAGGTCTGTCCTACGCCGACTTCGCCGCCCGGGTGCATGCGCTGGCCCGCTGGCTGATCGAGCGCGGCGTCGGCCCGGACACTTTCGTGGCACTCGGTATGCGGCGTTCGATCGATCTGGTGGTCGGCATGTACGCCGTGACCGCCGCCGGTGGCGCGTATGTGCCGCTGGATCCGGATCATCCGGCCGAGCGCACCGAATACATCCTGGCCACCGCGGATCCGGTCTGCGTGCTGACCTCCGGTGACGATCTCGACATCGACACCGCGCAGGTGCGCATCGACCTGCTGGACCTGTCGGGCTACGCGATCGAGCCGATCACCGACGCCGAGCGCCGCGGCCCGCTGCGGCCGGCCAACACCGCGTACGTGATCTTCACCTCCGGTTCCACCGGGCGCCCCAAGGGCGTCGCGGTGTCGCATGCGGCGATCGTCAACCGGCTGGTGTGGATGCAGACCGAATACGGCCTCACCGCCGCCGATGTGGTGCTGCAGAAGACGCCCGCGACCTTCGACGTGTCGGTGTGGGAGTTCTTCTGGCCCTTGCAGATCGGCGCGCGGCTCGTCGTGGCGCGGCCCGACGGCCATCGCGATCCGGCCTATCTGGCCGAGGTGATCGTCGGCGAGGGCGTCACCGTCACGCACTTCGTGCCGTCGATGCTGGCGGTCTTCGTCGCCGAGGCGGCGGCCGCGCAGTGCACCACGCTGCGCCTGGTGTTCGCCTCCGGTGAGGCGCTGGCGCCCAAGTCGGCGCAGCGCCTGCGCGAGCTCACCGGCGCCGCGCTGCACAACCTGTACGGCCCCACCGAGGCCGCGGTCGACGTCACCTATCACGAGGTGACCGATGCCGATGTCGATTCCGTGCCGATCGGCCGCCCCGTCTTCAACACCCGTGTCTACGTGCTGGATTCGCGTCTGCGGCCGGTTCCGGTGGGTGTCGCGGGTGAGCTGTATCTGGCGGGCGCCCAGCTCGCGCACGGTTATGTGACCCGTCCGGATCTGAGCTCGGACCGGTTCGTGGCCAACCCATTTGGCGCGGGCGAGCGGATGTACCGCACCGGCGACCTGGTGGCCTGGAACGAACAGGGCGAACTGGAATACCTGGGCCGCACCGACTTCCAGGTGAAGTTGCGCGGTCTGCGCATCGAACTCGGCGAGATCGAGACGGCGCTGACCGGGCTCGACGAGATCGACCGGGCCGTCGTGGTGGTCCGCGGCGACCAGCACACCGGCGATCAGCTGGTGGCGTATGTCGTTGCCACACCGGGACTTCCGGTCGACGCCGAAGCGGTGCGCGAGGAACTGGGCCGGCAGCTGCCCGGCTACATGGTGCCCGCGCTGGTGATGGTGCTCGACGAATTCCCGCTCAACGCCTCCGGCAAGCTGGACCGCAAGGCGCTGCCCGCCCCGGTGTTCGAGGCGGCGGTGTTCCGCGCGCCGGTCACCCCGGTGGAGCAGATCGTCGCGGGCACCTTCGCCGAGGTGCTCGGCGTGGACCGGGTCGGCCTGGACGACGACTTCTTCGCCCTCGGCGGCAACTCGCTGATCGCCACCCAGGTGGCCGCGCGGTTGTCCTCGGCCCTGGACACCCAGCTGGGTGTGCGCGAGATCTTCGAGGCCTCCACCGTCGCCGGTCTGGCGGCGCGGGCCGAGACCCGTTCCGGTGCGGGCGGTCGCGCGGCGCTGGTGCCGCAGCATCGGCCCGAGCTGGTGCCGCTGTCGCTGGCGCAGCAGCGGATGTGGTTCCTCAACCGCTTCGATCCCGAATCCGCGGTGGACAACATCCCGGCCGCGGTGCGGCTGTCGGGTCTGCTGGACCGGCAGGCACTGCAGATCGCGGTCGCCGATGTGCTGGCGCGCCACGAATCGCTGCGCACCCGCTACCCCGAGGTGGACGGCACCGCCTACCAGGAGATCGTGCCGACCTCGAAGGTCATTCCCGATCTCACGCCGATCGACGTCACCGAAACCGAACTGCCGCAGCGGATTTCGGAGCTGGTCGGCACCGGCTTCGACGTCACCGTCGAGGTGCCGTTCCGGGCCCGGCTGTTCGAGGTCAGCCCGACCGAACACGTGCTGGCCCTGGTGGTGCACCACATCTCCGCTGACGGCTTCTCGATGGGCCCGCTGACCCGCGACGTGATGACCGCCTACGGGGCGCGCGTCGAGGGCGGCGAACCGGCCTGGGCGCCGCTGCCGGTGCAGTACGCCGACTTCGCGCTCTGGCAGCGCGAGGTGCTCGGCCGCGAGGA
>NZ_BAFW01000228.1 GCF_000308535.1 Nocardia cerradoensis NBRC 101014 | reverse complement strand
GCGACGGCCGGTTCGGAATTTCCTGGCTCACCGTACCCACGCTGGTGATCGGCAGTACCGACGACCGCCTGCTGGGCTTCGCGGCCTCCGAACGCCTGGTGCGCAGATTCCCGAACTCGGCGGGTCTGGTGCGGGTCCCGGGAGGTCACTGTGCCCCGCTGGAATATCCCGAGATCGTCACCGCCGAACTGCGGAAGCTGATCGACATCCGCGTTCCGACGGCCGCCGCCTGACCGGATCCCCCCTCCGGCCCGAAACCGACTGTGGCCGAACAACTTTTCCATGTACACGACTCGACGATGAGGCATGCCGATGACGACTCCTGCCGGCCGCGAGGTCCGCGATGCGGCGCACCGCACCCGTATCGGCGCCCGCCGACCGAGGGCATGCCGGTGACCCGGTTCGCCGCGGCGCCCGCGGAACCCTCCGTGGTGCGGATACTGCGCGCCAACTTCTCCGGCACGGCCGTCTCGTCGCTGCGTACCCTGGGGCGCTTCGTGGAGCTGGCCGGGCGGGCGGGCGGCGGCGCGGTCGCCGATATCGTGCGAATGCGGCTGAGCTGGCCGGAGACGGTGCGGCAGAGTTGGTTCTTCGTCACCGCCACCGCGATCCCCGCCGTCCTGATGGCGATCCCGTTCGGGGTGATCGTGTCGGTGCAGGTGGGCAATCTGATCCATCAGCTCGGCGCGGATTCGCTGCTCGGCGCCACCGGCGGTCTCGGGGTGATCAAACAGGGGGCGCCCACGGCCACAGGGTTGCTGCTCGGCGGTGCGGCGGCCTCGGCCATCGCGGCCGATCTCGGCGCACGCACGATACGCGACGAGATCGACGCGCTGCGGGTCATGGGTGTCGACCCGGTCCACCGTCTGGTGATTCCGCGGCTGGTGGCCATGGTGCTGGTGGCTCCGCTGGTCAACATCCTGATCATGTTCGTGGGCATTTTCGCCGGCTACCTGGTCGCGGTGGCGGCGCAGGGCGTGACCTCCGGCAGCTACTGGCTGACCTTCGGATCGTTCACCGTCGTCGCGGATGTGGTTGTGTCGCTGGCCAAATCGGTGTTGTTCGGACTGATCGTGGTGATCGTGGCGTGCCAGCGCGGGCTGGAGGCCAAGGGCGGCCCGCGCGGTGTGGCCGACGGTGTGAACGCCGCGGTGGTGCTCTCGGTCCTGGGGATCGTGCTGGCCGATGTGGCGCTCACTCAGCTGACCGCCATGTTCCTGCCGGTGAGGTTGGCCTGATGGTGGCGACCGAATATGCCCCGAAGGGCCTGCGCTGGTTCTTCCGCCTGATCCGGTCGCGCGAGCGGGTCTGGATCCTGCTGGAGGAATGGGGCTTCGTGCTCGGGTTCGTCTGGCAGGTCTTCCGATCCGTTCCGTTGACGGTGCGCCACTACGGATCGCAGACCATGCGCGTGATCACCGATATGACGTGGGGACGCAATTCGGTGATCGTCGGTGGCGGCACCGTGCCGATGCTCGCGGTGCTCGGGATCGCCATGGGGGTGGGGGTCGGCATCGAATCCTTCGCCACGCTCGACATGTTGGGGATGGGCCCGCTGACCGGGATCGTCTCCTCCTTCGCGAACACCCGCGAACTCGCGCCGATCGCGGCGGGCATCGGCTTCGCCGCGCAGGCCGGATGCCGCATGACCGCGGAGATCGGGTCCATGCGGATCTCCGAGGAGATCGACGCCATCGAATCGCTCGGGCTGCGGTCGATTCCCCTGGTGGTGACCACCCGGGTGATCGCCGGCGCCGTGGCGATCGTGCCGACCTTCCTGGTCGCGCTGATCCTCGCCTACTTCTCGTGCCGGATGGTGGTGGTGACGTTGCACGGCCAGGCGCCCGGCGTCTACGACCACTATTTCTTCCAGTTCGTCTCCGGCTGGGATGTGATCGCGGCGGTGCTCAAGGTGGTCGTGTTCACCACCGCGATCATCCTGATCCATTGCTACCAGGGCTTTTTCGCGGCGGGAGGTCCCGAGGGAGTGGGCATCGCCTCGGGGCGGGCCGTGCGGGCGAGTTTCGTCGCCATCATCGCCTTGGACATGGTGCTGTCGCTCGCGCTGTGGGGGCTGCACTCGTCGATCGAATTCACGGGATGAGGGGTTGTGCCGAGATACGGAATGCCCGGTGTGGCAATGGATTCGCGAAGCTCGCGCCGCACGGGCGCCGCGGCCGCGGTGGTTGTCGCGCTCGCGCTGGTGGTGTGGTGCGGCTGTCGCGGCCTGCGCACCGACGACACCCTGCGCGTGCAGGTGATCGCCGCGCAAGTGGGTGACGGCATCGTGACCGGGTCCGACGTGCGGCTCGACGGCCTGAAGGTGGGCTCGGTCGAGGACATCGCCGGCGCCGGTCCGGATCGGCTCCGAATGACACTGGCGCTGAACAACTCCCGGCTGCGCGGCGTCACCGACACGGTGTCGCTACGGGCCGCGCCCGGCAACCTGTTCGGCATCGGTGAACTCGATCTGCGGCGAGGCACGGGAGGCCGCGCGCTGCGCTCGGGCACCGTACTCGAACTGACCGGCGCCGCGGCCGACCGGATGACCGATGTCACCATGGGTGCGCTGCTGCGGCAACTGAGTCTGACCACCACCCAGGTGCTGACGCCGCAACTGGCCGACACGCTGCGGCAGGTGAGTACCGATCTGAAGGCGTTCACGCCGATTGTCCAAGCCATGGTGACCACCGCGCGCGATATCGCCGACACCCAGCGTTACGCCCCGTCGTATCTGCTCCGCCAGTACGGCGCGATCCTGAGCGGCCTGCCTCCCTTCCTCACCGGCACGATCCAGCTTCTGTACAACCTCAACCACATCGAGGCGCTGCGCACCGACCGCGCGGTCTTCGACAAGACCATCGCCGCCATCACCGACGACCTGTTCCCGGGCGTCTCGCGCACCAGTGCGACCGCACAGCAGTATCTGGGCGTCTACGCCGGATTCCTGACTCCGCTGTTGACGGCTCTGGGACATACGGTCTCGACGCCGGAGCAGTCCAGCGCGCAGGTGCACGAACTGCTGACCCGGCTCGAGGCGGCCATGCCGGACGGACCGGCGGGACCGGTGCTGAATCTGACCCTCACCCTCAGCGCGACTCCCGTGCTGTCGTCGATTCTGCTGGGCCCGGCCGGAGCGGGGGGCCGATGAGAAGCGTCGCCTCGATCGCCTGGCGCATGGTCGCCTTCGCGCTCGCCATGGCCGGGCTGCTGGCGGTCGTCGTGCAGGCGATCCAACGCCCCGTCGCCGACGCCGATGTCACGTATACGGCCGTGTTCACCGACGCCAACGGGCTCAAAACCGGTGACGACGTACGCATGTTCGGCGTCGCGGTCGGCAAGGTGGAGTCGATCTCGCTGGACCGTGACTACCGCGCGCGGGTGCGCTTCACCGTTCAGCCCCGGCATCCGGTGTATCTCACGAGCACCGTCGCCATTCGGTTCCAGACACTCATCGGGCAGCGCTATATCGATGTGCGGCAACCGAATTCGCCGGGTGCGGCGCAACCGCCGGGCGTGGACATCCCCACCGCGCGCACCCTCGGATCCTTCGACATCACCGCGCTGTTCAACGGTTTGCAGCCGGTCCTCGCCGAGCTGTCACCGGCCGCGGTGAATCACTTCGCCGAAACGATTCTCGCGGTGCTCGACGGCGGCGGGAGCGGATTGGGGCCCGCCCTGGACTCCATCGAGCGGGTGTCCTCGTATGTGAAAGACCGGCAATCGGTGCTGGCGGTGCTGGTCGCCAATCTGCGGCAGGTCGCCGATCGCATCGACGGCCGGGCGCAGAACGCGATCGTGCTGCTCGACGGCATCGATCACGTATTCGGCGCGCTGGAACAGAAATTGGATGGGCTGGTCGATTTCGTCGTCACCGCGCCGTCGGTGCTGACCCCGATCGACAGTCTCGCCGCCACCCTCGGGCTGACGCCCGGCGACAATCCCGATCTGGCACAGGCAGTGCACACCGCCTTCCCCGACCCGCACGCCGCCGCCGACGTCCTCGCCCGGCTCCCCGGCTTACTGCAATCACTCGATGCCGTCGTTCCCCGTACCGGTCAGGAGGTGAACCGAACATGTTCACACGGCAACGCCGACGTCCCCGGCGCACTGGCGATTCTGCTGAACGGCACGCGGATCTCGGTGTGCAAACGATGAGGCGGCACCGCGCCCGCGCGCTCCTGCGGGCCGCATTCGCCTCCGGTGACAGCCGTCGGCGGGAGGTCCGGCTCGGCCTGCTCGGGCTGGCGCTGGTGGTGGTGCTGCCGGCCGCGGCGGTGGTGACCTACGAACTCCCGCTGGGCAAGCACACCTATCACGCCGACCTGCCGGAAGCCGGCGCACTCACCGTCGGCGACAGTGTGCGCGTGGCGGGTATCCCGGTCGGAACGGTCCGCGGGCTGGAATTGCTCGCCGATCGGGTCCGGTTGAATTTCACCGTCGACGAGAACGTGTTCGTCGGCGACGCCACCACTCTCGACGTCCGTATGCTGACCGCCATCGGCGGCCACTACCTGGCAGTCCTGCCGGCGGGCCGGAAACCGCTGGGGGACACCGTGATTCCGGCGGACCGAGTGCGCCTGCCCTACAGCCTCATGCAGGTGTTCCAGGATGCCGCCCGCCCGATCGGCGATATCGACGGGGGCACCCTGCGCAAGAACTTCGCCGCGCTCGCCTCGGCGGTGCCGAACAGCCCGGACGCCGTGCGGCGGCTGGGACAGGCGGTGGACTCGCTGGTGGACATCATGAACAGCCAACGCGAGGACATCTCGCAGGCGTTGAAGGTCGCCGACGAGTACCTCACCGCGATGGACCGGAACAAGGAGCAGGCATTCCACCTGATCTCGTCGCTGCGCCGCGTCGAAGACACCGTCTTCGCCAAGAATCACGAGATCATCGCCGGTCTGACCATCACCGACCGATTGCTGGCACGCCTGACCGCCCTGCGCCCGATCTGGGACAGCTCGCTGAAACCGCTGGTGGACGAGATCGCGGGCATCGTGCCGGAGCTGCGCCGGTTCGGCGCCGACACCGGTGCATCGCTGGCGGCGGTCCAACGGACGCTGGAACGGCTCAACGAATTGGTCACTCCGCAGGGCACCGTCGCGGTCGACCGGTCCGCGCAGGTCGTCGACGGCGGCCCGATCTGTGTTCCGATGCCGGGAGCGGGGTGCTGAGATGAAGCGACTACTCGCCGGACGCGGATTCATGTCCGTTGCTCTTGTGCTCCTGCCGGCAGCCGTCGTCGTCGCGGGCTACTTCCTCGTGGTCGCGCCGGTCGAGAAGACGCGGGCGTACTGTGCGACGATGCCCGACGCCATCGGGCTCTACGTGGGCAGTCACGTGACGGTGCGCGGCATCCCGGTCGGCACGGTGACCGCGCTGACGCCTGGGCCGAGCAGCGTGCGGGTCGATTTCCGGATGGCGGCGGACCATCCGCCGCGCGGTGATGTCGCGGCCACGACCCTTTCCGACAGTCTCGTGGCGGATCGCGATCTGGCGATTCTGTTCGACGGGAACGCGCCGACGACCTGGGATCCGCACCGGTGCATCACGCGCACGCTGACCCCCAAGAGCATCACCGAAACCCTCGATGCAGTCTCCAGAGTTGCCGGGGAGCTCGACGGAAAGGGCGATCCCGCAGCGGCGACACAGATCCACGACGGCGTGGCGGCCCTGCGCGCGGCGACCGCCGGCACGGGCCCCGCACTCAACACGCTGATCACCGAACTCGGTGCGGCGCTGCGTTCTCCGGACGCCGCGACCCGCCACCTCGGCGATCTGATCGACGCGATCTCCGCGCTGTCGCAGACTCTGGCCGTCGACTGGGACGACGTCAAGGCCGCGATCGGGCGGCTCGGCCCCGGTTTCGAGTTCATCGACAACTCGATCATGGGCCTGGCCATTCCGATCATCGACCGCGTCGGGCAGCTGCTCGTCTGGGCCAACAGCATCGTTCGTCCCCTCGGCGGACCCGTTCTCGACGGGCTCGAGGCGGCGGTGCCCTCCCTGCGGATGCTCGCCGCCGGCGTCGGATCCCTGAAGGAGATCATCACCATGATTCCGCCGATCGTCTCCGCCTTCGGCCGGGCCGCCGACCCTGGTCCGAATGAGGCGGCGTTGACCTATTCCGCGCCGAAAGTGGCTCTGCCACCCGCGGATTCCGCGCGGGTGTGTGCCGCGCTGAACGCGCTGACCCCGGGCGGTTGTCCCGACTCCGGCGACCACCCGGCGACGATCGGCCTCGCGCAGCTCGTCTCGGCGGCGATGGGGGCGCGATGAACCTGCCCCGCCCGCCGCGCCCAGTGCGCGCCTGCCGGATCCGCTGGGTGTGGCGAATCGTCCCGCTCACGCTGGCCGCGGCGCTGTCGGCGGGCTGTGGTCTCGATCCCGGCTCGGTGCCGGTGCCCGGAACGGGGGTGTCCGGGGACACCTACCACGTGCACATCCAGTTCGCGAACGCGCTGAACCTGCCCGCGCGGGCCAAGGTGATGTCGGGAGGCGTGCGCGTCGGCAGCCTGACCGCGGTCCGGGTGACGAATCCGGGCGTCGACACGCCGGGTATGGCCGTCGCCGACGTGGAGATTCAGCGGTCCGTGCGGCTGTCCTCCGCGACGACGGCGCAGCTGCGCCAGAACACTCTTCTCGGTGACATCTACATCGAATTGTCCACTCCCGCAGGCGTTTCCGGCCACGCTGTCCGGGACGACGGCGTAATCCCGCTCGCGCAGAGCAAGCCCGCACTGCAGGTGGAGGACATCCTCTCCGGGGTGGCGACGTTCACCGGCTCCGGTGCGGTGGGCCAATTCCAGGACATCGTCGCCCAGGTCAACGCCGCCATGCCGAGTGATCCGGCCGAAACCTCCCGCATCGCCGGTGTGGTGGGCGTCGATCTCACCGACGTCGCCGCGAACCTCGATTCGCTCAGCAGTCTGGGCGACGGCATTCGGGCCGATATCCAGGCCATGCAGGACAACGCGGCGCGGCTGACCGACCTGCTGACCCCGGAATCGGCCACGCAGGTCACCGCCGCCTCCGCCTCGGTGGTCCAGCTACTGGGTGTGATCGGCGGGCTGGGCGGTATCGCCCACAGCATCGAATGGCTGGCGCCGCTGGCCGCCTCCGGTGACGTCGCGGCCCAAGCATTCGTACCCCTGGTCTTCAGCAGCCGGCCCTTCGATCTGCACGCACCCTCGAATCTGAACCGATTGGTAGCGCTGTTGCGGGACACGATCATTCCCTTCTTCGAACACGGGCCGAAGGTGAACGTCACCGGCATCGACCGCGCGGATGCTCCCGCGCTGCCCGCCGACCAGCAGGTGGGCCGAATACTCGACACACTGCGCATGATCGGAATGGTGCGATGAAACGCGAAACGGCGGCCTCGCTCGGCGCGATCGCGACCGTCCTGGTACTCGGTGCCGGCTATCTCGCCGTCGGTGTGGTCCGCGTCGACTGGCTGCGGGACTACCTGCGGGTCAGCATGGCGCTGCCGAATTCCGCCGGGCTGCTGGAGAAGTCGCCGGTGCTGTATCGAGGGGTGCGGGTCGGCGATGTGACGGCGGTGCGCCCGGCCGATCGGGGCGTCGTGGTGGATCTGCGTATCGAACACGACTACCGCGTTCCCGCCTCGAGTTCGGTGGTGATCGAACAACTGTCGGCGATGGGCGAACCGTATCTCGAATTCCGGCCCGACGCCGCGGCCGGTGCGCCGTACCTGGCCGACGGACAGCGCGTGGACGCGAAGCAGATCCGCACACCGGTCTCGATCCCGGACATGGCCGATGCGGTGACCCGCCTCCTGCAGCAGTTCGATCCCCAGGCCCTGAGCGAGCTGATCGACACCCTGTCCCAGGGATTGGCGGGCACCGACCGGATCATTCCCGAACTCGGCCGGTCCACCGGACTACTGGCGGCGACACTGCTGTCGCGCTCGGGCGAGATGCGCACCCTGCTCGACCAACTGCAGCGCATCGCCGCCGACAGCGAGTGGATCGGCCCGGCGGTCGCCGCGAGCGGACCGTACTGGGGACTGTTCGGCGGCAAGGTCAGCGAGGTGGTCGGCGTCGTCGAGAACGTGATGATCCGCAATCACGAGGGCGGCACCATGCCCGAGGACTATGTGCACGGTGACGGCATCCTGCCCTTCCTGAATCGGCTCGTCGATTTTCTGCACGAGTCCGGCCCGCAGCTGCAGCAGCTGGCGCCGGCGCTGCGGCCACTCGCCGAATCCGCCACCGCCGCCGCGGGGCGAATCGACCTGAGCACCCTCATATCCCAAGCCCTGCACGCAACCACCGCCGACGGTGCGCTGCACCTGCGGATCGCCGTCAAATAGCACCCCGAGGAGACACCCATGGCAGCAGCGGTCGACGAGAAGGCCACCACCGACGCGACCGAGGCGCCCGCCGCGGCCGCCGGGCCCGAGCCGGGCGCCGTCCCCCGGACCGTGGGGGTGCGAGTGTCGACGTTGATCGTCGCCGCGGGCGGCGCCCTGCTGGTCGCGGCCTTGATCACGGTCGGAGTGCTGTGGGCGTTCGCGCGCGGCGAACTCGCCGATCGCGACGCCGCGGCCGCCGACGGGCATCACGCCGAACAGGCGGCCACCGATTACGCGGTGGGCGCGTCCACCATCGACTACCGGAATTTCGATGCCTGGCTGGGCAAGCTGAAGGCCGGCACCACACCCGAGCTGGCGGCGAAATTCGACGCCACCGCACCCAAACTGCGTGACCTGCTCACGCCGTTGCGATGGACCTCGACGGCCACACCCGTCGCCGCCACGGTCATGTCGGACAGCGGCGGCGTCTACGTCGTCAACGTCTTTCTCACCGTCGACTCGACGAGTGCCCAGACACCCGAAGGCGGCACGACCACCGTGACCTACAAGGTCACGGTGAACAAGAACGCGGACTGGAAGATCACCGACGTGGGCGGCGACGGCACCCCGGTGGGCAGAACCGCCAAGTGACCGCTCGTCAGCGTTGTTTGCGCTGGCGCTCCCGGAGGACGTGGGAACGCAGCCGCGAGAAGCCCTTGACGCGCACGCTGCGCAGGTGGCGCAGTGAGTACTCCTTGTCCTCGGCCAGTGCCGCGGCCGCGCCGTCGTCCACGAGCACCGTTCCGGGACGAGCGACACCGGTCAGCCGGGCGGCGGTGTTGACGACGGTGCCGTAGAGGTCGCCGAAGCGGGTGAGCACCGGGCCGTAGGCCAGGCCGACCCGGATCTGCGGCATCTCCGAAATCCGCTGTGCCGCACGGGCGATCGCCACGTGCAGGTCCAGCGCGATGCGGGCGCCCCGGTGCGGCTCGTCGACGGCGAACATCACTTCGTCGCCCACGTTCTTGATCACCCAGCCGCCGTGCGCGGTGATCGCCTCGGTGGTGGCGGTTTCGAACGCTTCCAGCAGATCGGTCAGCTCGTCGGGGTCGAGGTGGCGCGAGAGCCGGGTGTAACCGGCCATATCGGCGAATCCGACGAGCAATTGCCGTGCGGCACCGTCCGATTCGAGGGATCGGGTCAGCGCCGCGGCCAGATGCCGCCGCCACGCGTACTGCTGCAGGTCGGTGAGCACCTCGATGGCGTGGGCGGTGGCCTCGGCATCGGTGCCTGCGCCGAGTTCGCGGGTAATCAGGTCGGCCTGCCATTCGGCCAGTCGTGCCATCGACTGCCCGACGGTGCGGGCCGCGGCAATCTGGTTCTGCTCGTTGACGTTCGACGCCGGACCCAGCGCGCAGAAGGTGCGTACCGCCGCGACATCGGCGTCGGTGAACGCCGTCTCGTCCTCGCTCGCCGCGGCCGGGAAGCCCAAGGCGATCCACAGCTTGCGGGCGGTCTCGACCGAGACCCCGGACAGCTCGGCCACCTGAGCTCGGGTGTAGCGGCGGGGACCACCGAGAAGAGTTGTTTCGACCACCGCGTCGACCACGTCGGTCGACTCACCAGACTCGCTCACCCGGCAAGTACAGCACATCGCGGCACGGATGCCACCGCCGTCATCGGGGCGGATTCGACCGGAATTTCTTGTTTGAGCCTCCGAGTCGCGGATACCCAGGGCGGCATGGTTCATACGGAAGCTGCGGAGACGATCATGAGCACCGATACCACTGCTGCCTCGACCCGTTCCGCCACCGCCGGCGACGACGGTGGCCGCAATTCCTATGACGGGATCGAAGATTCCTTCCGTGCGCTGGCCGAACTCGAGGCCACCGACCCGCGCCGGGCCCGGCTGCGGGAGCAGATCATCGCCGACTGCATGCCGCTGGCCGCCCACATCGCCCGCCGGTACGAGGGCCGCGGCCAGTCGCGGGAGGATCTGCAGCAGGTCGCGAACCTCGCGCTGGTGCTGTCGGTGGACCGTTTCGACGTGTCCCGGGGCGCACCGTTCCTGGGCTTCGCGGTGCCGACGATCATGGGGGAGGTGCGGCGGTATTTCCGCGACAGCGGGTGGGCGGTGAAGGTGCCGCGCCGCATGAAGGAGTTGCGCGCCCGCATCTCCCAGCACAGCCTGGTGCTGTCCCAGCAACTCGGTCGCGAGCCCAGCAGCCATGAACTCGCCCGCGCCCTCGACGTCCCGGTCGAGGATGTCGTGCAGGCGACCGTGGCGGCCAACAGCTACCTGTGCGATTCGCTCGACGAAACCCAGTCCGCCGAGAGCGACAGCCCCACGCCGCTGGGTGCCCGGCTGGCGGTCGACGAACCGCGCTACGAGTTCACCGAGGACGCGATCACGGTGAAACCGCTGATCGAGGCCCTGCCCGAACAGGAACGCAAGATCTTGATCCAGCGCTTCTACGAGAGCAGGACCCAGTCCGAGATCGCCGCGCTGCACGGCATCTCGCAGATGCAGGTCTCGCGGATCCTCAGCCGGGTGCTCTCGGGGCTGCGCGAGCAGGCTCTCGCCGAACCCGCGCGGACTCGCCATCTGCGCGCGGTGGCGTGACCTCCTACGCGAAGTTCGCCGTGATCCACTCGGCCGCGGCCGTGGTCCAGGTGACGCCCGTGCCCGGCATGTCGTGTGCCGGGTACAGCACGTGCTGACCGTCGGGATACGGGGTGAGATAGCCGATCACGCCGTTGACGGCGGTGGCGAAGCGTTGCAGGTTGGCGACCGGATTCGACATCAGGAACTGCAGCAGCTGCGCGAAGATGAGATAGCTCGCGTTGCCGAAGCGGGCACCCTCGACGAACGAGAACGGTGAGATTCCCACGTCGATGATGCGCAGCGGCGAGTCGGCCGGGGAGGCGGTGATGATGTCGCCCGGGTTCGCGTACTCCCGTGTCGCGACCGCCGCGGGCCAGGTGCCGCGCTGGCCGTGCAGGCCGAATGTCGTGGGCGGGCACAGGTTGTTCACCGAATCGCCCGCCTTGCGCAGCGGGTTGGCGATGAAGACGGCGAAAGCGATCTCGAGCGGGCTGCCGTCGGTGTTGGTGTACTCGCCCCGGGCCACCCCCTCGAGTATCCGGCTCGCACAGATGCCTCCGAGCGAATAGCTCAGCAGCGCACAGACGTTCGGCGATTGCTGGATCGCCTCGACGCCCGCGGCGATGCCCAGGCGGACCGAGGTGTCCAGCGACGGCCCCCACAGATTCGGATCCGGGCCGACGGAGGCGGGCCAGTCGGGCTCGAAGAAGCTGAAGCTGTCGGTCGAGAGCAGATCGGTGACCGCGGCCAGCATCCCCGCGGGGCTGCCGTCCGCGTTCCGGGGCTCTCCGGTTCCTCGCAACGTGATGATGTCGATCATCGGGTTCTCCTTGCCCGCGACGAACTTCGACGGATCTTCCACGGTCGGCCCCGAACCGAGTACGGTCGGGAGTTGTGAAAAGAAGGCGGATGGCGTGGTGGTCGCTCACCGCGGCCGCGGCTGTGATCGTCGCGGGCTGCGGATCGGACCAGCCGGCGCCGGACACTCCGAATACGAGCGCGGCCCCGGCCCTGCACGTGGGTTCGGTACCTTCGAACGATGGTACTCCGCCCACCCGGGATGCGAATGCCGTTGCGCCACAATGCCGGACATCCGATCTCGCGGCCGCGCTGGGGCCCTCGAACGCCGCCGCCGGAACTGTCGCATTCCCGATCGTGTTCACCAACAACGGCTCCGGTTCGTGCGTCCTGGAGGGCTTCCCGGGTGTCTCCTATGCCACCGGCCCCGACAGCTCGCCCGTCGGCGCCCCGGCCGCCCGCGACGGGAGCCCGTCCGGTCCGGTTCAGCTGGCACCCGGCGGCCAGGCGTCGGCGCTGGTGCTCGCGGTCGACGTGCACAACATCCCGGCCGACCAGTGCGGGCCCGTCGACGTGCCGGGACTGCGAATCTACCCGCCCGACAACACCGCATCGCTGTATCTGGACCGGGCGGCGACGGCGTGCGGTAACGGACAAATGACTACGCACCAGTTGCGAGTCCGCGCCCTCGTCCCGGGCGCCGAGGGACGGTAATTCGATCTTCGGCGGGTTTCGTTGGGGGACCGTCGATTACGACGCGGTCACGAGAACCGCACTATCGATGACGAGACAGGCGTAGCCTCGGACAATGAGATAGCCACCCACTCGAAACCCGGTCCTGCCGAGGACCGGTCGACTCTTGGAGGGGAATATGGTCGATTCCCTTTTCGCCGACGTGTCCGAGTTCCAAGTGCCGGTCGACGACTCGTATCCGTATCAGCTGTTCTCGTTCCGTTCCAACGACGGGACCTATCAGGACCACAACTTCTATTCGAACTATTCGTGGGCGGCCCGGGCCGCCGATTCCGGACGCATCGCCTGCTTCATCGTCTACTTCTACTGGCGGCCGAACTGGCTCGATACCGTCGACACCCACCGCAGCATGGTCGGTCAGGCGGGTGGTCCGCATCCGAAGATGATCACGATGATCGACGTGGAATCGGGCGGCAATCCCGGCGGGGACCAATCGGACGGCATCAACCGCGCCTACTGGCGGCTGGCCGATTGGCTCGGGTCGACCCGGCGGGTCATCGGCTACGCCAACCGCCCGGATTTCGACAGTATGTGGCCGGTGCGCCCGGACGGCCTGAACATGATCGGCGCCGGTTACGGCAGCAATCCGAACCTGCCCGGCCAGATCGCGCATCAGTACACCGACGGCCAGGGCTACGGCGGCGGCCTGCCCGAGGGCGCCTCGCCTTTCGGCAACTGCGATATGAACTCCGCCGACGGTTTCTCACCGGAGGATTTCGCCAACCAGGTCGGGGTCGGTTCGGTAGCCACGGACCCGGTGACCGACATGTGGATTCAGTTCATGGGCATCGGCGGCAACGGCTGGCCGCAACTGGCCGGCCACACGCTCGTCGACGGTGTCGCCAGCGTGGGACAGACCCTGGGCCTGCCGGGCTTCGCGGCGCCGCCCGGGCCCACCCAGGTGCCCCTGCCGCGTGACTCCGACGGCCGCATCCGCGACGAGTGGATCCAGATGCGCGGCCTGCAGGGCACCGGCTGGCCGCAGCTGGGCGGCTGGTCCCTGGTCGACGCCATCGCGGCCATCGGGCAGAAACTCGATATCGCCGGCTTCCAGCCTCCCAACCCGTAGAGCCCTCAAACCCTGTAAACCCCAACCCTGTCAAGCCTCCGACGGAGTATTCGCATGCCGACAATCGCCAGCACGAACGGCCGCTTCTTCGTGATCACCGACTGCGTGCCCCAGGTCCGGGCGGCGGCGACGGCCGCCGCCGCGGGCGGCACCCTGGCCGCCCTCACCACCGCCACGGCCGCCGAGATCACGTTCCCGGAAGGGGCTTTCACCGACGTGGCAGCCTGCGCCACACCGCAAGACGGGCCGACGGCCTGGTTCGCCACCTTCAACGGCGGGGTCCCCGACGGCTGCGTCTATGCCATCGACCTCACGACCGGGAAGGTGTGCACCGACAACGCCAACCGAGCCGCGGCATGGACCCGATTCGTCCTCGCCGCCCCGGCATGAGCCGGCGATGGCGACGCACTGGGGGACGCCGCTCACCGGGTTCGCCGGAAGTACGGCGAGGCAATTCGGCGTAGGTGGCACCGACCTCGGAATACCTTACGACCGAGAGCATTTCGCGCCCGGCCGGTCGGGTTTCGTCTTCGGTGACACGTTCACCGGTGACAGTCAGGGGTCGGGCACGTGGCTCGGCTCGCCCGTGCTGCTGTTCAGCTCCGACCTCCCGGACGCCACCACCACCTTCTCCGCGACCCCCGGTGGCGGGCCGGCGCGACAGGCCCTCACCTACCCGCACAATGCCGACAACGGCTACGGGTTCGAGGTCAGCCGCATTCCCAACGACGCGTTCGTCGATCCGAACGGGCGAACGTGGCTGACCTACACCAGTGTTCACGACTGGAGCGTCCCCGACGATCGCTACGGTGCGCTGTTCTGCGGGCTCGCCTACTCCGACGACGACGGTGCCACCTGGACCGACTACGCGGCCGTCTGGCCCAACGACGGCGGCGACGGCTACGGCGGGTGGAGTCCGTTCATGATGCAGTCCTTCGCCGGCATCGGGAACAACAACGGCGACGGCTATCTCTACATCGTCTCGAAGGAGTGGGGGCGCGGCCACAATCGCAACGGCCCGATCCTGATGCGCGTGCCGTGGCAGCGGATCGCCGTCCGCGCCGACTACGAATACTGGGGCTACGACGGTTCGGCCTGGCGGTGGGGCAATCCCACCCCGACGCCGTTGTTCGGCGGGATGGGGCCGATCGGCGAGGTGAGTGTGAAGAACATCGCCGGGACGTGGGTGATGTCCTACTTCGACGTCGCCGGCGCCTGCATCGCCACCCGCACCGCACCGGCCATCGATCGTGTCTGGACGGCGCCGAAGCGGCAGATCGTCGCCTCGGCACCGTGGTGGCAGTTCTGGGTCCGCACCTTCCCGCAGCTCTACGGCGGCTTCATCCACCCCCGATCGCGCTCAGCCACGGACATCACACTCTATGTCTCCCAATGGAATACGACCACGAACAGCCCGTACTGGGTGATGCAGTTCGACGGCATCACGCCGTAGCCGCCGGGTCAGCGCAGCGACGACCAGGGTGCCGCCGCGCGCTTCTCGGCCCACCGATGCGGATCGCATTCGAGCTCGCGTCGATCCCATTGACCCGAATCGGCTGCGGCCGCGTATGTTTCGTGCAGAAACGCGGCCACCAGAGCGGGTGGATCATCGGCCGTCCGCACCGTTTCGTACGGAAGAACGAATTCCCCCAGCGCGGCGTCGTAGGCCGCTCCCGGAACCTGCAGTTGCCGCTCGCGGTAACCCTCCGGTTCGGGGTAGGCGTAGGCGTAGAACGCGCCTTCCTCTCCGCCGCCGGGCCAGAATCCGCAACTGCTGAGTTCGTGGGAATAGCCCTCCACCATGACCCAATCGGCACAGTGCGGCGCACCGCCGCCGTGTTCCGGCGCGCTTCGCCCCGAGAACCGGGTGTAGGCCAGATCGATTGCGCCCCAGAAGAAATGCACCGGACTGGACTTGCCGATATAGCCGGACCGGAACTCGTTGAGCGCGCGATTCGCGTGCACGAGTTGCCGCCAGAACGCTCGCGCGGACTCCGGATCGTAGGAGGCGTGCCGGGTGTCCTCGGCGAAGGGGATGGACGGATCGACCTCGTTGGGCCGCCCCTGAATTCGCGTCCGCAACCCCAGCTCGTCGAGCGCCCGCATCGTTTCGGCGTAGAACTGCGCCACCGACTTGGGCTCGAGTGCCACACTGCGCATATCGCCGGTGTTGGCGCGGATCACCAACCGATCCGCGAGAAAGTCGAATTCGATATCGAACAGCCGATCACCGTAAGGAATTGCCGGCGTCATCAGCCCGCGCGGACTCACGAAAAGCGTCACCTGCCACCAATGATTCAACAGCGGCGCATGCGCGAGCCGGACCTTCCCCACCACCTGCATCCACATGTGCAGCGTCTCCCGCGTATCCGCCCACTCCGCGACCCGCAACCGCGGCCACACGGTGGAATTCGTCTCCGGCATATCGGTGGTCCCTTCGTTGTCGATGTCGATGCGAGTCACGGATTGCGGGGAGATTCCGCCTTCACCGCAGGAAGGGTCCGTAGCGCCCAGTCACGAAACGACGTCCACTCGACCTCGGGCGTCGCGCGATGCAGAGCCTCGATGTCGACGCGGTAGCCGCCGGCGTCGAGGAATGCCCACATGGCGTGCATATCCGGATTGCCGATGGCGTCGAGCGACGTCTGCCGATGCACGACGGGCCGGTCCAGCGCGTCACCGATGGCGGCGGCCATATCGGCGGGTGTGGGGGCGTCGCCGGCCAGTTCGACGCGCTCGCCGAGATAGCGGTCCGGCTCGCGCAGGACATGAGCGACGAACTGCCCGAGATCTTCTCGCGCGAGCTGCTGTAGCGGGCGATCGGAAGGTATGGGTAATTCCAGCACACCGTCGAGCAGCTCCCGGCGGCCACCGAGCGCGTTGTCGAAGAAATATGTCGGTGCGACGACGGTCGCCGGCAGACCACTGGCCGTGAGTTCTTGCTCGATCACCGCTTTGCTCTCGAAATGCGGAATCATCGTGTTCTGATCCGCCGACGCCACGGAACTGAACACCAGATGCGGCACCCCGGCATCGCCGGCCGCCCCGATGATCGCCCGCCCCTGCCGGACCTCCGCATCGGCACCCGCCTCGAACGGTGTGGTCAGTGCGAACACGCCCGCGACATTCGCCATCGCCGCCGCCAGCGCGGCCCGATCGTCCAGCGACCCGCCCACGAGTTCCGCGCCGCGCTCACCGAGCCGCTGCGCCCCACGCCCCTGCGGATCGCGCACCATCGCGCGCACCGCCACCCCGCGCGAGAGCAATGTGTCGGCAACAGCGCCGCCTTGTCCCCCCGTAGCTCCGAGTACCAGTACTGGAGGATGTGTCACAGCACTCCAATCCGATCAAGTGGTCAGAAGTACCGCCAGGCTACGTCAGCGCAACCGAGAGTGGTGATCGTTCGCCGGTCCACGGGGCGAAGAAGCCGCGCCTTCGGGTGGCGGGCGCCGGGCCGAGGTTTCGCTGTTGTTCGCCCGTGTCGGGGACGCGGTCTCCCGTGCGGTCGGGGAGTATGCCCCGAGGCGGCCACGCTCGGATACGAGTTCGCGATACCGTCGGGATGTGACGCGTACCCAGTGGACCATCCTCGGCGAGACCTTGGTCGACGAAAACCGGCACATACGGCTGTCGACGGTCGACGTGGAGCTGCCGGACGGCGTGACGTTCACTCAGTACGTCGCCCGCATGCCGAGATGTGCGATGACAGTAGTGCTGAACGACAGCCACGAACTCCTGCTCATGTACCGGCACCGATTCATCATCGATCGATGGGTGTGGGAATTGCCCGGAGGGTATGTCGACGGAGCCGAAGACGTCGCGGCCGCGGCGGCTCGCGAAGTGGAGGAGGAAACCGGGTGGCGGCCGAAGTCGATGCGGCATCTGGTTACCTACCAGCCCGCGATCGGCACCCTCGACCACCCGCAGGAGGTGTACCTGTCCCAAGGTGCCGAACTGACCGACACCGTACCGGACGTCAACGAGGCGGAGAACATTCGTTGGGTTCCGTTGGATGAGGCCGCGACGATGATCGAGCGTGGCGAAATCGTCGGCGCCGCAACAGTAATCGGTGTTTACCGCGCGCTCAGTACGGTCGGGTAGTAAGAATCTGCACCTCGTGCTGGAAGTCGGCAACTTCTGGAAGGCCCTTGTGCCGATCGAGCCGGCGGCGCAGCTCACGCAGGTACGCGTAGCTGCGTTGCGAGGAGATCGCGGACACGAGTTCGACTGCCTCGCGACCGACGCGCACCGCCTCGAGTGGATCCTCGGCTGTTCGAGCAGACGCCAGCAGGGTCAGGTTGAAGGCACGCCCTCGCTGGTAGCCGGACGACATCTGGAGAGACTGTTCGGCGAAGCGAGCGGCACGGGCGTCGTCGCCTAGTTCGCGAAAACAATGTGCCGTCTTGGCTGACATGTATGCGGCGTCGAAATACGACAGCCATTCCGGGCAACCTGTTCGGTCGACCTTCTCGAACGATCGCTCTGCTGCGCTCAACGACGCGGCACACGAGGAGTTGTCCTGCCGAGCTGCGTGACCGTGCGCCTCGGCCAAGTGACATTCCGACTCCAAGGCAGCGGAACTTGTGGCTCGGGCCGTCATGCGGGCCGCGCGAGCCAGGTCGATGGCGTCGCCCGGGCGACCCACGTAGGTCGCCTGGTGGCTCATGGCTGCCAATATCTCAGCGCCCAGACCGCGATCGTTCGCCGCTCGGGCGAGTCGGAGAGCCTGAATCAGGTAGCGCTGTGCGAGACCGTGCTCCTCTTGGTCGTAAGCCGCCCATCCGGCGATTTTCGTCAATTCGGCAGCCGCCGAGAACAGTGGTCGCCCAATGGTTTCGGCGTAGCTCCCGCGCAGCAATGGAGCTACCGAACTGTGGAGATAGTGCACGATCGTCGACCGCACCCTGCCCCCTCCGGCTCGATTGTCGAGGTCCCGGAATGTTCTCGTCATGGCGAGAACGCCTTCGACATCGACACTTCCCACTCTACGGCGACCGGCAGAGACGGGATGGTCGGGTCCGGGCATCGTCAACCAGCGCATCGATGCCGCGGGATAGACAGCTACGGCGTATGAAGCGTCGAGGAGGTACCGGCGTCGCTCGATGTCAGCGCGCCACAGCGTTGTTACGGATCCCAACGCCTCGGACAAACTCAGCGAGAATTCCAAACCGAGGTCGCCGGAACCGGAACTTGCGGACATACCGCAGTCCGCGGGCACAATTCGTCGACCCAGGATCTCCGAGAATGCAGCCGCAATCAGTTGAGGTGCAGGGGGATTCGGCTGTTCACCGCTCAACCATCGCCCGACCGATGTGTGATCGTATGAGAGGTCGAGGCCGACAGCTCTTCCCGCATCGTTGATTCGCCTTGCGAGGCCGCCTCGGCTGATCGCCCCTTCGTTCAGGAGCTCCGTGAGTTCGAGGTTGGGTTGTTTGGGCTTACGTCCCATGATCGGAGTGTGGCACGCGTAATCAACGCTTTCCAACAACATTCGGCAATCACACACCCCCTGCGCACACGTCCACCCCCGCTGCATTCCGCGTGCATCCTGTGACGACATCTGCCCGGCTCGCGCGTGTTCCGGCCGCTGCCTCATTTCGTGTGTTCTCGGTTCATGGATGCGATTCGATGGCCGATGCGATGGTGGGACTGCCGATGAAGCCGAAAATGAACAGATCGGATTCTGTGGTGCTGTCGCTGCTGGCACCCGGTGGTCTGTTGACCACCGGGCAAATTCGCCGGGATGCGGCATTGGCGGGGTGGCGTGTACGCGTCGCGCTTACTCGCCTGTCAACGTGCGGATTCGTTGTTTTCAGCAGTTCACGGGCGCGGTGGCAGATCAGCGAACGCGGTCGCCGGGCGCTGGAGGAAAGGCAGTCATGACCGGATGGGCTTTGTGCGGCTTCGTCGTTTGCATTGGCCTACCGCTGGTCGTTCTGATTGCCACGTTGGTTGTCCCGCAGCGCATTCCGAAGGACCGCAAGGTCGACGCCATTCGCCGGCGGATCGAGAACGAGGATCGATGACTTCGCAAGGCGAGGCGATGGACGATGAAATTTCCGCACGTGCAATGGGTTACGTCTGTGTGGACCTCGTGAAAACCGCGCACCGGTTCGATCTGCCGATGCGGGCAGTCGCCCGACGGCTCGGCTATGTCTACATCGGGCTGACCAAGAGCAGAAGCCTGATCGTGCCGGAGGCCCTGCTCGATCACCTGTCGGCCCATCGGATCGAGCTGCTGATCGTGCCCGACCTCGGACATCTCCGTGAGCGGGTTCCGCCGGAACTGGCGGATATCACCGACATTCACGACCTGTCCGGTCGGTCCACGTACGAGCGGGGCGGTGGTTATGCGCCGGACTGTGGTGCGGTGAATCCCCTTGCGCCGGACCCGCCGGCAGGCCCGGCAGGGGCGGTGGCGAAACAAGATCCCTTTACGCACTCTGCGGACTGACCGCGGCCACACTCGCCCACGGACTCGGGCTCTCGGGAATCGCTGCGCCGCAACGGATGTGAGCGGCCGCGACCACTGGTCGGTCAGCGGGGAGTTCGGCGATCACGACACGAATCCGCCGTCGGCGTGCACCACAGTTCCGGTGACGGTGGCGGATTCGGGGGTGCACAGCCAGGCGATGGTGGCGGCGACCTCGTCCGGTTCGAGGATGCGGTCGAGGAGTTGGTGGGAGGCGAAGTCGTCGACGGTGTCGAGGTGGTAGAGGCGGGCGGTTTCGGTGAGCAGGGCGGTGCGGGTGGATCCGGGGGAGACGGCGGTGGCGGTGATGCCGGTGCCGCGCAGGTCGTGGGCGAGTCCTTTGATCAGGCCGACGACGGCGTGTTTGGCCGCGTTGTAACCGGAGAGATGCCACATGCCGTGGTGGGCGGCCGCGGAGGCGAGGGCGATGAATCGGCCGGTGCGGGGTTCGGGTCGGGCGAGCATGGCGGGGACGGCGACCCGCGCGAGGTTGGCGGTGCCGTGGACGCCGATGTCGAACATCGGCGCCCAGTCGGCGTGGGTGGTTTCCCAGAGCGGGTGGCCGCCGGTCATCACGGCCGCGGCGGCGACGGCCGCGTCGAGCCGGCCGAACCGGTCCATCGCGAGTTCCACTGCGCGGCCGAGGCTTTCGATGTCGCGAACATCCGCTTCGACGTCGACGACCGTCCCCGCGTGCGCGGCGGCCACCGCGGCGAGCTGATCACGGGTGCCGAGCGGATAACCGAGTGCGGGGTCGTCGCGGCAGATGTCGACGGCCACGACGCGCCAGCCCGCGGCGGCGAGCCGGTGCACCGTGGCGGCGCCGATGCCCCGGGCGGCACCGGTGACGACGGCGACCGAGGCGGGGGCCACTTACATGCCCCGGGTGAAGCCGTCGGGAACGATGACGTCCTCGGGGGACAGGTCGTGGATGGAGGAGTGGCCGAGTCCGTACAACGCCGAGTCGATGCCCTGGCGGATGACTTCGAGGACGTTGTGGACGCCGCGGTCCCCGGCGGCGGCCATGCCCCACAGGTACGGCCGGCCGATCATGACCGCGTTCGCGCCGAGCGCGAGCGCTTTCACGACGTCGCTGCCGCGGCGCACACCGCCGTCGAGCAGGATTTCGACCTGTCCGCCGACGGCTTGGACGACGCTGGGCAGCATGCGGATCGCGGCGGGGGTGGTGTCGAGGTTGTTGCCGCCGTGGTTGGACACGGAGAGGGCGGTGGCGCCGATGTCGACGGCGCGCTTGGCGTCGTCGGGTCGGCCGATGCCCTTGATGAGGAACGGCCCGTCCCATTGCTGCCGCAGCCAGGCCAGGTCGTCCCAGGTGACCGGTGGGGTGCCCATCCATTCGCCGTAGGCGCCGAAGAAGGTCGGGCCCTGCTGCCCGCGCGGGACCAGATTGGGGGTGGTGAGGTCGGGGAGTTTTCCGGTGCGGGCGAAGCGCCACAGCCAGCCGGGTTTGGTGACGACCTGGGGTGCGAAGCGTACGGCGGTCTTCAGATCGACGCGTTCGGGGAGCGCGGGGCTGCCCCAGTCGCGGGCGGTGGCGAAGACCCAGTCGAGGGTGACGATGATGCCCTTGGCGCCGGCTTCGCGGGCGCGGTCGAGGCGGGCGACCATGTCGTCTTTGCTTCCGAGCCAATAGATTTGGAAGAAGGTCTTGTCGTTGGCGGCGATGACCTCCTCGATCGGCTTGGATCCGAACGACGACAGCCCGAAGGCGGTGCCCGACATCGCGGCCCCGCGCGCGACGCCCACCTCACCGGCGGGGTCGACCGCCTGGACGCCGGTGGGGGAGCAGATCACCGGCATCGAGATGTCTTGTCCGAGAACGGTGGTGGCGAGGTCGCGGGTGGCGGGCAGGTCGGCGATGTGGGGGCGCAGGCCGAGTTCGGTGAAGGCGGCGGCGTTGTCGTCGAGGGTGGCGCCGGCTTCGGAACCGGCCAGCAGGGCCAGGTAGACGGCCTTGGGGACGCGCTTCTTCGCCCGGCGCTGGGCCTCGGCGACCGATTCGAACCAGTCACGGGTGCTTGCCATGAGAATCCTTGTGCTGCAGTCGAGGTGGGCGTGCGGCCGATGCGGTGCTAGCGGGTGCGGCGCGCTGACGGCGATCGGTGCCCATTGGTTTCGTCTTGTCAGGTGAGCCCGGCGAGCGGGCTGGTGTCGCAGGCGCGATCAGGAGTGCCGGGAGTGACGCGGCTGCGAGTGGGGATGCCGAGTGCGACCGTGCGTCGTGGCGCCGCAGTGCGCGAATGGTTCTTGTCCGGCTGGGGTTTGGCGCCGACTCCGGCGAGGGCGAGTTCGGCGTTGCCCTTCACACATTCGGGGTCGGGACCGTCCAAGGGCAGTCCGGTGAAGAACTTCGCGGCCATGCAGCCGCCCTGGCAGGCGTCGTAGGCCGAGCACGAGGTGCAGGCGCCACCGGTTTGGGGTTGCCGCAATCGCGCGAACAGATCAGAGGTGCGCCAGACGCCGGCGAATCCGCCGGTGTCGCGGACGTTGCCGGCGAGGAATTCGTCGTGGATGGCGAACGGGCAGGCATACACGTCGCCGACCGGATCGACCAAGCACACCACCCGCCCCGCCCCGCACAGGTTCAGTCCCGCGATGGGAGTGGAGCCGAGTGCGTTGAGGTGGAAGAACGAGTCGCCGGTCAGGACGCCCTCGCCGTGGGCGACGAGCCAGTCGTAGATCTGCAACTGCTGGTCTGTGGTCGGGTGCAGCTCGTTCCACACATCGGCGCCGCGTCCGGACGGGCGCAGCCGGGTGATGCGCAGCTGGGCGCCGAAGCGGTCGGCGATGGCCTTGAATTCGTCGAGCTGATCCACGTTGTGGCGGGTCATCACGACCGAGATCTTGAAGTTCTCGAACCCGGCGTCGGCCAGATTCTGCATGGCCCGCATCGCGGTATCGAACGATCCCGGTCCGCGCACCGCGTCGTTGACCTCGGCGGTGGCGCCGTCGATGGAGATCTGCACGTCCACGTAATCGGTGGCCGCGAGCCGGCGGGCCCGTTCGGGGGTGAGCCGAATCCCATTGGTGGAGAACTTGACTCCGACGTGATGGGCGACCGCGTAGTCGAGCAGTTCCCAGAAGTCGCTGCGCACGGTGGGTTCGCCGCCGCCGATGTTGACGTAGAAGACCTGCATGCGTTCGAGTTCGTCGATGAACGCCTTGCATTCGGCGGTGGACAGTTCGCGCGGGTCGCGGCGGCCCGACGAGGACAGGCAGTGTTCACACGCCAGATTGCAGGCGTAGGTGAGTTCCCAGGTCAGGCAGATCGGGGCGTCGAGACCGTGTTTGAAATGTTCGACCAGCTTCATCGGTGATCCTGTTCGTCCGGGCCGGCGGGACGCGGCGTGATGGTGCCCGCCTCGAGCAGACCGGCGAGCGCGCTCAGATAGCGGGGGTGTTCGGCGTGGGCGACCCCCGCGGCCGCCAGGGCAGCGGCCGCGGAAGGGTGTTCGGCCAGTCCCTGCACGACCGCCACCAGCTGCTTGGTCTTCAGAAACGACAGCCGCCGGGTGGTGAAGTCGTAGACCAGCGCTCCGAACGGCTCGGGCCGCAGCGAGATCGAGGGCGCGAGCCGATAGGAGCCGGCCGGATCGAAAACGTCAGTAGACACCGCACATGCCATCGATCGAGACATCCTCGACGAGCAGGTCGTCTTCGACGAGCGCGTCCTCGGCGGGGACTACTGTCTGGCTGGTGATGGGTTCGTTCATGACCGCTCCTAGGGGATGGGATCGGGGTAACGGGTGTGAGGCACAGCATAATGTCACCGAGTGACAAAATGGAAGGGGTGACGGCGGAAAAACCTGTCGCACCGCGCGCCAGGGCGGGTCGCAGGCCCTCTACCAGCGCGGACGAGTTGGAGCGAGTCGCATTCGAGTTGTTCGAGCAGCGCGGATTCGACGACACCACGGTCGAGGACATCGCGGCCGCCGTCGGTGTCAGCAAGCGGACCTTCTTCCGCTACTTCGAATCGAAGAACGACGTCGTGTGGGGCAACTTCAGCGATCAACTGCAGGCGATGCGCGATCTGTTCGACCGGTGCCCGCCCGATCAGCCGGTCGCCGACGCGGTCCGCAGTGTGGTGGTCGAGTTCAATCGCTTCGACCCGGCCCAGGTGCCCTGGCATCGCAAGCGCATGGAGCTGATCCTGAAAGTTCCCGCGCTGCAAGCGCATTCGACGCTGCGCTATCAGGAGTGGCGCGACGTGGTCGCCGAATTCGTGGCGGCCCGGCTCGGTGTCGGCACGCGCGATCTGCTCGCCCAGGTCGCGGGACACTGCGCACTCGGCGTCGCGATCGCGGGATACGAGCACTGGCTCGACCATCCTGACCAGGAGCTCACCGACATCCTCGACCGCGCGCTGCGGAGCTGGGGTTCCGGATTCGGCGCCGAGCCCGCGACCACGTAGGGACGGTCACGGAGGAACGCACTGCGTAGGAAAAGTACGTAGTTCTACGGTCGCCGATCGTCCGCGCGGGAGGAAGGCTGGACGGAAGTCAGGCCGGCACTACCGCTCGGGGACGAAGATGAACGCAGAGAATCGGCAGCAGCGTCGCTGTGGCAGCGCGACCTCGGCCGTCACGGTGCCGTGCTGAGGCCCGGCGGCGGAGGGTACGCGGTGCACAACGATGTGCACATGCGTATCTGGCTGGGCGGAACGGCCTTCGATTACCGGACCGCCGCCGCGGCGGTGGACAATATCGTCCGGGACTGGCGGCGCAAGCGCTGGTGCACGATCGAATTCATTCTCGACACGATCGACGGCCGCCTTCCGGAGAACCGTTTGCCGAACGAACGGCTATTCCTCGGGCCGTGAATCCGCCGCTCACCGGTATGGGTATCACCGGGCGAAGCTTCCGCGGTGTCCTTCTCGGAATCGGTCCGATCGGAAGGTTATGCTTGGAGTTCGCCGGATTTCACGGCGAGTGCGGGACAGCAAAGGCGCTGTTCAGTAGTATCGGCTAGGTGGGGTACAACGATTTTCCGCACAGCGTGGACCGCAATAGGTCACTCCGCGCGGCGTCGTCGTGTGGAGAGGTGAAACATTGCTCGCCGGGGCCGTCTCCCCGGGTCGGACACAATGCCGACACCAGCTTCCGAAACCGTGGCGTGGCGGGGGGATCGACCCGCTCGACAATACGCCTTCCACTTTAATACGGACAAATCGCTCGTAGTTCCGACCCATTCGACGGGGCCCTCATATGCCTTGTGCGAGTGGAGCTTTCGGGCCGCCCGCAGTTTGTGGCGGCACGTCGTGATAATACGGCGAAGAGTTGTCGCTCAGTGCTCGCCACGTTCGGTGAGAGGGGGTCCTCGGCTACGCAGGGCAGGGCGCACCGTATTCATCAAATCCTCAATCGGACAGTCGATCGTTCTCGACCCCGATTGGGGTGACGTCATGTGCGTCGAACCGCGCGTGATCGACGTGGATTACGCGCGCCCGGGTTCATTCGGAAATCCGGCGATTCGGAAAGCCTGCCACTCGGAATCCGGCCACTCGCCGGAATCGCAAATGAAATTGCATTCGTAAGCAAGAGTACCGCAACGGGGAATTCCGCGCATGGAAACAGGTGGGGGTGTGCGCTGCTCCGTGTCTCGGAATTCGAGGAGGGGTTAGACGATGAGTCCGGATTCAGCCATGCCTGCCGACCGAAATCCTGATCTGATTCCGCTTTCCCGGGCGCAATACGGAATGTGGCTGGCGGACAACCTCCCCGGCGGACCGAACGTCAACATCGCCCACTACGTCGAGATCGAGGGATATATCGACTACGCCGCCTTCGCCAAGGCGGTGAACGACGCCGGCCACGAGAGCGAGTCACTCATCGTCCGCGTCGTCGAGGTCGGCGGTCGCCCGTATCAGTACGTGGATCGCAGCATCGTCTACGACGAGCCGCTGCTGGATCTCACCGACGCCGCGGACCCGCACGCGGCGGCGATGGACTGGATGCGCCGCGACTACGGGACCAAGGCGGTCGATCCGGCCCGGGACCGGCTCACCGCGACGCGACTCATCCGGATCGGCGAGAACCGGTATCTGTGGTACGCGCGTGCCCACCATCTCGTGGTCGACGGTTACGGCGCGTTCAATCTCCTCAACCGCGTGGCCGAGCACTACAACGCACTCATCGAGGGCAGGGCGCCGACGCCGCTGGCGGCACCCGGGCTGACCGAGATCATCGCCGCCGAGCACGACTATCGGGCGAGCCGGCGATTCGACACCGACCGGGCGTACTGGCTGGACAAGGCGGCCGGACTGCCGCCGGCCACGAGTTTGGCCGGGCGCTCCGCCAAGTGGAGTGAGGACGACCGCTACGCCGGGCGCACGTTGCCCTCGGCGCTGACCGCGCGGCTCGACCGATTCGCCGACGACCTGCACGCCTCGACGGCCCAGGTGGTGGTGGCCGCTTTCGCCGCCTTCCTCGCGCGCATGACCGGAACCGACGAGGTCGTCCTGTCGCTGCCGGTGTCCGGGCGGGTGACGAGGCGATTGCGCAATGCCGCCGCGATGCTGGCGAATATGGTGCCGATCCGATTCACCGTGGATCCGGCGACCACGGTGGAGGATCTGATCCGCGCATCGGTGTCCGAACTGGTGCTGGCCATGCGACATCAGCTCTACCGGTTCGAGGACCTGCGCCGCGAGTCCGAGGCCCTCGACGCGGCGGCGACCTCGTTCGGCCCGATCGTCAACATCCTGTTCTTCGATGCCGAGATCCGTCTCGGCGAGGCGATCGGGCATTACCGCGCGCTGACCTCCGGAGCGCTGGACGACCTGCAGTTCAACATGTACCGCGCGGGCGCCGGCGCACCGCTGGCGGTCGAACTGCACGGCAACGCCAACCTGTACGGACAGGACGAACTCGACGCCCACACCGGCCGCTTCGTCGACTTCCTCGACCGCATGTCGAACTCGCCCGCCGATGCCCGGCTGGTCGACATCCCGCTGGTCGGTCCCGCCGAACAGCGGCGGGTGCTCGGCGAACTCGCGGGCCGCGAGGGGACGGCCACAGCGGCGACACTCGCCGACCTCGTCACGCGGCAGGTGGCGTCGTCGGCGTCCGAGATCGCCGTCGACGACGGGACGACCGCGCTGACCTATCGCCAACTCGACGAGCGCTCCAACCGGTTCGCGCGCAGGCTCATCGCCCTCGGGGCCGGGCCGGACACGCTGGTGGCGATCGCGCTGCCACGTGATGTCGATCTGATCGTGGCCGTACTGGCTGTCGTGAAGACGGGCGCCGGATATCTGCCGCTGGACCGCGCACACCCGCTCGAGCGCCTCGATTACGTGGTGAACGACGCCGAACCGATCGCCGTGGTGACGAACCGGAGCCTGACCGATCGGCTGCCCGAGGCGGGCCGCGTCGTGCTGTTCGACGACGACGCCACCGAGAGTGCCGAACCGATTACCGATGCCGACCGGGTGCGTCCCCTGCGTCCCGGCAACCTCGCCTATGTCATCTACACCTCGGGATCGACGGGGTGGCCGAAGGGTGTGGCGATCACCCACGGCGCGGTCGCCGCCTACTTGACGAACGCCGGTGCGGAAATCGGGGTCCGTGCCGGCGACGTGTGGACGCTGTTCCATTCGTTCGCATTCGACTATTCGGTGTGGGAGATCTTCGGTGCGCTGGTCACCGGCGGCCGGCTCGTGGTGGTGGACGGTCCCGTCACGCGCTCACCGGACGAGATGGTCCGCCTCGCCGCGCGGGAGAAGGTGAGCGTTCTCAGTCAGACACCGTCGGCGTTCCATCAGTTCGCGGCCGCGCGACGGCGCTACCTGGACGCCGGGCAACCGGATGGTGAGCTCGCCCTGCGTCTCGTCGTCCTGTCCGGTGAAGCGCTGGATCCGGCGAGCCTGTCCGACTGGTATGCGCACAATCCGGATCTTCCGGTGCTGGCCAACAGTTACGGCATCACCGAAACCACGGTCTTCGTCACCTACACCCCGTTGACGGCCGAGCGGGCCGTGCCGGGCGCACCCAGCACCATCGGGCCGCCGCTGCCGGGCCTGCGCGTGTACGTCCTGGACGAGCGCCTGCGACCGGTGCCGCTGGGCGCCTGGGGCGAAATCTACGTCGCCGGAACGCAACTCGCCCGGGGTTATATCGGCCGGCCCGGGTTGACCGCGGGACGCTTCGTCGCCGACCCGTTCGGTGCGCCGGGTGCGCGGCTGTACCGCAGCGGTGACATCGCGCGCCGGAATCTCGAGGGCGAGTTGGAGTATCGAGGCCGCGCCGATCGGCAGGTGCAGCTGCGCGGGTTCCGGATCGAACTCGACGAGATCCGCGCCGCGCTGCTGAGCCACGGTTCGGTGTCGGCGGCGGTCGTCGTGGTGCATCTGCCCGGTACCGAGGCGGCCCGGCTGCTGGCCTATGTGGTGCCGGCCACCGGAGCGGTCTGTGCGGCCGAGGAGCTGCGCACACATGTGCGTTCCATCCTGCCGGACTACATGGTCCCGGCCCACGTCGTGGTGCTCGACGCGCTGCCGCTGACCGTCAACGGCAAGGTGGACCATCGGGCCCTGCCCGAGCCGGCCCCGGATTCGGCGGCGGCGTATGTGGCGCCGCGCACCGCCGTGGAGGAGACCATCACCGATGTCTTCGCCGAGGTCCTGGGCGTCGGCCGGGTCGGTGTGCTGGCCGACTTCTTCGAGCTGGGCGGCAACTCGCTGACGGCCACGGGGGCCGCGGTGCGGATCGCCGAATCGACCCGGTGCGAGCTGTCGGTGCGCGAGCTGTTCGAGAAGCCGACCGCGGCCCAGCTCGCCGCCCATATCGACGGCGCCCGCCGGTCCGCTCGCCCCGCGCTGCGGCCACAGCCGCGAGTCGATCCCATTCCGCTCGCACCCGCGCAGACCCGGATCTGGCTGATCAATCAGATCGAGCCCGAATCGGGGGCCTACAACATCCCGCTGGTGCTGCGGCTGTCCGGACGGCTCGACACCGCCGCCCTGCGCGCGGCCCTGGCCGACGTGATCGAGCGGCACGAATCCCTGCGCACGATGTATCCGGCGGTGAACGGCGAAGGCACACAGGTGATTCTGCCGTCCGAGGATGTCGTCGCGGAATTGGATGTGACACCGCGGCGCGTCTCCGCCGACGAACTCGACCACCGGATCGGCGAGCTGGTGTCGACCGGAACCGATGTGCGCCACCGGCCGCCGATCCGGGCCACACTGCTCGACACGGCCGATCACGGACACGTCCTGGTGGTCGTGCTGCACCACATCTGCTGCGACGGATCGTCGCTGCCGCCACTCGCCGCCGATTTCGCCACCGCTTACCGTGCGCGGGCGCAGGGGTACGCCCCCGGCTGGCAGCCACTGCCGGTGCAATACGCCGACTACAGCATCCGCCAGCACCTGTTACTGGGCGACGACGCCGATCCCGAGTCGCTCGCCGCTCGCCAATTACGTTATTGGACAGCGCAATTGGCGGATATGGCGCGGCCGCTGGAGCTCCCGGCCGACCGCCGGCGGCCGGATCGCCGGTCTCTGCCGGCCGACGTCGTCGACACCGCGATCACCGCCGAAACCTGTGCCGGGATCGAGCAGCTGGCGCGCACGGCGAAGGTCACCACCTTCATGGTCGTGCACGCGGCGCTGGCCGTGCTGCTGGCCCGGCTGTCGGGCTCGGCGGACATCACCGTCGGCACGCCGGTCGCGGGCCGCGGCGAACGGGCGCTGGAACCGTTGATCGGCATGTTCGTCAACACCGTGCCGCTGCGGACACGAGTAGACGACGACGACACGTTCGGGGACTTCCTGCGGCGGGTCGAGGACATCGATGTCGGCGCGCTCGCCCACAGCGACCTGCCCTACGAACAGGTCGCCGAAGCGATCGAGCCGATGTCGGCGGCGGCGCAGGATCCACTGTGCCGGGTATATCTGGCGTTCGACAATATGGACCGCCCGACTCTCGAGCTGGCCGGGGTCACCGCCGAGGTGCTGGATCCGGGACCGCAGCCGGCGAAGGTCGACCTGATCGTCACCGTCGCCGAGAATGCCCGGGCGGCAGGCGATCTCCCGATGCGGGTCAACTACGCGACCGACGTGTTCGATCGGGCCACGGTCGAGGAGTTCGCCGCGCGGCTGCATCGGATTCTCGAATCGGTCGTGCGTGATCCGGGGCAGCGGGTCGGTGCGGTCGATGTGCTGTCGGCCGGTGAGCGCGCCGCGCTGGTGCCCGCATCCGGTGGCGGTGCCGCGGCGCCGCGCGTGCTGGCCGAGCTGCTGAGGGTCCGGGATCCGGAGGCGGTGGCGATCGTGTCGGGCGGGCACACCGTGATGTACGGGGAGTTGGACGCCCGGTCGAATCAGCTGGCCCGAGTGCTGATCGAGTACGGGATCGGAGCCGACGACCGGGTCGCGCTGGTGCTGTCGCGGTCGGTGGAACTCGTGGTGGGAATGTGGGCCGTGGCGAAGACGGGGGCGGCCTTCGTCCCCGTGGATCCGCGCAATCCGGCCGAGCGCGTGGCGGTCATGCTCGCGACCGTCCGGGTCGCTGTCGCCGTGACCGCGACGCGGGATCTGGTGCCACACACCACCGAACGAGTGGTCCTCGACGATCCGCGCACCGAGGCCCGCATCACGTGCCGCTCCGCGTCCGCGGTGACCGACCGCGACCGGATTCGCCCGTGCCGGGTGTCGAATACCGCGTACGTGGTCTACACGTCGGGTTCGACCGGTGAGCCGAAGGGCGTCGCCGTGACGCACGCGGGTGTGGCGAATTTCGCTGCCGAACAACGGGATCGGTATCGGATCGGCGATTCCGCGCGCGTGCTGCAGGTGGCGGCTCCGGGCTTCGACGCGCTGGTGCTGGAACTGCTGATGGCACATCCGCACGGCGCGACGCTGGTGGTCTCGCCGCCGGATGTCTTCGCCGGTGAGCCGCTGGCGGAACTGATTCGCGGGCAACGGATCTCGCATGCGTTCCTCACACCCAGCGTGCTGTCGACGATGTCGCCCGCCGAACTCGGGTCGTTGCGGGTGCTGGTGGCCGGTGGGGAGGCGGTCTCGGCGGACACCGTCGCGGCGTGGGGTCCCGGGCGCCGGGTGCACAACGGCTACGGACCGACCGAGACCACGATCATGGTGGCGATCAGCGATCCGCTGAGACCCGGTGATCGGGTGACGATCGGCGGTCCGATTCACGGGGTGCGGGCACTGGTTCTGGACGAGCGGCTGCGGCCGGTGCCGGTCGGGGTGACAGGGCAGCTGTACATCTCCGGCATTCATCTCGCCCGCGGATATCTCGATCGGCCCGCGGACACGGCGGCGGCGTTCGTGGCCGAACCGTTCGGCGCGGCGGGGGAGCGGATGTACCGCACCGGCGATCTGGCCCGCTGGACCCCCGAACACACCCTCGAGTACGCCGGGCGCACCGACTTCCAGGTGAAGATCCGCGGGCAACGCATCGAACTCGGTGAGATCGAGGCCGTCCTGGCCGGTCATCCGGACGTCGCCGCCGCGGTCGCGGTGAGCGTCGCGACCGACGGCGGAACGCGGCTCGCCGCCTATCTCGCGCCCGTCGACGACGACGTCGACGTTGCCGCCGTCACGTCCTACGCCGCGCGCCACCTGCCCGCGCATATGGTTCCCGAGTCGGTGACGGTTCTCGACTCCCTGCCGCTGACCTCGGTGGGCAAGGTCGACCGCGCCGCCCTGCCCGAGCCGGTATTCGCCGGTGCGCGAGCCGATTTCGTCGCGCCGCGCGATGCGGCCGAACAGCTCGTGGCCGATCTGTGCGGCGCCGTATTGGGCATCGACCGGGTCGGCGCCGCCGACGACTTCTTCGCCCTCGGCGGCAATTCGCTGTCGGCGACGCGGCTGGTCGCGCGGCTGAGTGCCGCATTCGGTGTCGAGGTGTCGTTGCGCACCGTCTTCGACGCCCCGACGGTCGCGGCGCTCGCCGCGGCGCTGCGCACCCTCGACACACCCGGGCGGGAACCGCTGCTGCCGCAACCGCGACCGGCGCGCATCCCGCTCTCGCCGGCCCAGGCCCGGATGTGGTTTCTCAACCAGTTCGACACCGACTCCGCGCTCTACAACATCGCCCTGGTGGTGGGCATGTCCGGCCCGCTCGACGTGGCGGCCCTGCGGGCGACCGTCGCCGATGTGCTGGACCGGCACGAGGCGTTGCGGACCGTGCACCCGGACAGCGACACCGGGCCGCATCAGGTGATCGTGCCGGTGCGCGAGGCGCTGCCGGAGCTGGAACCGGTGACGGTTCCCGCGGCCGAGCTCGAGGCGCGGATCGCTTCGACGGCGGCCGCGGGATTCGACGTCACCCGCGACGTCGCGTTCCGGATCGTCCTGCTGCGCACCGCCCCCGAGGAACACACGCTGGTCCTCGTCGTTCATCACATCAGCTTCGACGGATCCTCGCTCGCGCCACTGGCCGCCGACCTGATGACCGCCTACGAGGCCCGCCGCCGGCGGCAGGCACCGCGATGGGATCCGCTGCCCGTGCAATACGCGGATTACGCACTGTGGCAAGGCAAACGGCTCGGCACCGAGGACGACCCGAGCGCTCCGGCCGCCGTGCAGGTCGGCTACTGGCGCACGGCCCTGGCCGATCTGCCCGAAGTGCTGGATCTGCCCACCGACCGCCCGCGCCCGGCGCGGCAGAGCTTCCGTGGGGCGACGGTGTCGCACACCCTGCCGGCCGACCTCGGGCGGGCGCTCACCGTGCTGGGCCGCTCGTGCGATGCCACGGTTTTCATGGTGCTGCACGCGGCGTACGCCGCCCTGCTGGCACGTCTGTCGGGCAGCGACGACATCGCGGTCGGCACACCGGTCGCCGGGCGCGGAGAACCCGGGCTCGACCGCCTGATCGGCATGTTCGTCAACACCCTGGTGTTGCGCACCCGCATCGACCCCGGCGCTTCTTTCCGCCGGATTCTGGAGCAGGTCCGTGCGACCGATCTCGCCGCCTTCGACCATGCCGACATCCCGTTCGAACGTCTCGTCGAGGTGCTGAATCCGCCTCGCTCCACGGCCCATGCGCCGCTGACCCAGGTGGGTTTCGCGTTCCACAACATCGACATTCCGGCGGTGCGGTTCGACGGGTTGACCGTCGACGCCCGGACGGCCGACCCGAGCGTGGCCAAATACGATCTGCACCTCAATCTGGTCGACACCGCGCGCCGCGACGGGGAACCGGACGGGATGGCCCTCGAATTCGGTTATGCGACAGACCTGTTCGACGAGTCCACGATCCGCTCGATGATCGACCGATTCGTGCGGCTGCTGCGCGCGGTCGTCGACCGGCCCGATCGCGCGATCGGCGATATCGACCTGCTGACCGAGCAGGAGGCGCGCGAGCTGGCCGGGCGCGAAACCGGCGGGACCATGGCGCCGTCCTCGGCGACCATCGCCGAACTGTTCGCTGCCCAGGCCGCGGCGACACCGCGGGCGAGCGCCGTCCTCGACGCCGAGGACGGCACGCGGCTCGACTACGGCGAGTTCGCGGCCCGGGTGAACGCACTCGCGCGGACGCTGATCGACCGTGGCGTCGGCCCGGACACCGTGGTGGCCGTGGCGATGCACCGCTCGGTCGACCTGCTGACCGCCCTCTACGCCATCCATGCGGCCGGTGGGGCGTATCTGCCGGTGAATCCGGAACATCCACTCGATCGGGTGCGCGCGGTGCTCGGCGCGGCACGGCCCCGGGCGGTACTCACCCGCCGATCCGACGAGGCGAACCTGCCCGTCGACCTCCCGGTCTGGGACTTCGCCGAACTCGGCGGCGGCTCGCTCGACGCCTCGCCGGTGACCGACCGCGACCGGCTCGGGCCGCTGCGACCGGAGAATCTGGCATACGTCATCTACACCTCCGGCTCGACCGGGGTGCCGAAGGGCGTGGCCGTATCGCATGCCGCGGTGGTGAATCAGCTGTGCTGGCTGCGCGAGCACTACCGGCTCGGTGACGACCTCATGCTGTGGCGGACCCCTGTCACCTTCGACCTGTCGGTGTGGGAACTGTTCTGCGCCTTGACCTGTGGCGCCGAGTTGGTGATCGCCGGCCCGGGTGCGGGCGCCGACCCGGCGGCGGTCGCGCGGCTGATCGCCGATTATCACGTCACCACGGCCGATTTCGTGCCGTCGCTGCTCTCGGCGTTCGAGGATGTGGCGGCCGGTCACCGCTTCCCCGATCTGCGGCGCGTGCTGTGCATCGGCGAACCGCTGCCGGCCGACACCGTGCGCCGCTTCCGGCAACTCAGCGATGCGCGCCTGGACAACCTGTACGGGCCGACCGAGGCCGCGGTCAGCGTCACCGCCTACCACGTCGACGGTATCGACGGCGGCGCCGTGCCGATCGGTACGCCTGAGCCGAATGTCCTTGTCCATGTGCTGGATTCGCGTTTGCATCCGGTACCGGTGGGGGTGACGGGGGAGTTGTACCTGAGCGGTGTCCAACTCGCCCGCGGTTATCACCGGCGCCGGGATCTGACCGCCGCGACATTCGTCGCCGACCCTCTCGGCAGCGCCCCCGGGTCGCGCATGTACCGGACCGGTGACCTGGTTCGGTGGGATAAGGGCGGCGTCCTGAGCTACGTCGGGCGCGCCGACGACCAGGTCAAGATTCGCGGACTCCGCATCGAACCGGGCGATATCGAGGCGGCTCTGCTCGCGCAGGACGAGGTGAGTGCGGCGGTGGCGCGCGTCTACGCGGGCCGGGGCGAGCAACGCCTGATCGCCTACGTGGTCGCACCGGAAACCGTGGACACCAGGCGGATTCGGCGCCTGCTGCTGGAACGCCTGCCGGCCTATATGGTGCCCTCCGCCGTCATCCGGATCGACGGAGTGCCGCTCACCGCGAACGGGAAGGTCGACTACCGGGCCCTGCCGATTCCGGACCCCATCGGCCAGACGGAATACCGTGCGCCCCAAGGGATCGTGGAACAGACGGTCGCCGAGGTCTTCGCCGAACTGCTCGGCGTGCCCGTCGTGGGCGCGGACGACGACTTCTTCGACCTGGGCGGTAATTCGCTCGTCGCCACGCGCGCCCTGAGCCGGATCGGCGCCACACTCGATGCGGCCGTACCGGTGCGGATGATCTTCGAAGCGCCCACCGTCGCCGAGCTCGCCGAGCGCATCACCCGGCTGCGGGGTGTGCCCGCGCTGCCCGCCCCGGCACCAGGACCGCGACCGGATCGCCTGCCGTTGTCGACGGCGCAGACCCGGATGTGGTTCCTCAACCAGTACGACCCGCAGGCGCCCGGATACATTGTGCCGCTGGCAGTCCGGCTCGAAGGCCGCCTCGATGCGGACGCGCTCACGGCAGCCGTCGGCGACGTGGTCGAACGCCACGAAAGTCTGCGCACCGTATACCCGGCGGTCGACGGCGTGCCCACGCAGGTGGTGCTGGACGCGGCCGCCGTCGTCGCGGACTGGGACCTGACGCCGCAGCGGACCGAGGAGCATGAGCTGGCCGGCCGATTGGCCGCGCTGTCGACCACCGGATTCGACGTGTCCGAGGCGGTGCCGGTGCGGGTAGCGCTGTATCAGCTGTCGGACACCGTCCGGGTGGTCGCGATCGCGGTGCACCACATCAGCTGCGACGGCTATTCGGTGGCACCGCTGGCCGCCGATCTCGTCGCGGCGTATCGGGCGCGGGCCGGCGACCAGCCGTCGGATCGTCCGCCGCTGCCGGTGCAGTTCGCCGATTACGCCCTGTGGCAGCGCGCGGTGCTCGGCTCACCCGACGACCCCGAATCGCCCGTGGCCCGCGATATCGCCTACTGGCGAACGCGACTGGCCGGCATACCCGAGCTGATCGAACTGCCCGCCGACCGGCCGCGCCCGGTCGACCAGAGCCATCGCGGCGCGCTGATCCACGCCGACATTCCGGCGGAACTGCAGAGCCGGGTGGAATCGCTGGCCCAGCGTGCGCGAGCCACGACGTTCATGGTGGTGCACGCGGCGCTCGCGGTGCTGTTGTCGGGGCTGTCCGGCAGCGAGGACGTCACGGTCGGCGTACCGCATGCCGGCCGCGGCCACGGGGTACTCGACGACCTGGTCGGCATGTTCGTCAACACCCTGGTGCTGCGCACACGCGTCACGCTCGACCGGACGTTCACCGGTTTGCTGGACGCGGTGCGCCGCAACGATATCGAGGCCTTCGACCATGCGACCGTGCCGTTCGAGCAACTGGTCGACGCGCTGCGGCCGGCCCGCTCGACCGCGCACTCGCCGCTGTTCCAGGTGATGCTCGCCTATCAGAACATGGTGCGGGCGCGTGTGGAACTTCCCGACCTCATCGCCGAAACCATCGATCCCGGTGACAGTTCCGCGATCTACGACCTGCTCTTCATGGTGACGGAGGAGCACGGTCCCGCCGGTGAGCCGGCCGGCATGACGCTGCGGCTGACCTACGCGACCGACCTGTTCGACGCGGAGTCGGCCCAGCGGTTCGCCGACCGGTTCGTCCGCCTGCTCGACGGGCTCACGACCGACGCCGACGCACCGCTCGGCGAGCTCGACCTGCTCGATGCCGCCGAACGGCAGCTGGTGCTCAAACGCTGGAACGACACCGGCGACCCGATGTCGGTGGGCCGAAACCTGGTGGACGGCTTCCTCGAACAGGTGCAGCGCACCCCGCATGCTCCGGCGATCCTGCCCGCCGACGGCGACCCGCTGACCTACCGGGACTTCGCCGACCGTGTCCACCGGCTGGCCCGGTGGCTGATC
>NZ_BAFW01000229.1 GCF_000308535.1 Nocardia cerradoensis NBRC 101014 | reverse complement strand
GCTCTCGCCCGCACAGCAACGGATGTGGTTCCTCAACCGCTTCGACACCTCGGTCGGCGCGTACAACATCCCGCTGGTGATCCGGCTGCGGGGCGACCTCGATATCGATGCGCTGCGGCGGGCGTGCGCGCTGGTCGTCGACCGGCACGAATCGCTGCGGACCCGATTCCCGATGATCGACGGAGCCCCCTGCCAGGTCGTGGGCGGCGCCGACGAGGTCGCGCCCGCGCTGATCCCGATCCCGGCAGACGAACGGCAGATCCGCGAGCGAGCGGCGGAGGTGGTGTCCGCCGGTTTCGACGTCACCCGGGAGGCGCCGGTACGCGCCGAACTGTTCACCCTCGGCGACCGTGACCACGTGCTGGTGATCGGCGTCCACCACATCTGCGCCGACGGACAGTCCATGATGCCGCTCGCCCGGGATGTGGCGCTCGCCTATGCGGCGAGCCGGCAAGGAACACAACCGAAGTGGCCGCCACTGGCCCTGCAGTACGCCGACTACGCACTCTGGCAGCGCGAGATGCTCGGCGACGAAACGGACCCGGACTCGCTGATCTCCCGGCAGCTGCGATTCTGGACCGGCACCCTCGCCGGACTGCCCGAACTTCTCGAACTGCCGACCGACCGGCCCCGCCCGCCCGTGGCGTCCATGCACGGCAGCACCCTCGATTTCGAGCTGTCCGCCGAGCTGCACGCCCGCATCGAGGCCCTCGCCCGGGCGGCCGACGCGACGGTGTTCATGGTGTTGCACGCCGGGCTGGCCGGCCTGCTGTCGAAGCTGGCCGCGGTCGGCGATATCGCGATCGGCACCCCGGTGGCCGGCCGCGGCGACCGTGAACTCGACGATCTGATCGGCATGTTCGTCAACACGCTGGTGTTGCGGACCCGAGTGGCCTCGCCGCAGGCGTTCGAGGAACTGCTCGCCGCGGTCCGGGACACGGATCTGGCGGCCTTCGCGCACGCCGATGTGCCCTTCGAAGAGATCGTGGAGGAGCTGAATCCACGGCGCTCGACCGCGCATATGCCGCTGTACCAGGTGACGCTGGACGTGCAGGATCTCAGTGCCGCCACGCTGGAGTTGCCCGGTCTCACCATCGAACCGATCGAAGAGGTCTTCGATCAGGCACGCGCGGATCTCAACGTCAAACTCGTCCCGCGACCCGGCGCCGACGGCCGGCCGGGCGGAATGGCCGGCCGCCTCACCTTCGCCACCGACCTGTACGCCGACGAGACGATGCGGCGATTCACCCAGGCGCTGGTCCGCATCCTCGAGCAGGCGACCGCGAATCCCGCTGTCGCCGTGGGCGATATCGATATCCTCGAGCCCGCCGAGCGTCGCCGGATACTGGCGGCCGCCGGGAGCGACGGCGCCGCGGTGGCGGAACGGACCCTGCCCGAGCTGCTGTCCGCCCGCGTCGCGGCGCAGCCCGACGCGATCGCGGTGAGCGACGGTACGGCACAGCTCACCTACGCGGAACTGGATCGACGGGCGACCCGGCTGGCCGCCCGTCTCGCCGCGCACGGCGCACGGCCGGAAACGCTGGTGGCGGTGGCGCTGCCGCGGTCGGTCGATCTGATCGTCGGTCTGCTCGCCGTCGTGCGCGCGGGCGCGGGATATCTGCCGCTGGACACCGCGAATCCGCCGCGTCGCCTGCGTTTCGTCATCGACGACGCACGTCCCGTCGTGGTGCTGACCTCGGCCGAGATGGCCGCGCAGGTGCCGAGGTGCGCGACGCCGATGGTGTCGATCGACGATGCGGAGACCGAATTCGACGCCGGTAGCGCGCGGGCGCCGGTGGCCGCGCGGCCGGACAACCTGGCCTACGTCATCTACACCTCCGGGTCGACCGGCACTCCCAAGGGCGTGGCCGTCACCCACCGCGACGCCGTCACGCTGTTGACCCACGCCGCCGAACGATTCGAGGTCGACCCCGGCGACGTGTGGACGATGTCTCATTCCTACGCATTCGATTTCGCGGTGTGGGAGATGTGGGGTGCGCTGCTGACCGGCGGCAGACTGGTCGTCGTAGACCACGACACCGCCCGCTCGCCCGACGCGCTGGTGGACCTGGTGGCGCGCGAGCGCGTCACGATCCTGAGCCGAACCCCCTCGGCCTTCTACGGTTTCGCCGACGCCGAACACAGATATCGCGAATCCGGTTGTGCCCATGGCGATCTCGCGCTCCGCTATGTCGTCTTCGGTGGCGAGGCCCTGGACGCGGCGCGTTTGTCGGGATGGTTCGCCGCGCACGAGCCCGGTTCACCGCGGTTGGTCAACATGTACGGGATCACCGAAACGACGGTGCATGTGACCTTCGCCGAGGTCGGAGGCCCGAACGCGGACCGGATCGGAGTGCCGCTGCCGGGACTGCGAGCCTATGTGCTCGACGACCGGCTGCGGCCCGTGCCGATCGGGGTGCGCGGTGAAATCTACATCGCCGGAACACAACTCGCGCGCGGATACCTGCGCGCACCTGTGGCGACGGCGAGTCGTTTCGTGGCGAATCCGTTCGACCCGGACGGCGGCCGGCTGTACCGCACCGGTGACCTCGGCCGCTGGCGCGAGACCGGCGGCGGTCTGGAACTGGCCTATGCGGGGCGCGGTGACGCCCAGGTCCAACTGCGCGGGTACCGGATCGAGCTCGGTGAGGTCGAGTCGGCGTTGCTGCGGCATCCGTCGGTCGCCAGGGCCGCCGCGGCCGTACATCGTCACGAGCGCGAGGTCGACCAGCTGATCGGATACGTGGTCGCCGCCGATGGACAGCGTCTGGATCCGGGGCAGGTGCGGGCGGCCGCGGCCGAGGTGCTGACGAGTTACATGGTGCCCTCGATGGTGATGGTGCTCGACGATCTGCCGCTGACGGTCAACGGCAAACTGGACCGGAAAGCCTTGCCCGCACCCGATTTCGGCGCCGCCGTACAACGCTTCGTCGCACCACGCACCCGCACCGAGAAGGTGATCGCCGAGGTGTACGAGCACATCCTGGGCGCCGCCCGCGTCGGGGCGACCGATGGCTTCTTCGATCTGGGCGGCAACTCGCTGCTGGCCACGATGGCGGTGACCGAACTGCACACGCGCGGTGTGACGATCGAATTGCCGTGGATGTTCGAGGATGCGACACCGCAGACGCTGGCCCGCCGCGCCGACGAAGACGACGGCACATCGGGCCTGAGTGTGCTGCTTCCGTTGCGCGCGAACGGATCCGAGCCCGCCGTATTCGCCGTGCATCCGGCGGGCGGCCTGGCGTGGTTCTACGGCGGGCTCATCGAACATCTGCGTCCGGATCGGCCGGTCTACGGCCTGCAGGATCCACACGTCGTCGCCGGTGAACCCGCCGCCGGCTCCGTCGACGAATTGGCCGACCGCTACGTGGCCGAAATCCGCCGAGTACAGCCCACGGGGCCCTATCACCTGCTGGGGTGGTCGCTGGGCGGGCAGATCGCGCATGCGATGGCGGTGCGGTTGCGCCGCGCCGGCGCCCGGGTCGGCATCGTGGCGCTGCTCGACAGCGCCGCCGGCGCGCTTGCGCAACCCGATGCCGACGACCCCGCGCCCGGACAGCTGATGACCGATCTGCTCGGCGGCTGGCGCGAGCTGTTCGACCTCGGCGACGAACTGGCGGTGAGCACGCACGAACAAGCGTGGGAGGTCATCCGCGAGCAGGTGATCGCGACCGGACTGTTCACCGCCGAACAGACGGATCGGGTCATGGCGAGCTTCCGCACCGCCGGCGATATCTCCACCGCCCATCGGCCCGAAGTCTTCGACGGTGACCTGATCCTGTTCACCGCCGGACAGGATCACCCGGACCACGACGCTCTCGCCGATACCTGGCGCCCCTACGTGGGCGGCGAGGTCCACAACGTCGTCGTCGACGCCCGCCATCTCGAATTGAGCCATCCCCGTGCGCTGGCCGTCGTCGGCCCCGTCCTCGAAAGGTTGATGGAACAATGCTGACCACTCTGCAACACGTACGACTCGATGACGGCAGAACGGTGACCTGCACCAGCCCTGCCGAAGCCAGAATGCTGTGGGGGGAGACGACCGCGGCCGACGGGTTCTACCGGCGCGCGGCCGAATTCCTCAGTCCCGGCCAGGTCGTGCTCGACATCGGCGCCAACATCGGCCTGAGCGCGATGATGTTCGCCGACACCTGCCCCGGCACCCGCGTCATCGCGGTCGAACCGGTGCCGATGACCTTCCGATGCCTGGACCGCAATATCGCGGCGCATGTTCCGGGCGGGATATCGCTGCGGACCGCGGTCGGCGCCACGCCGGGGACCCGGCCGTTCACCTGGTACCCGCGCGCGACCGCGAATTCCGGCTTCTTCGCCGATCGCGCGGCCGACGACGAAGCGACCGCCACCTATCTGCGCAACAACGGGCTGGACGACAGCGCCATCGCGGTCATCACGCAGGGGCTGCACGACGGCGTGCAACTCGAGGTCGGAGTCACCACCGTGTCGGCGATCCTGGACCAGCACTGCCGAGGATGCGAGATCGGCTTGCTCAAAGTCGATGTCGAACGCGCGGAATGGGATGTGCTGCTCGGCATCACGGCCGCGGACTGGCGGCGCATCCACGTCGTCGTCGCCGAGGTCCACGATCGCGACGGCCGTCTGCGCGAGGTCTGTGACCTGTTCACGCGGCAGGGCATGTCGGCGCAGACCCGCCAGGACCCGCGGCTGGCCGGCACCGAAATGCACGAGGTCTTCGCCGTCCGGCCGCGCATCGATCGGTGAATCTCAGCGCCCGGTCGCGAGGCGGACGAGCAGACCGAGCAGATTGGTGCCCGACTGCACCGCGCCGACGGCGGCGTGGTCGAACTCCTCATCCTGTTCGGCCCGCAGGGCATGCGCGCACGTGTGCCCCGGTGCGTCTGCCGAAGGTTAGCGGGACCGCTCAGCGTGCCGCCCTCGACGGCCGCGTGCGCGATGCTCGATGATGGTTCGATGTGTCGATAGGCCGATCGAATCGAGGAATTCGATGTCGAGGTACCTCTTCGTGCTCGGTGGTCTGGTAACCCGGCATCGCTGGTGGGTGCTGGTCGTCTGGATCGTCCTGCTCGGCGGCGCGATCGGATTCGGGGTCGGATCGGGTGGCCGCACCACCGACAATTTCACCGTCCCCGGGACGGAGTCACAGGATGCGGTGTCGTTGCTGCAGCAGCGGATGCCCGCCTACAGCGGTGCTCAGATGCAGGTGGTGTTCGCGGCGCCCGGCGGTACGAAGGTCACCGACGCGCAACCCCATGCCGAGATCGAGCAGGCGATGGCCGGCTTCCGGGGCCTGCCTCAGGTCGCGACGGTGGTGGATCCCTTCGACGCGCATGCGATCTCACCCGATCAGCGGGTGGCACTGGGAAGTGTGCAGTTCTCGGTCTCGGCGGGTGAGGTCGCCGAGAGCACACTCGACGAGGTCACCCGGGTCGCGACGCCTGCGCGGGCAACCGGAATGCAGGTCGAATTCTCCGGAGCCGTCTACCCGGGATTCACCGCCGAGATCCCCGAGGGCCCCGAAATAGTCGGTATCGCCGCCGCATTCGTCATTCTGCTGATCACCTTCGGTGCGGTGGTGGCCGCCGGACTCCCGGTGCTCACCGCGTTGATCGGGGTGGGGATCGGCGTGACCGGTGTGCTGGGGGTGGCGGCATTCGTCGATGTGCCCTCGGCGGCGATGTCGCTGGCTTTGATGCTGGGACTGTCCTGCGGAATCGACTACGCGCTGTTCGTCCTCTCGCGGCACCGCAACAACATCCTGCGCGGAACGACGGTGGTGGAGTCGATTCCGCTGGCCGTGGGCACGGCGGGCAGTTCGGTGGTCTTCGCCGCGGTGACGGTGATCATCGCCCTGTGCGGCCTGTCGGTCGCCGACATCCCCTTCCTGACGGTGATGGGCCTGACCGCGGCGGGCGCGGTGCTCGTCGCGATGCTGGTCGCCTTGACGCTGTTACCGGCGCTGCTGCGCATCGCGGGCGAGACGGTGGCGAAGTTCATCTCACCGCCGCTGCATCCCGGACGCCCGGAAAAGGTCGCGCGCATCGCCGCGAACGAACCCGAACGCACCGTCGGGCACGCCTGGGGGCGCACCGTCACCCGCTTCCGGATACCGCTGCTGATTCTCGGTATCGCGGTACTGGTGATCCTGGCGCTGCCGGTGACCCGGCTCGATCTCGGCCTGCCCAGCGGCGCCTCCCAGCCGGACACGAGCACAGCGCACAAAGCCTTTGTGCTCGTGGACAATTCGTTCGGGCCCGGATTCAACGGCCCGCTGCTGTTGCCCACCGACACCACGCACGCGGGCGCCCCCGACGCCGTGCAGACGCTGATCGCTCGATTGCAGCAGGAACCGAACGTGGCGCTCGTGCAGCCCGCGGGCACCGGCGACAATCTGGTGCTGGTCCAGGTGATTCCGAAGACCGGCCCCACCGACGACGCCACCGCCGACCTGGTCACCCGTCTGCGCGACGACCGCCCGCGCCTGACCGGAGATCTCGGCGTGAGTTACCTGGTCGGCGGGACGACCGCGGCGAATATCGATACCTCCGACCGCTTGGCGGGCGCGCTGCCGGTCTTCCTCGGTGTCGTCGTCGGGCTGGCATTGGTCCTGCTGACCATCGCGTTTCGGACGGTGCTCGTTCCGCTGTCCTCGATCGCCGGGTTCGTCCTGTCCGTCTTCTCCGCGCTGGGGGCGCAGGTGGCCGTCTTCCAATGGGGCTGGGGCGCGGAACTTTTCGATGTCACCGCGGGGCAGACGCTGAGCTTTCTGCCGATCATCATCCTGGCCATCATCTTCGGCCTCTCCAGTGACTACCAGATCTTCGTGGTGTCGCGGATCAAGGAGGAACACAGTCACACCGCCGACGCCATCGCGGCGGTGCAGAACGGAGTGGCACATTCCGCCCGGGTGGTGACGGCCGCCGCGCTCATCATGTTCGGGGTGTTCGTCGCCTTCGTCTCCGTCGACAACCCCATCGTCAAACCGCTCGCGTTCACCCTGGCGGTCGGCGTGCTCCTCGATGCCTTCGTGGTGCGGCTGACGCTGGTGCCGGCCGTGATGGCGCTGGTCGGCAACCGGATGTGGTACCACCCACGCTGGTTCGGGCGTCTCGTCCCGGACCTCGACATCGAGGGCGCCCGGCTGGAGGATCGTGTCCGCGGCGACCATGCGGCGGCGGCCGGCGCCGAGACCGCGCGCACGGCCTCGGAGTGAAAAGCAGTACCGTATCGGCAACACCGCCGTACGTCACCGGACAGGATGGTCACCGTATGCTCCGTGTCGCGTCGATCGTTGTGGCTCTTGCTTTTTCGACTGCTTTTCCGACTCTGATCGCTGCCGCGCCGCAGGCCGGCGCCGTGGCCGCCACTCGATGCGGCACACCGCTGTCGCCCGCGGAGATCCGGACCGTCGCCGACTTGTCGGACACCACGACCATCGGCGCCGGGTCCACCCTCGACCGATTCGACGAGGCGGTCGCGCGCAATCATCGGATCACCGAAATCCTTACCTCCCATCATGATTGGCGAGGCCTGTTCGATGTGGGGCTCGACGCCGTGGAGCAGGACCCGGTGCTGCCGCTGCAACACGACCCCACTGCGTTCGTCGATCCGGAATACGCCCACGCGATCAGTTACGAACTGCTGCGCCGGTTTCTGGTGAACCTGCATGCCGAGTTCACCGACGGCACGCCGGAGCCGCACTGGGCCTGGTATTTCCAGCTGGCCGGGCAGTGCGACCAGTCGCCCGCGCGGGTCGCGATGGCCGGGTACAACGCGCACCTGACGGTCGACCTCGCCTATGCGGTGGCGGCGGTGGGCAGTAAACCCGAGAACGCGCCGGACTTCTTCCACATCGTCGACGCCATCGCCCGCAGCGGCGATCTGATCGTCGATCGCACGAAGCAGGTGTACAACGCCGACCTCGGGCCGCTGTGGCGCTTCTACTTCGTCGGCGAGGGACTCGATCGGCTGTTCGGCCAGGGCGTGGCCACCGGGCCGTTACTCCAGGTCGCCGACCTCGGCTACAACGTGGTGGTCTGGACCAACGGGCTGGCGCTGCAGAACCCCACCACCGCCGAGGCCACGCGCGCGGAGATCAACGCGCTGTGGTCGGCCGACGACGCGGCCTTCGCCGTGCTCGCACGCCTCGGCGGCCTGTGAGCACGGCCGGCCTCGTGGCCCCGGCCCGCGCTGTCAGTCGACCGGCAGCGGGCGGCGGCCGGTGACGGTGAGCAGAATGTCCTTGGCGCACATCGTGGTCGGCGTCCCCGACCCCAGCGTGACCGGTGCGTCGGTCGCCCGCAGTTGACGGCCGGTCAGGTCGACGCCGAAGTAGCGCAGCGACTTCGGGCTCGCCCGGTCGAGCACGAGGGCGATCCGTTCCGGCGGGGCGGGCGGCAGGCCCAGGGGTTCGGTGATGTCCAGGCCGTGGATCACGTCGTGGCTCAGCGCGCCCACCACACCGCCGCCCGGCGGACGCCACGGGTGTTCGACGTTGTCGCGCAGCGACGCGAGCAGTTCCGCATCGCTCATCCGCGCGGTGTCGGCGCGCGCGGCCCGGTCGGCGTAGCGGTGGAACGAGAAGCGCGCACCGGCCAGCCCGCGCACGAACGACCACGTGGAGGTGCGGTAGGGCATCGTCATATGGGCGAGCACCTCACGGACTCGCCAGCCCTCGCACAGCGAGGGCGCGGCCCACTGCTCCGGCGTCAGGCCGGCGAGCAGGTCCGCGAGGCGCCGGCGTTCGGCCACGGTGTGTTCGCGCAGGACGGTGGTGTCGGTGTCGGTCGAGGTCATGACTCCGTCGTTTCGGTCGTAGGGAGTGGTCACCTCTGCTACGAACCCGACGGCGAGAATTCATCGGTGCGCGCCCGGAAAATCGGCGGAAGCCCGAATTCGGCGAACCGGTCACCACTGCCCAGGTAGGTCACCTGCCGCGCGATCAGCCCCGACCGTGCCTGAACAGCGAGCAGTGCGAAGGGGCGCAGCACACCGTCGGTGTCGGGGCGGTACTGACCGAATCCGACCGAACCGTTCATCCGCACCGGTACCAGCCGATCGTGGGCGCACGCGTCGCCCGCCGCGAAGACCGAGACGATGAGCTCGCGCCCGCTCAGTCGCCAGGCGAACGGCGGCATACCGGATTCGGCGTCCTCGCACAGCAGCGCGGCGAGGCCGTCGACGTCATGGTTCTCGAACGCCGTGACGTAGCGCCGGACCAGGTCCCGGTCGTCCGGGTCGTCGGGATCGAGCGGATCGGTGGCGGCGGGCCGGACCGCCGCCAGGGTGGTACGGGCGCGTTGCAGCGCGCTGTTGACCGCGGCCGGGCTGACCTCCAGCATGGTCGCGGTTTCGGCGGCACTGAACGCCAGCACCTCGCGCAGGACCAGCACCGCCCGCTGGCGTGGCGGCAGATGCTGCAGTGCCGCGACGAAGGCCAATCGCACCGACTCGCGGCGGACGACGCGCTCGGCCGGGTCGAGGACCCGCGCGTCCGCGACCGGATCGAGCCACCGGTCGGCGGGCACCACCGCGTCCGGGTCGAAACCGGTGGAGACCGGGCCCTCCCACACCAGCATCCGGCGGCGTGCCGAGCGCAGCATGTCCAGGCAGATATTGGTGGCGATGGCGTGCACCCACGTCGAGAGCCGGCCGCGCTCGGGGTCGAAGCGGTCGAATCGGGTGTAGGCGCGGATCAGCGTCTCCTGCGCCGCGTCGTCGGCATCGGCCGACGAACCGAGCATCCGGTAGCAGTAGCCGGTCAGCGGAATCCGCAGCGCTTCGAGTGCCCCCGGCCCTGAAACGCCGGATCCCGCGACGCCGGACTCCGGCCTCCCGGACTCCGGCAGCGGTTCACTCGCGGACACACTCACCGTCCCATGCTCGCACCTCCGTGTCACCAACGACAGCGGGACGGCCGGGTAGCTTGCGGGGCATGGAGCTGCGCGCGGGCGAGGTCGTATTTCACTACGTGGAGCACGGCACGGGCCGCCCGGTGGTGGTGCTGCACGGCGCCGGTGTCGATCACCGCGAGGCCGAGGCGTGCTTCGAACCGGTTCTCGGCGATGCCACCGGGCTGCGGCGGATCTACCCCGACCTGCCCGGTGCGGGATACACCGCCGCACCCGCCACACTGCGCAGCGCCGACGATGTACTCGACGCGTTGCTGCGCTTCGCAGAGGCGGTCACCGGCGGTGATTTCCTGCTCGTCGGCCACTCGGCGGGCGGGTACTACGCCCAGGCGATGGCCGCGCGGCGCGCCACCCGGGTGGCCGGGCTGGCGTTGATCTGCCCGCTGTTGCCGGGACTGCGCGACATTCCCGCGCATCGCGTCGTGGCCGGGCCGGGCGATCTGGGCGACGACGATTTCCGCGGCTACTTCGTCGTCCAGACCCCGGCCATGCTCGACCGCTACGAGCGTTTCGTCGCCCCCGCTGCCGAGCTGGTCGATCGGGCCGCGGCGCGGCGCATCGGTGAGCGGTGGCAGCTGAGCCCGGACGGCACACCGCCGTATCCGGGGCCGACCACGATCGTGGCCGGGCGCCTGGATTCGACGGTCGGTTACGCGGCGGCCACCGATCTGTTCGAGCGGTGTCCGCACGCCTCGCTCACCGTGGTCGACGAGGCCGGACACGCTCTGCCGCACGAGCAACCGGAACTGCTGCGCGCCCTGCTGGCCGAGTGGCTCACGCGGGTGGCGCGCGCCGGCGATCGAACGTGACGATCTTCGGCGCCGGCACAGGTCGGACCAATCCGACATGTGCGTCGACATCGAATACAACGTGGTTTGCCAACGGAACGCTGGGAGAAAGGAACGCTGTGATCAACGGAATCATCGCGGTTGTCGGAGCTCTGGCCTCGGGTCTGGGATCGATCCTTCTCAATTTGATCGACGTTTTGCTCTGACGAAGTCCCCAGACCCGGTGAACCGATCGCGGATTCGCCGGGTCTGCGCCTATCCGGGCCGCGGAAAAGTTCGGCGCGCCGAGCGCCGAACTCTTGCCCGCGGGCACATCGGTCGGAAAAGTGACCGCCGGATCTGTTCTCTCGACGAGGAGGCGCGGCGTGCGTTTCGGCATCTTCATTCCCCAGGGCTGGCGGCTGGACCTGGTCGGCATCGAACCGGGGGCGCAGTGGGGTGTGATGCGGGATCTGGCACAGCGGGCCGACGCCGGACAAGACTGGGAATCGCTGTGGGTCTACGACCATTTCCACACCGTGCCGGTTCCCACCGAGGAAGCGACGCACGAGGCGTGGACGCTCATGTCGGCCTTCGCCGCCACCACGACCCGCATCCGGCTCGGGCAGATGTGCACGGCGATCAGCTACCGGAATCCGGCCTACCTCGCCAAGGTCGCAGCGACCGTGGACCTGGTCTCGGGCGGACGGGTCGAGATGGGGATCGGCGGCGGCTGGTACGAGCACGAGTGGCGCGCCTACGGCTACGGATTCCCTTCCGCGGGTGAGCGTCTGGGCCGCCTCGACGAGGGAGTGCAGATCTTCCGTCAGGCGTGGACCACCGGTACCGCCACCCTGGACGGCAAGTACTACCAGGTCGACGGCGCCCGGGTGTATCCGTTGCCGCTCCAGGACGGCGGCATTCCGATCTGGGTCGCGGGCGGGGGTGAGAAGGTCACGCTGCGCATCGCCGCGCAATACGCGCAGTACACCAACTTCGCGGGCGATCCCGAAACCTTCACCCGCAAATCCGAGCTGCTGCGCGACCATTGCGCCGCCGTCGGAACGGATTTCGACGCGATCACCCGCAGTTCGAACTTCAACACCGTGATCGGCGCCACCGAGGCGGAGGTGCGTGAACGGCTGGCCGCACTCACCTCACGGCTGACTCCCGCGCTCGGGGCGGACGCCGCGCAGGACTGGGTCACCAAGCTCTACGCCGATTCCCCGGCGGTCGGCACTCCGGAACAGATCGTCGAAAATCTGTCCCGGGTCCGCGATCTCGGTTTGTCGTACGCCATCCACAACTTCCCCGAGTCGGCCTACGACCTGTCCGGGGTGGAGTTGTTCGAGCGCGAGGTCATTCCCGCGCTGCGATGACCCACGGCACTCAGTCGACGCGCACGTCCTCCGGTGACCAGAACGCTCGCATACCGGTGATGCGGGCGTCCTCGTCGAAGGTCATCACGTCGATCGGTTCGATCGTCGTGGTGCGAGAGCCGGTCTCGGTCACCACCCGGAACCGGAACGCGGCCGCGCCGCCCGCGATCCGCAGGTCGAGCAGCTCGGTGCGCATGTGCGCGGAATCCAATGCGCCGTAGAACTTTTCGATCGCGGCCCGGCCGACGTGCGGCGGCGAGCCGAACGGATCCTCCACGGTGGCGTCCTCGCTGTAACATGCCGCGACATCGGCGGCGGACCCGGAGCCCACCGCCTCGAGATACCGGTGTACCGCTGCTCGAATCCGTTCCGCTGAAGCCATGGGACAACGAAAACACGGATCCGGCGCCGCGCCGCCTGCCGATCCCGCCTGCCGGGACGGAAGGGGAAGCTCCGCTGAGACGTTCGAACCACCGCGACCATCGAGAGAGGAACATCTACTCGTGAACGACGAAGGTGCGGCATGAGCGCCGCCGGCATCCGCGACGACCAGGCGGACGAACAGCGCTATCGGGAACTCGCGGCATCGGCCCGGTCGCTCGTGGCGGGGGAACACGACCGGATCGCCAACGCCGCCAACCTCTCCGCGCTCGTCTATCACGGTCTTCCCGGCCTGAACTGGGTGGGATTCTATTTCCACGACGGGAACGAACTGGTGGTCGGCCCGTTCCAGGGCCGCCCGGCCTGCGTGCGCATCGCGCTGGACCGAGGCGTATGCGGTGCGGCGGCGCGGACCCGCCGGACACAACGGGTCGCCGACGTGCACGCGGTGCCCGACCATATCGCCTGTGACCCGGCGAGTCGATCCGAACTGGTGGTGCCGTTGATTCACGAGGACACCGTCATCGGCGTCTTCGATCTGGACAGTCCCGAACTCGACCGATTCGGTCCGGTCGATCAGCGGGGGCTCGAGGAGATCGCGTCGATCTATCTCGACTCGCTGATCGCGGACGATCGGGGTTGAGCAGGGAATCGGAACGGATTGTGCCGCAACCGAAACGGAGGCTGTGACCGGTCGGCTACGAGGCCGCCTGCATCGCCGGCCGGAAGGCCTGCGGATTCGGCCGCCCCAGTGTCCACCTCGCCGCCGCCAGTGCCTCCGCGCACGACGCCTTGAGGCGCAGGTGCTGGGGCCGGGGATAGCCGGCGGCGTCGACTTCGGCGCGCAGACCCACGATTCGACGCTCCAGCAGGCGTGCGTCCGCGGTCTTCAGCCCACGCCGCGCGGATGTCAGCGCGGTCAGCACTCTGCGCTGGAGATCGTCCATACAGCACACCTCCTGTGGTGACGGGCCCTCGGCCGGTGACGAAGTCGTTCCGAGTGCGGATTGTCGATGGGTACCCCGGCGGCGCGCCGCGAAACGGTGACCTCGCGTACTCGGCGAGATGACGCAAACGGCTTGTACCGGACGAACATTCGTCCGGTCCGCGGCGCCGGGCCGAATCCGGCGTGCCCGGACGAGGTTTGCCGCGACGGGCAGCGGGGCACTCGAAGACTGGTCGTCATACCTCGACCCGGTTTTGCCGGGCGCGGTATGCCACCTCTCACGTTGACTCGTCGCGTCGGATCGAGGTCCGTTATGCACAGTGACCCGCCCGGTCGCGCCGGTACGTCGTCGCCTGTCTCGGCGGCCGGTGTCGCCGCGCTGCTGCGTACCCTGCCGGGATCGCCGATGGCGGGGGTCACCGCGCACGGCAGCACGGTACTCGAGATCGTCGCGGCGACGACGCACCGCGCGCGAATGGTCGAGGAGGCGCAGCTGCTGCATCCCGACAGCCCCGCTCGCGAGGCCGCGGCGACCGGTGTCCCGATCGTGATCACCGATCTCGCCGGCAGCTCGCGGTGGCCGGGGTGCGGCGCGGAGCTGCGGTTGTGGGGAGTGCAGGCGGTGCGGTGCCAGCCGCTGTCCGACGACGACGGTGCGGTGGTCGGAGTGCTGAGCGTCTACACGCCCGCCGCGAACGTCCTCAGCGAGGAACTCGCCGATGCTCTGCATCCGGTGTGCCGCTGTGCCACCGACCTGTTGCAGATCCGCCGCCGCAACCCGCCGCGGCTGCGGCGGGAGTGATCCGAAAACCTCACCGCCAGGGATCCGCCGTCGGTGAAATCCAGGCCCTCATTAGCATCGACGTGGCGTACCCGTCGAGGAAACCGAGGACCTGCGTTGACTACCGAACAACTTGACCGCTGGAACGCCCAGGAAGCCGCCGCGGAGGCGATGATCCCCATCATCGGCACGTTGTATCGGGCGAAGGGTGTGACGGTGCTGCTGCACAGCCGGTCGCTGGTGAACCGGTCGGTGATCAGCATTCTGCGGACGCACCGGTTCGCGCGCCAGATCGAGGGCGAAGAGCTGTCGGTGGACGAGACGCTGCCGTTCCTGCGCGTCCTGGACGAACTGGATCTCGGCCCGTGCAAGATCGATCTCGGCCAGCTGGTCGTGGCCTACCGCGCCGACGACCGCGGGCTGTCGGTGCGTGAGTTCACCGAGGTGGTTCTCGCCGAGGTGATCGGCGGCAACAAGGCGCAGTCGCCGGGTCCGCGCGATGTCGTGCTGTACGGCTTCGGCCGGATCGGCCGGCTGGTGACGCGTCTGCTGATCGAGAAGGTCGGCTCCGGCAACGGACTGAACCTGCGTGCGGTGGTGGTTCGCCGCGGCGGTGAGGGTGATCTGGCCAAGCGTGCGTCGCTGCTGCGCCGGGATTCGGTACACGGGCACTTCAACGGCACCATCAAGGTCGACGCCGACAACGACACCATCATCGCCAACGGCAACGTCATCAAGTTCATCTACAGCGACGATCCGACGACGATCGACTACACCGAGTACGGAATCTCCGACGCGATCCTGATCGACAACACCGGCAAGTGGCGCGATCGCGACGGGCTGTCGCAGCATCTGCGTCCCGGTATCGCGAAGGTGGTCCTCACCGCGCCCGGTAAGGGCGATGTCCCGAATATCGTCCACGGCGTCAACCACCGCGATCTGGATCTGACGCAGCGGATCTTCTCGTGTGCGTCCTGCACCACCAATGCGATCGTGCCGCCGCTCAAGGCGATGGACGATGAATTCGGCATCACCCGCGGGCACGTGGAGACCGTGCATTCGTTCACCAACGACCAGAACCTGCTGGACAACTATCACAAGGCGGACCGCCGCGGCCGCTCCGCGCCGTTCAACCTGGTCCTGACCGAAACCGGCGCCGCCTCCGCCGTCGCCAAGGCGATGCCGGACTTCAAGGCCAAGATCACCGGAAACTCGATCCGCGTCCCCACCCCGGACGTGTCCGTCGCCATCCTGAACCTCCAGCTCGAGCGGGAGACGACGAAATCCGAGGTGCTCGACTACCTGCGGCAGGTCTCGCTCGCCGGTCCGCTGAGCCGCAACCTCGACTACACCGCCGCCACCGATGTGGTGTCCAGCGATTTCATCGGCTCGCGTGCCGCCTCGATCATCGACGCCAACGCCACCATCGTCGAGGGCGACACCGCGATCCTGTACTGCTGGTACGACAACGAATTCGGTTATTCGTCCCAGGTGGTCCGGACGGTGCAGTACATCTCGGGTATCGAGTACCCGACCTATCCGCAGTTCGCGGACCGGTCGCAGGACGCCGCCGATGTGCGCGCACTGGCCGGGGTCGAGGCGGGGTAGCCGAACCCGTTCAGTGGGTGAGGACGACCTTGACGACGACCACCGTCGTCGCGACGGCGGTCAGCAGCAGTGCCGCGAGGATGGTCGAGCGGCGGGGCCGGGCGCCTTTGAGCCGTTCGATCACGAAGACGATGCCGCCGATGCGGATGAGCATCGCCACCTCGGCGACGATCTGTGCGGTGCGGGGTGCGAGCCAGTCGAAGGCGGCGCATGCCAGGATGATCGACGGCAGCACCGCGGAGCTGAGAATCGGCACCGAATCGCGCAGATCCTCCCACCGCTGCCGCGGCGTGAGCGCACGATTCTCCCGCACGGCCTCGCCGACCCCCTCGGCGAACGCGTGCGCGACGAAGGTCGACAGCGCGGTCCCGATGACCACCAGGATCCCGACATGTTCCGCGGTGGTGGTCACCGGGATCAACGCGGCGAGAATGAGGATGTTGCCGTAGACGTAGGCGCTGATCCGGCTCGCGGCATTGCTGCGGTTCAGCGGATTGCGGCGGGAGAACAGGGGACCGTGGAGCAGTGCGTCGCGGCTGCCGTCCATATGTCTCCCGTTCCTGATCGTCCGATGCGGGGCGCGGCCTCGGGTCGGGCACGGGGGTGGGGCAGTGGGGCCGCCGCGAACAACCCTAGGACATCGGTGATCACCCGGACCATCGATCGGCCGCCGCGTCGACCGCTCGATTCGCGCGTCCGGAACAGCGGACGTACGGTCGTTGCCGCGTACCGGCCCGGCCGGCCGTGCGGTGCGTTCGTCTGGTTTGCTCTGGCGGAGCCGGGCATTCGGGCCCGGCGCGTGCGCGAGTGCCCAGCGACAGGTGAAACGCGAGGTCAGGTATGGGGTTCGGGGACGGTGGTGCGGCGGGGGAGCCGCGCGTGACCGGGGTGGTGCTGTGGGTGGGTGTGCTGTGGGGTGCGCTGGCGGCCGTGCTCACCGCACCGGCCGCCGCGGCGATGGTGGCGAGCGTGTATCGGTTTCCGATTCCGTTCGGTGTGTACGCCCGAGGACCGCACGAGGCGGTGAACGCGGCGCTGGCCGCGGTGTTCTATCTCGTGATGGGCGGCGGCCTGCTGCTGGCCGCGCTCGGTGGTGCGGCGGGTCTGATGCTCGTGCGTGCGCACGGCCGGCGGCTGGGGCGTGCGCTGGCGCTCACCACCGCGGCGGGGTTCGGGCTCGCGGTGGTGGGCGCGTTCGCGCTGGCCCTGCTCGAGCATGTCATCGGGCCCTGGTGACAGCGTCTCGGTGATCGCGCGCTGAGGTGATCCGCTCAGTCCGCTGTCGTCATCGGTTCGCGCAGTTCGCGTTTGAGGAGTTTGCCGCTCTGGTTGCGGGGGAGCGCCGCGGCGAAGCGAATGCTCTTGGGCACCTTGAACGGTGCGATCAGATCCTTGACGTGCGCGATCAGCGCATCGGCGGTCGTCTCCCGGCCTTCGTGCAGGACGACGACGGCGGTGACGGCCTCGATCCACTTCTCGTCCGGGATGCCGATGACCGCGACCTCGGCGACCGCGGGATGGCTGTAGAGGGCGTCCTCGACCTCGCGGGAGGCCACCAGGATGCCGCCGGTGTTGATGACGTCCTTGATCCGGTCGACGACGGTGATGTAGCCGTCGGCATCCCGCGTCACCAGGTCGCCGGAGTGGAACCATCCGTCGCGGAACGCCTCCGCGGTCGCGTCCGGATTGTCCCAGTAGCCGCGGCACAGCTGCGGCGAGCGGTAGAGCACTTCGCCCGGCTCGCCGGGGCCGACGTCGTTGCCCTCGGTGTCGACGACACGAGTTTCCACGAAGAACACCGGCCGTCCGCACGACGACGGCCGTTCGGCATGTTCCTCCGGGCGCAGCACCGTGGCGAGCGGCCCGATCTCCGATTGCCCGAAGCAGTTGTAGAAGCCCAGGTCGGGATAGCGTTCGCGCAGCCGGTTCAGCACGGTCACGGGCATGATCGAGGCACCGTACTGCGCCTTGCGCAGCGAGGACAGGTCGCGGCGGTCGAGGTCGGGGTGGTGGGACAGCGGCACCCAGACGGTCGGGGCGAGGAACAGCGAACCGATCCGGTCCTGTTCGATCCGGCGCAGGATCTCCGGGATGTCCGGAGTGGCCATCAGGTGCACGGTCGCGCCGACCGACAGGTAGGGCAGCATGAACACGTGCATGCCCGCCGAGTGGTACAGCGGCATGGCGACGAGCGGATTGTCGTCGGGACGCAGGTCCAGCGCGATCACCGAGGAGACGTACTCGAAGACGAGCGCCTCGTGAGTCATCATGGCGCCCTTGGGTTTCGACGTCGTTCCCGAGGTGTAGAGCAGTTGGGCGAGGTCGGTCGCGGCCGCCCGGGACGAGAAGTCGGAGACCTCGCCCGCCGCGTCGGCGACGGCCCGCAGCGATCCGTCGGCATCGCGCAGCGGTACGACGTATTCGACCGCGGTGAGGTCGCCGCGCACGTGGTCGAGCGTGCCGATCAGCGCCGGGTCGGCCAGGACCGCCCGCGCACCCGACTGCGCGACGAGATAACTCAGCTCCCCGCCCTTCAGGGCGTAGTTCACCGGAACGTGCACCAGGCCGGCGCGGGCACAGGCCAGAAATCCGATCACGTACGCATCGGAATTGGTGCCGTAGGCGGCGACCCGATCGCCCGCGGCCAGGCCGAGGTCGAGCAGGTGGGCCGCCGCCCGGGTGACCGCGGCATCGAGTTCCCGGTAGGTGTAGCTCCGGCCGTCGAATGTCAGCGCGGTGCGGCCGGGAACCTTCGCCGCCGAACGGTGCAGCACGCCGTCGATGGTGTGCGTGCGGGGATCGAGACTCATAGGCGGGAGATTATCGGACGTCCAACTAGTTTGGCAGGGAATTCGCGAGGCCGGTGCGCGGCCGGACGTCCCCGCCGCGCCGTCATCGTCGCTCCGGCAGGACCAGGATCTTCACGTGTTCGTCGGGCGCGCGCAGGGCTGTGAACGCGTCGGCGACCCCGTCGAGTCCCACGCGGCCGGTAATGATCGCGTCGGCGTCGATCTCCCCCGACGCCAGGCGCCGCAGCGTGATGTCGTAGGCGTCCTCGTAGGGACCGTGCCCGAAATTGACGGCGATGCGGCGGAACTGGCCCACCACCGGCACGATCGTCTCGGTCGCGAATCCCGCGGCCAGTACCTGGATGCGCGAATCGAACGGCAACCCGTGCATGAGGGTGTCGAGCATGCCTGGCCGGCCGCTGCATTCGTAGGCGATCAGCGTGCCCACCGCGCCCGGATCGACGAGCGAATTACGCTCTGCGACAAGGGTATTCCAGACCTGAATCGGATCCTGTTCGGTGGGATCGACGGCGACGTCCGCGCCCACCGCGAGCGCCAGGGCGCGGCGCTTGGGAGACGGCTCGGAGGCGACGACCACACCCGCGCCGTGCGCCTTGGCGGCGATGATCGCACCCAGACCGATGGCGCCGCAGCCGATCACGAGGGCCGAATCACCGGCCCGCAGACCGGATTGCTGCACGTGCATCTCGCCGACGTGCAGCGGTTCGGCCAGCGTGGCATGCTCCAGCGACAGCCCGTCCGGCACGTGCCGGACCCAGACGCTGTCCACCACGATGTGCTCGCCGAACGCGCCGTGATAGTCGTTGGAATAGCCGATGATCGTCGGGATGCCGGTGTCGGCCTCGGTGGCCAGTCCGATGCCCGCCACGCGGTCGCCGACCGCGAAATCCGTGACGCCCGAACCTGTTTCGACGATCGTCCCGGCGTATTCGTGTCCCAGCACCACCGGTCGTGCGATGTCGAAGGTGGCCAGCGGATAACCGCTGTCGGCGGCGACCCGCACGAACCGCCCGGCGTCCTCGGCCATCGACAGGTCGCTGCCGCAGATGCCGCAGGCGGCGACCGCGATGCGCACCTGTCCCGGGCCGGGAGCCGGCGGATCCGCGACCTCGGTGACAGCGAATTCTCCGTCGAGATATCCCACGGCACGCATCGATTCACGCTCCTGTCGCGGCGGATTCGCCGTAGTAGTCGGTGTGGGCCTTGGTGATCGCGGTGACCAGTCCGCCGATGAGGCGGTCGCGGTGATCCTCGGCGTACTGCAGACTCGCCTCGCGGCCGAGGTTGCGCCGCCGGAAATGCGGGATCACCTCCGAGGCGAACAGTTCGTAGCTGCGTTTGGTGTCCTCCCAGTCGGCCATGTCGACATGCAGGATCAGCAGGGTGCCGAAGCCTCCGGTCTTGTCGAGGAGCCGGTCGATCTGCGCGATCGCCTCGTCCGGTGTCCCGATACGGCCTGGCCGAATTCGCCGAGGCTGTCGTTGCGCCAGTGGTCGATGATTCCCCTACCGGATTCGGCCCACTCGGGTCGCTGTCCGGTCTGGCGGTTCACATAGGCCGCCATCGATCCGATCCGGCGGGCGACGGCGCGCTCGGCGTCGGCCCGGGTTTCGGCGAGGAACATCGGATTGACCAGCCGCCACCGCGATCGGTCCGCGCTGTGACCGTGCTCCGCGCACACCTTGTCGTAGATTCCCCAATTGCGGTCCAGCACATCGAAACCCGCCGGGGAGCTGGCGGCGAGCGACAGCAGTGACAAGCCGTGGGTGCCGGCGAGCACCGAGCCGTTGGGGGAGACGGTGGAGGCCGTGGCGATCTCGATCCCGGCCGGGTCGTAGGTGGGTAGCTGGGCGCGAGCGTCGCGCAGGGTGAACCAATCGGTGGACATGTTCACCACGTCGCCGCGCAGCAGCGCCAGGATCGCCTCGAGCGCCTCGCCCTGGCGCCGGCGCTGGTCGGAGGGGTCGATGCCCATCATGTGCGCGTCGAGCGGGATCTTGCCCGGCCCGGTGCCGAAGATCAGCCGCCCCCGGGTCTGCAGATCGAGCTGGGTGATGCGGTCGACGGTGACCAGCGGGTGGTGGTAGGGCAGTGACACCACGCCGGTGCCGAAGCGCAGCCGCTGCGTCCGTTCGGCCGCGGCGGCGATGAAAACGTCGGGCGCGGGCACGATTTCGGCACCCGTCGAATGGTGCTCACCCATCCATGCCTCGTCGAATCCGAGGTGGTCGAGGTGTTCCATCAGATCGATATCGCGCCGCAACTGCAGGGCGGGGTCGGCGTTCAGTGGATGGTACGGGGCGAGGAAGGCCCCGAATCGTAAGGATTCGGACGGGTGCACGGAGTCTCCTTCGAACGGCGCGTCTGTGATCTGCTTCACCGCGCTGTGTCCTGCTTAACATGGATCAGTTGATCGAAAAGGTTCCGGTCTCGGTGATCGAGACGGCTCGAGAATTCCTGCACGCCAATGCTTTCCCTGTGCGTATGAGATAAGGTTTCCCGGCAGATCGGATCGATCGAACCAGTATGGAGGTGATCCCGTGTCCGCTCCAGCGCCCAACCGGCAGGGCACCGCGACCCGCGGCCGGCTCGTGAAAACGGCCGAGCGTCTGTTCGCCGCGCACGGGGTCGACGCGGTGTCGGTGCGCGCGGTGAACGCGGCCGCGGGCCTGGGGCCGGCGTCGGTCAACTATCACTTCGGCACCAAGGACGACCTGATCGCGGCGGTGCTGCTGGATCTCGGCGGCCCGGTGCGCGACAGCATTCGCGCCAATGCCGACCGGCTCGCCGCGCGCGACGAAGCGCCGACCACCGAGGAGGTGGTGCGCGCCGTCACCGAGCCCTACCGCGATCTGCTCCTGCGGCACCGCACCCGCGGTATGCGGTGGGTCAGAATCGTCACCCAGGTCTCGGCGCGCGACCATCCCGCCCTGCGCGCGGTGGAGGAGAATCTGCGCGAGCATCTGCACGTCCAGTTGCGCCGCACCTTCCCCGAGGCCGATCCCGCACGCCTGGAATCGCGCTGGGCCATCGCCCTCATGGGATTTCTGCAGGCGCTCGCCCGCGCGGGGGACTGGCACGCCCACCCCGACCCTTTGCCCGCCGATGTGCTGACCACCTTCTACGAGGATCAGGTCGCCTTTCTCTCCGGGGGGCTCGACCGCCTGCTCCGCGAGAGGGACTGATCCGGCGCGGCCCGATTTCGCCGGCGGAGCATGCGGACCCCGCTTCCGGAGGTACATTCGTGTCCGTGGCGCCTGCCGTCACGGCTCGCGTCGGGAACCGGCTGTGAGGAGGCGAGATGGCGCAGGACAAGCGCGCGGTATTCCGGGATCTGGTGGATCGGGTGCTCGACGGCGACGGCAGAACGCCGCGCGAACAGCGGGCGCAAGCCTTCGCGAACGCCGGACCGCTCCCGCTGCGTGAACTGGTCGACAAGGTCGCGACTCGCCCGACCGAGGTGACCGATGCCGACTTCGCCGCGGCGCGGGCCTCGGGGTTCGGCGAGGACGAACTCGTCGAATTGGTGATCGCGGCCGCGGTCGGCCAGTCCGCACGCCAGTACGACGCGGGACTCGCCGCGCTCGCCGAAGCGACCCGGGAGTGTGCCTGATGCGACCGGACATCCTGAACCACGGCTATCGGCCCGGAACCAAGCTGCTGTTCAGGGCCGTTCGATTGTTCTCCGGTCAGCCGCTGCCCGACGCCGCGAAGCTGGTGTTCTACCGGCCGGACTTCTACGGCGCGCGAGCGCAGGCGTTCACCCACGCGGCGATGCGCGGCCCTTCCGAGTGGTCGGTCGCCGACCGGGAGCTGATGGCGGCGTACGTGTCGAAGGTCAACGCCTCCGCGTTCTGCATCGGTGCGCACAGCGCGACCGCGGGGCAGGCCTATGCCGACGACGCGAAAGTCCGTGCGGTGCTCGATGATCCGGAATCCGCGCCGATCGGTGCGGGCCTGCGCGAGACACTGGTGCTGCTGGGCACGCTGACTCGCGACGGAGAGATCTCCGCCGACGATGTCCGCAAGGTGCTGTCCGCTGGGGTGTCGCCGCAGCAGGTCGAGGACGCCTTGGCGGTGTGCGCCGCGTTCAACACGACCAACCGGCTCGCCGACGCCTTCGGATTCGACGTGCTGAGTCCGGAGGGTTTCGGCGCGGGGGCGAAATACCTGCTGAAGCGCGGTTATCGGTAGCGCGAGAGCGGTCCGCGCGGATCTGCCCGGCGGAAATCTAGAACAAGTTCTCGCCAAGAGTAGACAGTTTTGGTAAGTTGTCTACCAGGTCACGAGGGCCGTCCGCCGTGCGATCGATTCGGGTGCGACAACCCTTGTGTGACAACCGAAATCGCACTGGAATGCCAGTTCCGACCGAGGGGAAGATCATGGCCATCGTCCACCAACTGCCGACGAGCGAGGGCGACCGGCGCACGCTGGCGCTGGACAGTCCGGTGGATCGCCGGCGCATCGGCGAACTCGAGGTGGACACCACCGCCGAGGTGCAGAGCGCGGTCGCGCGTGCCCGGGCCGCTCAGCCGGCCTGGGCCGCGCGCAGCATCGCCGAGCGCGCCGAGATCCTGCGCGGCGCCGTCGGTGTGATCGTCGCCCGCCGCGCGGAGGTCGCCGAGACCATCCGCACCGAGACCGGTAAGCCCGAGGCCGAGGCGCTCGGCGTCGAGATCGTGCCCGCCTGCGACTTCCTCAACTACTGGACCGGGCGCGCCCGGCGTGATCTGCGCTCGCATCGGCAGCGGCTGCACGGCTATCTGAAACCGTTCAAGAAGCTGTACATGCAGTATCAGCCGCTCGGCGTGGTCGGTGTCGTGACGCCGTGGAACGCCCCGTTCGTGCTGTCGCTCAATCCAGTGGTGCAGGCACTGGTCGCCGGCAACACCGTGGTGTTCAAACCGTCGGAGGTGACGCCGCGGTCGGGGGAATGGGTGGCGCGGGTGCTGCACGAGGCCGGAGTGCCGAAGGATGTTGTGCAGGTACTGCACGGTGACGGCGAAACCGGTGCGGCGCTGGTCGATTCGGAAATCGACAAGGTGTGCTTCACCGGCAGCGTCGGCACCGGCCGCAAGATCGCGGCCGCCTGTGCGACGCGGTTGCTGCCGTGCACTCTGGAACTGGGCGGCAAGGACGCCATGATCGTCTGCGCGGACGCCGATCTCGAGCGCGCCGCCGCCGGTGCGGTGTATCTGTCGATGTTCAACACCGGCCAGGTCTGTATGAGCGTGGAACGCATCTACGTGGTCGACAGCGTCGCCGACGAATTCATCCGGCTGGTCACCGAGAAGGCCGCGGCGGTCACCTACGGTCCCGGTGACACCGATATGGGCCCGCTGTTCTGGGATCGCCAGCGCGACATCGTGATCCGCCACATCGACGACGCGAAGGCCAAGGGCGCCGACATCGTGGTGGGCGGCGCCGCGGACACCGGTGACGGCCTGTACTTCCAGCCCACCGTGGTCGTCGGCGTGCATCACGACATGGAGTTGATGACCGAGGAGACGTTCGGTCCGGTCACCGCCATCATGCGGGTCCGCGACGAGGACGAGGCCATCCGGCTGGCCAACGACTGCAAATACGGGCTGAGCGGTTCGGTGTTCACCAAGGACGCAGCCAAGGCCCGGCGCATCGCGGCCCAGCTCACCACCGGTTCCGTCGTGCACAACGACGCGGCCGTCATCTACGGGGTGCCCGAGGCGCCCTTCGGTGGACGCAAGGACAGCGGTGTCGGCCAGGTCAACGGCCCGGGCGCGCTGCGCGGCTTCACCCACGCCCAGCCGGTGCTGATCGACCGCTGGCAGCCCAAGGGGGAAAGCATCTGGTACCCCTACTCGGAGAAGACCATTCGCAGCCTCGACGGTCTCATCCGCTACGGGTTCGGCAACAAGATCATGCGCAAACTGCTGTCCTGACCGTCACGCTCACGCCGTGCCCGGGCCGGGCAGCAGGGCGAGCAGATTGTGGACCAGCGCTCGCTCGTCGCCGGTGCGGTGCGCGGTGTAAATGGTTGTGTCGGAATCGGTTTCGGTCAGCGCGATGATGCGCGCCGAGGCCGGTGCCGTGAAGGTCGCGCTGCGCGGCGCGACCGTGATGCCGAGGCCCGCGGCCACCAGATAGAGAATGATGGTCCAGTTGGTGGCCTCCTGCACGATGCGAGGCCGGCGGCCCGATCGGAGCAGGGGCGCCAGGTTCCGGTCGTGGGCCAGCGAGCCGGCGGCACGGGGAAAGAAGACCATCGGGTGGTCGACCAGATCGGCGCCGGTGACGGTATCGCGCGCGGCGAGCGGATGGTCGTCGGGCACCACCGCGACGAACGGCTCGGTCATGAGCGGTGTGGTGGTGGTCCCCGGCTGCGGGTCGGGATCGCGCACGATCGCGAGGTCCAGGGCGCCGTTGGCGAGCCGTTCCATCAGATGGCTGGTGAACCCCTCGACCAGGTCGACCTCGACCAGCGGATAGCGGTCGCGGAACGCGCGCACCCCGCGCAGCGGTTCGAGCGGTAGTACCGACGGCACGAAACCCAGATAGAGCGTCCCCTGCCCGCCCTGTCCGATGCGGGAGACCTCGGCCAGATCGCGGTGCGCATGCCCCAGCAGGGCCTCGGCGCGCTCACGCAGTACGGCGCCGGCGGGGGTGAGGGCCACGGTGCGTGAGGTGCGATCGAACAGGCGGGCGCCGAGCAGCGTCTCGAGCCGCCGGATCTGCTGGGTCAGGGCGGGCTGCGCGATGTGCAGACGGGCGGCCGCGCGGCCGAAATGCAATTCCTCCGCGACGGCCAGGAAGTAGCGCAGATGTCGCAGCTCTACTCCGTCCATACGCCGCCATCCATAAGTTCAAGATATCAATCGGAGCTATCGAATATTGGACGCTATGGGTTGCGGCGCGCATCCTGGTGAAGTGATTCTCGTCGAACCGATGTCCGGGCCGGCCGACGCCGCCGCCTTCAAAGAACTCAATCTGGAATGGATCACCGCTCTGTTCGGCGTCGAACCGGCCGACCTCGCCACCCTGGACAACCCGCAGCGGATCGTGGCCGACGGCGGGCAGGTGCTGATCGCACGCGACGGTGCCGACCGCGTCGGGTGCGTCGCGCTCGTCGCGGAGGATCCGGGTGTTTTCGAGATCTCGAAAATGGCGGTCGCGCCGCGGGCCCGGGGCGCGGGGATCGGCCGCCTGCTGCTGAACGCGGCCATCGACCACGCCCGCGCGTCCGGCGCGACCTCGCTGTTCCTGGCGAGCAACGGGCGTCTGGCCGATGCCGTGCATCTGTACGAATCGGTGGGGTTCGTGCACGTTCCGCCGGAGGAACTGCGGCCGATTCCCTACGATCGTGCCGACGTCTTCATGAAATTCGATCTGGCGCACCAGATTTCGGCCGTCTGAACGCTTCGGGAGACGATCAGTTGATCGGCGGACGCCCCTGCGTGTCCACGCCCGAACCGTTCCAACGGAACGACACCGTCGTATAGGTCCCGTCGGGGCAGGCGTTGCAGCTGCCCGGCGTCTTGTAGGTCAGCACGACGGTGTCGTCGGTACCGGCCCGGGTGTCGATGGTGGTGAATGCCTGGGCTTTCGGTGTCGCGGTGCCGACGTAGTCGCCCCGGTGGAACAGCAGTGCGTGCTCCGGGGAGCTCGCGGTGGCGCCCTGGACCGTCACCACCACGACCGACAGTGTCGAACACCGGTTGTAGGTGCCGCGCAATGCGGGCGGGTTGTCGTTCCATGCCCAGCTGACACCGCCACCGGCGTCGTACGGCGGCAGGGTCGCTACGGCCCGGCGAACCTCCGGCGCCGAGAGGTCGGTGGTGCAGTCCGCCGCGCCGGAATTCGTGGTGGCGGGAGCGGTTTCGCGCGTGGTGTGGCCGACCGGCGTCGGTGACACGGCCGCAGAGGTGGCGGAAGTCGTAGTGGCGGAAGTCGTAGTGGCGGTGGCGTTTTCGGTCCCATTTCCGCAGCCGCTCAGCGCGACCAGAGCTGCGCCGGCGACCACCGGCACCCATGCCCTCCGGAGTGGTCGGCGCGGGACGGGCGTGGCGGCGAAGCGTTGCGCGGCGGCGGTCATATGTCGAGTGTGGCGGATGGGCCCGGTGAGTCCCTTCGTTTTCCGAGCGAACGGTGACCCCAGTTTTCGTGTCAAGCAACTGGAACCTGCCGGGCGGCCCGGCAACTGCGTAGCGTTCCACGGACACGTCGCCGGGGGAACGGCGACGCCGTCGGCTTCTGCAGAACAGGAAGACATCGTGTCCGAATTGTCGCCGGTTCCGGCCTGTCTCACCCATCGCACAACGCTCGCGGCCGCCCCGGAACCACGACCGCAGCTCAGCGCCCGGGAAGTGGAAGTACTGCTCGCGTGGATTCTCGGCGAGACCAAAGGCGAGGTCTGCCGCAAGCTGTTCATCGCGCCCGGAACGGTCAACACTCACCTCGCCCGGATCCGGGAGAAGTACCGCGGTGCGGGCAGGCCGGCGCCGACGAAGGCAGCCCTGCTGGCGCGCGCCCTGCAGGACGGGTATCTGGATCTCGACGACATCTGACGACGCGGTGGCGGATCAGCCCGGCGCGCCGGCGCGCGTTCCGGGGGCGTCGATTTCGATCCGCCGGATGCCGGAGCCCGGATGGTTGACGACGACCGTGGCCAGAATCGCCCTGTGCGGCGGCAGAATTCGCACATGAACCGTCCCGGCGGCCGTGGTGGCCAACTCCGCGGCGACGGTGCCCAGAACCCGGCGGCGGGTGGCGGCGGGCAGGTCGTCCAGGCCGTGGTCGTCGATCAGGACGACGTCGACGCCGCGCAACCGGGCCGCGCGCGCCGCCGTCGTGACCGGTTCGGCGGCGAGCACGGGGGCGCGCAGCGTATCGCGCAGATGTGCCTCGATCAGGCGGCAGTCGTCGCGGGTGCGGTCGTCGAGCGGCTGCGGGCCGGCGATGCGTTCCAGAATCGGGCGAACCATATCGTCCAGGCGCTGGATCTGGGCCCGGCGTTCGTCGAGTGCGGCGGCCGCGGCGGCTTCGGAGCCCACCTGCCGGGTCGATTCCTCCCGCAGCCGGAAGATGGCGCGGGCAGCGGGACGCAGGGTGTAGGCGAAGAAGGTCGCCATCATCAGCGGGCCCAGATTGATCGCCGAAATCGCGACGCCGTGACCGAAGCCCTGCCCGCTCTGCCACGACCATACGGCGGAGGTGGCGATCATCGACAGCAGACCGGCCCACGCGGCGCCCGTCCGCCCGCGCACGCACATGAAGGTCGCGGTCACCGTCCCGCACCCGAACGACCACAGTTGCGCGACGGAGGTCGGCGGAATCGGCAGGTTGAACAGGGTCAGTGCCGCGGTCGCCGGAATCGAGGCGGCCAGCGCGGCGGTCGCGGGGAGGGGCAGCGGATCGGGCCGGATGCGCAGCAGTGCCGCGGTCGCCGCGACGGTGACGGCCAGTCCGGCGAGCACCGGCCACAGGTGACGGGTCTGCTGCGCGGACGAAAGGCTCAGTGCCGCTTCCGAGATCAGGTAGAAGGCCGCGATCAGCCAGGCGGGCCGGGTATCCATGCCCAGGAGGGTGCGGGCATCGCGGACGGGGCCGGTGGCCGCGCTCATCGCTCGACCGCCCGCCATGACAGGTGAATCCGCGTACCGGCGCCCGGACGGCTGCGCACCTCGACCTCACCACCGGGCAGGCGGCGCACCCGTTCCACGATGCTGACGGCCAGTCCGAGGCGGTGGGAGGGGACCTTCGCCGGATCGAATCCGCGGCCGTCGTCGGTCACGACGACCGTGATCCGCCCCTCGTCGAATCGGAGGCTCACCGTGCGCGCGGCGTGCGCTCCGGCGTGAATGACGCTGTTGCGCACGGCTTCCGCGACGGCGGCGCCCAGGACCTGTATCGGCTCGGCGGGAAAGTAGCGGTCGCCGCCGTCCGGGTCCTCGCGCACGGTGACCGGCAGCCGGTCGTCGACGTCGGCGACCGCGGTGCGGATGTGCGCGGCCGCTGTCACGGCCGTAAATCCTTGTGCGCCTTCCGAACCCACGTCGTTCAGCTTGCCCAGTGCCAGTTCGGCCTGGTGGCGTACCTCCGACCGCTGGGTTCCGCGCGCGGCGGCCAGCAGGGTCGACATCACCCAGTCGTGCAGCAGTGCGTTGAACCGGGCGCGTTGGACGGTGCGCGCGGTCGCCGCCGCCGCGGCGGCCGCGACCGCGTGGGCTTCGTTCCGGGTCGCGTCCAGAATCCGTCCGGTGCGCATCGCCATCAGCCCGGCCGCGACGAAGAGCAGGCAGAAGCTGATCGCGAACAGCAGGTCCGGGACGAAGCGGCCGTTGTGCCCGGGCGCCCGGCAGAGGTGATTGATGAGCTGGACCGGGATCACCGCCGCGAGCAGCACGGCCACGGTCCGGCCCGGGGGCCAGACCAGTGCCGCGGACAATCCGGCCAAGCCGGGAATGGTGGAGATCCACGCATCGGCGCGCAGCAGTTCCCCGTTCCACGCCACGGGCCACAGGGCGGCCGCGACCACGAAGCCCAGGGCGGTGACGGCGGCGGTCGCGCGCACCCACCGGAGGTCGGGATGAAACGAGAACAGGCCCATCACCACCGCCGGGCCGTAGACGAGGCCCACGGCGAGCACGGTCCACCACAGGGCCAGGTCGTCGGCCTGGCTGACGATGGTCGCGGCCATCAGGAACAGATAGGCGACGTACCCGGAGGACAGGAAGCGGGCGAACAACCGGGTGATGCGGTCCTCGGCCGGGCCGACCGTCGTCCGTGCGCGACCGGCGTCCGGATCTACCGGCGTCGACGTGGTATCGGCAGCCACCCGTCCTCCAGAGCACGTTTGAACAGTTCGGTCTTGGTGCGCGAAGGCCGCCCCGCCTCCGCGTATTTCTGCCGGATCCGGGCCAGATAGGCGTTGACCGTGTCTTCGGTCAGGCCGGTGAGCCGCGCGACGCGGGCCGCCGGTTCTCCCGAGGCGTACAGGGCCAGGACATCGCGCTGGCGCGGGCTGAGCGTGACAGTGGCGAAGTTCTCGTCGGAGTCGATGGCGACCGCCCAGTCCGTCGTCGGTACCTGGCGGCCGGCCGCGGCGTCGCGCACGGCGGCGGCGACCACCTCGTCGCGTTCCGACTTCCGCACCACGCCGAGAACGCCGGCCCGCGCGGCGGCGCGCACCAGGAACGGTTCGTCGCCGGAGGTGAACACCAAGGTTTCGATGCCGGCGGCCCGCAGGTGCTCGATATTGGTGGCGGGGGAGGATCCGTCGGGAAGCCGCAGATCGAGCACGACGAGTGCCAGATCCGTTGTGGCGTCCAGTAATTCGGTTACCGATGCGGCCGTGGCCGCGATGGTGACAGTGGGCTCGCCGGCGAGGATCTGGCGCAGGCCCGCGATGGTGACCTGGTGATCCTCGACGACGCCGATGCGATACGGGTTCCCGGCCGCGACATTCTCCTGCACCCTGCCCCCTCCTGTGCCGACCGTGCCCGGCGGCGCCGATCTCGGCGCGCGAATCCGGCAGCGAGTGATGATTGTTAATCACTGCGCCGGGGTAATTCATTACGTCCAGCCGCTCGAGCGTTCACGGACGATCGACCCGTCGTCGTGCGAAACGCCGACTGGCGCACTCGCCGCCGCGAGGCAGACTCCAGTGGTGTGGGATGGCAACGCCCCAGGTTCGAGGAAGGAGGCGTGGTTGTCGTGACGGCAGAACCGCGCCACGTGCCCACCGTGACGGTGGATTTCGACGATCTCGCCGAACTGATTCTCGCCGTGCATACCGTGGTCACCGATGTGCCGCGCCGGCTACGCCGCCGGCACGACAACGTCGTCGACATCGTCGCGGCGACGGTCAGCGATATCCGGCCCGCGGACGCCGGACGCCGACATCGCCTGCCGCGCACCCCGGCAGCGGCCTTCGCTGTCACCCAGCGCGGCGAAACGATCGACGTCGTCGTCGAGCACGGCGATACCGTCGCCTGCGCAGCCTTCTTCGATCACACGCCCGCCGCTGATACGGATTTCGCCGCCTGGCTCGCCGAGCACACCCACGACGCCCTCCGGGGCCGCCACATCCACTCGATCCTGTCCTGAGGGCCGACGCCCGGCCCGGCCATCCGTTGGTGCTCGAATCCGTTATTGCCCAACGGGTTTGCCGAACAGGTTCAGCATGAACGGGGCGTCGAGGACGTCGGTGACCGCCGCGCCGTCAGGGACGCGTTCGACCGCGAGCCGCACCATATCGGCGGTGTCGTCCTCGCCGGGTTCGATCCCGGTGCGCAGGTAGCGGAAGAACAGGTCGACGTTGAGTTTCACCCTGTGCGCAAAATCCGCGGCCACCAGTGATTCCGGACGACATTCGCTCGATGGTATCGGTGCCGGGCCGGGGTGGTGGGCGGTTCAGCGGGCGACCGAATCGACTCCGGTGATCCGATCGGCCGCGGTGAGCGGGATCGGGGTGAACATGGCCGGTTCCTCCTCGGGGACCAGCGCGGTCGGGCCGTAGATCCAGTCGGTGAAGGAGTAGTCGCCGGTCTCGCGGGCGCGCAGGAGAATATTGCGCTGTTCGCGGCGCCGCCCGTCGAGATGCCACAGTTCGCCCCAGGCGCGGGCGGTGAGCACGACGCGGCGGCAGTGTTCGGGACGAACCGCCTGATAGGCGGCCAGGGCACCGTCCCAGTCGACGGTTGCGCCGGCGCCGCGTCGCCGCCGCGCGTGTTCGGCGAGAACCCAGCCGTCCTCGATCGCCATGATCGCGCCCTGGGCCAGGTATTGCAGCGGTGGGTGGGCGGCGTCGCCGAGCAGAGCGATCCGGCCGTCGACCCAGGTGTCGATCGGATCGCGGTCGTACATGCGCCACCATTTGTCGCGCCACATGTGCGGCAGGCGTTCCCGGACGAATTCGCAGTTGCCGGCGAAGGCGTCGTCCAGCTCGTCGGGGGTGCCCCAGTCCGCGAGTCCGGCCAGGGCCTTGGGGGATTCGAAGACCGCGACCTGATTGAGCAGATCGCCGCCGCGCAATCCGTAGTGGACGAAGTGGCACCGCGGGCCCACGTACACCACGACCTCGGACAGATCGACCGGCCGATCGACCGACGCGATCGGCACGGTCCCGCGATAGGCGACGTACGCCGAGGAGACCGGCCGATCGTCGGCGAACCGGCGCCGCGCGACCGAATGCAGTCCGTCGGCCGCGATCACGACCGGCGCCTCGTGCACGGCACCGGAATCCGTTGTGGCGCTGGCTTTCTCGCCGTCCTGCGTATATGCGGTGACTCGTTGCTCGGTGAGCAGTTCGACACCGGCGTCGCGGCACGCGTCGAGGAACAGGGCATGCAGGTCGCTGCGGTGGATGACCAGATACGGAAATCCGTACCGTCGTTCGAGGTCGCGCAGGTCCAGCGCGGTCAGTTCGCTCGCGTCGACCGCATCGCGCATCACCATGCGGTCGGGGACGACGCCACGCGCTGTCGCCTGCTCCAGCAGTCCGTACTCGGCCAGGATGCGGGTGCAGTTCGGGGCGAGCTGAATGCCGGCGCCGACCTCGCCGAATTGCTCCGCCTGCTCCAGGACCCGGACTCGCAGACCGAGACGTGACAGCGCGAAAGCGGTACTCAATCCGCCGATTCCGCCGCCGGCGATCACCACATCGGAGGTGCTCATAGTGCAGCTTCCTTACAACCAGGGGCCGAGGTCGGGGACGTCGGCGAGCGAGTGGGGACGACCGGCGAGGTAGGCGGCGACCTCGGGCAGCGGGCCGCGCGGCCGCGTGTCGAGTCCGCGCTTGGCGCGGATGTCGTCGATGAGCGCGGACAGGAATTCGCCGGGAAGGTCGGCGAAGCCGGCGCCCGTGCCGAGATCGACGGCATGGACACACACTTCCCGTGCCCGCAGCCAGGGGATCTCCGTGGCCGGGACGGTCCGCCCCTGCGCGGTGACGACCTCGCGGCGCCAGTCGTCGCCGGTCAGGGAATCCATTGCCACCGACAGCGCTTGGACCGACGCGTCGAGCCAGGCCATCAGTTCGGCCGCCGAGCGGGTCGCGCCCTGCTCGATATCGGAATCACGTTGCCGCGCCGAGGAATACATCGGGGTGCGGACGCCGGTCCGGGCCCAGTGCACCAGATTGCCGAGCGCGTCCGCGTTGGCGGCGACGTGCGCGACGAGGTGTTTGCGCGTCCAGCCGGGCAGCAGGCTCGGCGCCGACATCGACGTCTCGTCCAGAAGAGCGACCCTGGTGCCGAACAGGGAAGTGCCGTGCTCGGCCCATCGCAGCGCGTCCGCGAGCGTTCGCCCGGTCACGATGCCCGCACGACCTTGTTGGTGCACGCCCCTAGGCCGTCGATTCGGGTGACCACGGTTTCCCCGCCCACGAGATACATCTTCGGATCGCGTGCGTGCCCGACTCCGGCGGGGGTGCCGGTGGCGATCATGTCGCCCGGATTCAACCGGATGATCGTCGAGACGTATCGCACGAGGTGGACCGGATCGAACAGGAGGGTGCCGGTGTCGTCCTGCTGGACGACGTTCCCGTCGACGACGGTCTCGACCCGCAGTGCGGGCCGCACGCCGCCCACCTCGTCCGGCGTCACGACGTAGGGGCCGACGGGCGTGACGGAATCCCAGATCTTGCCCTGGGTCCATTCGATGGTCCGGAACTGCCAGTCCCGCACGGAGATATCGTTCATGACGGTGAAGCCCGCGATGGCGTCCGTGGCCTGCTGCTCGGTGGCTCGGCGCACCGGTTTTCCGATGACGACCACCAGTTCGACCTCCCAGTCCAGGGCATCGGTCTCGGCGGGCTTCACGATCGGATCGTCCGGGCCGATGAGCGAGTCGGCGAATTTCGGGAAAAGGGTGGGGTAGCTGGGCATGTCGCGGCCCATCTCCCGAATGTGGTTGGTGTAGTTGTGCCCGACGCAGATCACCTTCGACGGGTTCGGCACGACGGGGGCGAAGTCGGCGCCCGCTACCGGCCAGGTCTGCCCGGTGGCCGCGGCGGCGACCGTGGGCCAGTCGTCGCGGGCGAACAGCGCGCCGAGGTCGTCGTAGCCGAGGTCGGCCAGACGGTCGCCGTCGAGGCGGACCGCGCGGGTGCCGCCGTCGACGCGGAGGGTGGCCAGTTTCATCGGACGGTCTCCTGACGGTCGAGGTGTAGTGCTTCGAAGACGGGCGCATCCGAGAACCGGAAGAGGTCCAATGCGCCGGAGTCGGAATCGGTGCGGCCGGATTCGGAAGTGACGGACAACGATTCCCATGAGGGAACGACGAACAGGTCGCCGCGGGTCACCGACCACGTCGTCTCGCCGACGGTCACCGTGCCGGAGCCGTCGAAGACCTGATACACCGACGAACCGGTCTCGCGCACGGGCGCGGTCTGTGCGTGGCGAGCGATCCGGTGGAACTCGGCGCGAATCGTCGGCAGCACGTCGGCGCCGTTGTGCGGATTGGTGAATCGGACCGCGGCGTGGCCGGGTTCGACGGTGCCGCCGTACCCTTCCCGCTCCAGCTGCAGCTGGTCGGTGAGGGCGGCGTCGGTGTGCTCCCATTTGTAGGCGAGCAGCGGCGAACCGGGCGCGACCTCGCCGACCGACAGCGGCCGCAATCCGGGATGACCCCACAGTCGTTCCGAGCGTGAGCGCTGCGGCGTAATCCGTTCGGCCGCATCGATATCCGTGCGTCCGAACTGGAAGAACTGCGCCTCTGTCAGGTATTGGAACGGGATGTCGAGCCCGTCGATCCACGCCATGGGCGCCGCGGTCGCGTTGTGGTGGGCGTGCCAGTTCCAGCCCGCCTGCGGCAGGAAATCGCCGCGGCGCATCGGGACCGCGTCGCCGACCGCCCGCTCACCGTTGCCGCCGACCACCGTCCACACGCCCGAGCCCTCCACCACGAAGCGGAACGCGTGCTGGGTGTGGCGATGTTCGGGCGCGTCCTCGCCCGGCATCAGATATTGGATCGCCGCCCACAACGTCGGCGTGGCGAACGGCCGCCCGCCCAGGGCCGGATTCGCCAGTGCGATCGCACGACGTTCCCCGCCGCGGCCGACGGGGACGATATCGCCCGCCTCGGCCGCGAGCCGCAGCAGCCGCTCCCAGCGCCACAGATGCGGCACCGCCCGCGAGCGGGGATGGGCGGGCATCAGATCGCCGATCTCGGTCCACAGCGGCACCAGCAGCTCCTGCTCGAAGCCGCGGTACAACTGCTCGAGCGCGGGCGTCACATCCGGCTGATCCGGCGCCGCGACCGCCCGCAAGCGGACAGGGGAGTCAGTCGTGCTCATAGCGCCTACAGTGACGCGTGCCGGGGGCCCAGAAAACAGAATTCTGCTCAGCAGAACCGCGCGCGGTCCGACCCCGCAGGTGCCGCTACCAGTACCGGACCTGCTCCCCGTCGGTGTCGGCGATGAAGACGAGCGCGTCGGCGGTGTCGAGATCCGCCCGGCGCAGCGGGATGTGGCCGAGGACCATCGGTTCACCCGTGGCGATCGTCGCGGGTAGCGAGTCGCGCAATTCGCTTGCGGGGAACAGGGTTCGGCGCGTCGTCGCCTGCGCCAGCACGCCCTGCAGGGTGGCCGGATCGCAGGCAGGGGCGCCGTCGGTCGTCACGACCGTGTAGCGGTCGCCGAGAGCGAGGGCGACGAGCGCCCC